>CAYVCE010000051.1:0-3886 GCA_964449915.1 uncultured Steroidobacteraceae bacterium | reverse complement strand
GCGGCGGATCCGGATCGGCTTCACCCTTCCCGGCGGTCCGGATTGCATCCAGCTGACCCGCGTCGAGCTCATCGAGTCGGCCGCCGCTGTGGCGGTCACCCTCATCGGCGCCATCAACGACGATCCGGCCGCCGGCGCCTGCCCGGACGAGCCGACCATGGCCGTCACGGAGGTCGACCTGGCCGCGCAGGTGGACGACCGTGTTCTGCTCGACGGGAGCGGCGCAGCGGAATAGCCGAACGAACACTTTAGGCACCGCTGCAGTCAGGATGAGTAAGAACCGATACCGAGCGAGCCCTGAACCCGATTCGGCAAGCCCAAGCCGGCGATCTCGAGGCATTCGAAATGCTCGTGCAGCAGCACGCCTCCAAGCTCTACCGCCTCGCCACGGGGATCGTGGGCGCCGCCGATGCGCACGACATCACGCAGGAGACGTTCGCCGCGGCATGGCGCAAGCTGCCAACGCTGCGCGATCCCGAGCGCTTTCCGCAGTGGATCACTCGCATCTGCGTCAATCGCTGTCGCACGCACCTGCACGCGACTCGCTCGGCACCGATCTCGCTGGAGGCGGGTGGCGCGGAGCAGATGCCTGCCCAGGGCGACTTCCGGGACGCGATCGACGCGCGCGCCATGATCGGGCCGGCATTCCGGGGCCTCTCGGCTGACCATCGGACCGTCCTGGCCTTGCACTATGGCCTCGGCCTGTCGATCAGCGAGACGGCAGGTGCCATGGACGTCCGCGTCGGGACGGCGAAGTCGCGGCTCAACACCGCGTTGAGGATCATGCGCATCGCGCTTTCGCCACTTCCGTCGGGCTCCTCGGTGGCCGACGAGCAGGCGGTGTCATCGTGACGGGACGGCCAGCCTTTCCGACCGACGAGCTCGTTGCCGACTACGTCCGATCCAGCATGCGCGTCCAGCTGCCTGTGGGCCTCGTCGACGAGGTGATGCGCTCCGCCGCGGCCGTGCCTCAGGCACGACGTACCTGGATCAGCGCCTTCGGCCCGTTCACGCCAGCGATCGCCGCGGTCGCCGCTACGGCAGCAGTAATCATCGCGGTCGGCCTCGTCCTCGTGGCCCCTCGCACCGTCGGACCGCCCCCCGAGCCCACTGCGACACCCGCGCCCACTGCGACACCGGCGCCCACGCTCACCCCGGAGAGCGCCCTGGCCCTGACCGCTCCAGGTGACGTTGTCCGCATCCCGGCCATGGACAGCCAAGGGCAGTTCGGCGTCATCACGCTCGAGCGCGGCGAGGAGCGCGCGTCGTACCCCGACTACATCCCCATCGCCGCGATCCAGGCCGGCGAGGTCTTCTTCGTGGAGGTCCGCGTCACGTACCAGCTCGATCGCGAGACGTCGGATGCGTACGGGAACATCGATTTCGGGTTCGCGGTGGACGCGGACGGGGACGGCCTCGACGGCGATGACGTGATCCAACAGCACCTCGGCTATAGCCTCGAAGGAGTCGAGCTCGAAACCGGGCCGCAGCCACTCCTCCCGTTCGTGAACCTGGGCGCGCAGGAGATGACCGGCTGGATCGCCTTCGAGCTTCCCGCCGCGGGCGCCGAGTACGACGTGTACCTCGTGCAGCTGGCCGAGGTCCCCGATCGCCCTGCCGCGAGCGCGTTCACCGCCGTTGCGTCCGCGCTGCTCCGGGAGCCAGCGGAGCCGGTCGGCGTCACGTCCTTCGACATCGACGACCCCGGGGCGTTCGCCGAGCCGTCGGGCGAGCTGCCGGACTTCCAGGAGCTTCCCACGCCGCTGCCGTCTCCGGCCGCGACCTTCGAGCCGGTGGCCGACGCCGATGCCGACGCGCTCTTCACCGAGACGCAGGCATGCGCCCATTCGACCGGTGCCACGGTCACCTTCCCCGCTGCGTGGCACACGAACGAGGCGTACGAGGACCTGCCGGCGTGCACCTGGTTCGCGCCGGAGCCGATGGACACCGAGCTCATCTACGAAGGCCTGTCCAACGACGGGCCGCCCGTGCTGATCGTCGAGAGCGACGGCTGGATGGGCGGGGCGAACCAGCCGGACATTCCGCGCGCCAATATCACCCGGGTCCCCATCGGCGATCGTGTCGCGTGGCTCGTCACGTACGACGAATACCCCAGCCACACCTACCTCATCCCGCTCACCGACGACGCCTACGGCTCTTTCCTCCGCCCGATGACGGGGCAGGCCGAGTTCGTCGCGGTTCTTCAGCGGATCGTCGCGCTCCTGGAGTTGCCCGAGTAGGTCAGTCACGCGAGGTCGGGCGAAGCTGCGCGGCGCTACCATGCAGCGGATGACCGCGACCCAGCTCCTGATCGACGGCGAGTTTCGCGATGCGACGGGCGGCGCCACGTTCACCACGTTCGACCCCGCGCACGGCGCCGATCTCGCAGAGGTCGCCCGGGGCACGGCGGAGGACGTCGACGCGGCGGTGACCGGCGCACGCGGCGCGTTCGACGGCGCCTGGGCCAGGACCTCGCCCGCGAAGCGTGCGCGGGCGCTCAACCGCCTGGCCCAGCTGCTCGACGAGCAGACGGACGCGCTCGCCGAGCTTGAGTCGCGCAACAACGGCAAGGCGAAGTGGCAATGCGCCGCCGAGATCAAGGTCGCCGTCGCCACGCTCGAGTTGTTCGCGGGGGCCGCGCAGCATCTCTACGGCCGCTCGCACATCGTCAACCCGTCGGTGGTCAGCTACACGCTGCGCGAGCCGGTCGGGGTGGTCGGCGCCATCATCCCGTGGAACTACCCGCTCATGATGGCCGCCTGGAAGGTGGCCCCGGCGCTCGCGGCCGGCAACACGCTGGTCCTCAAGCCCGCATCGGCGACGCCCCTGACCGCCATTCGGCTCGGCGAGCTGGCCCTGGAAGCCGGCATCCCGGCGGGCGTCCTCAACGTGGTGCCCGGTCCGGGCTCGGAGGTCGGGGAGGCCCTCGCCGCGCATCCGGGCGTGGACAAGATCGCGTTCACCGGCGAGACGGCGACGGGACGCCGAATCGCGGAGGTCGCGGCCAAGAGCCTGAAGCGGGTCTCCCTCGAGCTCGGCGGCAAGAGTCCCAACATCGTGTTCGCCGATGCCGACCTCGAGGCGGCCGTCCTCGGCTCGGTGTGGGCCATCTACTACTCGGCCGGGCAGTCGTGCGAGGCGCGCTCGCGGATCCTGGTGCAGGCCGAGGCGTACGACGCGTTCGCATCGGCCATCGCGGAGAAGGCGAAGGCGCTGTCCGTGGGTGACCCGCTGGCCGACGACACCAAGGTCGGCTCGCTCATCAGCCGCGCCCACGCCGAGAAGGTGCGCGGCTTCGTGGAGATCGGCCTGGAGGACGGTGGCGAGCTCCTCGCCGGCGGCCCGCTCGATCTGGACGGCGACCTCGACACCGATGCGTTCGTGGCGCCCACCGTCATCGGCGGGGTGGCCAACGACTCGCGCATCGCGCAGGAGGAGGTCTTCGGGCCGGTCGTGACCCTGACCCGCTTCGGCGACGAGGCCGAGGCGGTCCTGTTCGCGAACGACGTTCGCTACGGACTGGCGGCCACGCTGTGGACCGCCGATGGAGGCCGGGGGCACCGGCTCGCGCAGCGCATCCGCTCCGGCACGGTCGGCATCAACACCCCGTTCGTCGCCTTTCCCGGCGTCCCGTTCGGGGGCGTCAAGGACTCCGGCTACGGCAGAGAGCAGTCGCTCGAGGCCCTCGACCTGTACACGGAGACCAAGGCCATCCTGCAGGGCACCTCGCCCAAGCCGGTCAACCCGTTCGGCATCTGACGGCGCTGTGCGCGCCGGCCAGTATTCACGGGATGGCTGTATCGGCCGCTGATTGGCTGAATATCCGGCCTGCGCGTGGGGCGGCCAGGCACGAGGCGCCGGCTTGGCCGATCCACGCATCTGATGA
>CAYVCE010000050.1:0-5009 GCA_964449915.1 uncultured Steroidobacteraceae bacterium | reverse complement strand
CATGCGCGGGGCGCCGTCGGGATCGAGGTGGCTCGGCTTCATCTCAGTGCTGCAGCAGCAGGAGCGGCTCGAACACGATGGCCTCGTACGTGTGGGAAGGCTCGGCGGCGTCCTGGCCTTCGGGGACGACGAGCAGGGCGTTGCCGTCCGCCATCGGTCTCAGCTGCGAGGATGCCTGGCCGCCGGCCGGCTCCGCGTGGATCGCGCCGTCCTCGTGCCAGACCCTGACCCTGAGGAACGCGCGTCGCGCCGTGTCCTTCTCCATCCTGACGGTGGGCGTCGCACGCACGTGGAGGCGGCCGTCACCGCGCAGGCCGAGCATCTCGCGGATGAACGGTCGCACGAACAGCTCGAATGTCACCAGCGCGCTGACCGGGTTGCCGGGCAGGCCGATGACCGTCACGCCATCGAGCTCCCCGACCGCCAGGGGCTTCCCGGGCTGAACCGCGATCCGCCAGAAGTCGAGGACCCCGCGGCGTTCGAGCACGGCCCGCACGTAGTCGTGGCGGCCGACGCTCACGCCGCCCGACGTGACGACCAGGGCGGCCTTGCGTGCCGCGCCTACCAGGGCGCGCTCGATCCCCGGCTCGTGGTCTCCTTCGCGCGGCAGGAGGAGCGGCTCGCCACCTGCCTCCGCAGCCGCTGCGGCGAGGGCGACGCCGTTCGCGTCGTGGATCTGGCCCGGTCCGAGCGGCTCACCCGTTCCGACCAGCTCGTCGCCGGTCGACAGGATCGCCACGACTGGGCGGCGCCTCACGGCGACGGTGCCGATCCCGAGCGACGCCAGCACCGCGATCTTCGCCGGCGTCAGCTCCCCGGGCAGGCAGATCTCGTCGCCCGCGCGCGTGTCGTGCGCCGCGGCGCGCACGTGCCGGGCAGCCGGCACCGGCAACGGGATCGAGACGACGCCATCAGACTCCGCTGCGTCCTCGATCGGGACGACCGAGTCGGCGCCGGGCGGCAGTGGTGCGCCGGTCATGATCCGCGCCGCGGTCCCCGGCTCGACCGCGGGGAGCGCAGCGGCGCCGGCCGCGATCTCGCCGACGACGCGCAGGATGCCGGGCGTATCGGCGGCGCGCACCGCGAAGCCGTCCATCGCCGAGTTGTCGAAGGGCGGCACGTCGATGGCGGCGACCACGTTCGGATCGGCGAGCACGCGGCCCGCAGCATCGGCAAGGGGGGCGGCCTCGACGTCGGCGGGGTGCGCCCTCACCAGGAGGCGCCGGTACGCCTCGTCGAGCGTCAGCATCGGCTGGTCCTACACGCCGAGCTTCATGCGCGCTTCGATCAGGCGCAGGATGCCGCGCCGGGTCACGAGGCCGACTGGCGTGCGGCCATCGGGCTCCATGACCGGCAGCTGGCCGACCTCGCGCTCCTGGAGGAGGCGCAGCGCGTCCGCCAACGGCTCGTCCGGGCCGATGGTCGCCAGGTCGGCGAAGCGGGTCATGATGTCTGTCACCCGCGCGTCGGCCCAGGCGTCGCGTGGAAGGCGCTTCACGTCACCCAGGGTGACCATCCCGGCCAGCCCACCGTCGTCGTGGCGGACCATGAACGACCGGTCGTCGCCGCGCAGCATCCGCTCGCTGACGAGGTCGGCGACCGACTCGTTGGGCGAGACGGCGGCCGGCGTTGGGTCCATGCCATCGCGCACGCGGACCCCCGACAGCGAGCGCTCGACGCCCGCCTGCTGCATGGTGGCCTCGGCGGCCGTGGCCAGGAACCAGCCGACCAGCGCCAACCACAGGCCCGAGCCGATGTCGCGCGAGCGGAGCGCCCACATCACGCCACCGGCGACCATCAGGTACCCGACCACGCGCCCGACGATCGCCGCCTGGCGGGTGGCGGTATTCGCGTCGCCGCGCAGCCGCCACAGGATGGCACGCAGGACGCGGCCGCCGTCCATCGGGTAGCCGGGCACCAGGTTGAAGACACCGAGCACGAGGTTGATGATGCCCAGCCAGCCGAGGAGGGCCCGTGCCTCGCGCGCCTCGAAGAGCGCGCCGGCCGCCAGGAATGCCGCCCCGATGACGATGCTCGAGATCGGTCCGGCGAGGGCGATGAGCGCCTCCTCGCGCGGCGAGCGTGCGTCGCCCTCGATGGTCGTGGCGCCCCCGAAGATGAAGAGCGTGATGCCGACGACCTTCAGGCCGAAGCGACGGGCGACGAGCGCGTGCGAGAACTCGTGCGCCAGGACCGATGCGAAGAAGAGCAGGGCGGTCGCGCCGGCGAGGAGCCAATACTGGGTGGCCGTCCATCCGGGCAGGAGGCGCGGGAAGAACGCATCGGCGAGGCTGAAGGTGAGCAGGAAGGCGATCACCAGCCAGCTGGGGTGCACCCTGAGGTCGATGCCGGCCAGGCGGCCGATCTTCCATCCTGAGCCCATCGGCCGAGTCTAGATCAGGGTCGCGCGGGCGTCTGCGGGGCGCCTCGCCAGCGCCGGAGACCGATGAGCGCCACGACCAGCGCCGTGAGGACGATGGCGGCCCCGGCGGCAAGCGACGCGTCGAACCAGAACCCACCCGGGAACAGGGTGATGAGCTTCGATCCGGGCTCGAACAGGTACGTGCCGGGCGGAAAGAAGATCTCGTGGAAGGCGAGGAACGCCGCGTCGAAGGCGACCGCGAAGATGACGGCCACGACGAGCGCCACTGCCCCGATCCCGCCGGCGACGGTCAGCATGATCCGCCCCCGGCGCCGCGGTTCGGCTCGCAGGCGCCAGCCCGTCGCGGCGGTCACCACCAGCGCGACCAGCGTGACGCCGAGCAGGGTCTGCACGAGGCGCGAAACATCGCGCATGTGCGAGCGCTCGCTCTCGTCGAGCAGCGGGCCGTCGCCGCTGAAGGCGGCATCGAACGAACCGCCGACGAACAGGTCGCCGAGGATCTCGGCGGTGACGCGATCGACCTCTGCCTGCGACGTGTCGAACGCGGCAGGGACCCCGTGCCGCGCCTGCAGGGTCCCGGTGAAGAGCGGGTTGAAGAGCAGGAGCGGCCCGGCCAGGGAGATCACCAGCGCGAGCCCGATGCCGAACAGGGCACCGACCGGCTGGGACGCACGAGGCACGGTGCCGGGAGCCGCCGGGGCGTCGGTCAGGTGACCAGCCGGCCGGTGCGGATAACCATCGACAGCAGCGTGCCGACGATGGTCACCACCAGCGCACCCAGCAGGGCGGCAAGGAAGTCGGCCACCGTCAATCCCAGGCCCAGCTCGTTCGAGATCGCGCCGGTCAGCAGCAGCATGAGCGCGTTGATGACGATCAGGAACAGCCCGAGGGTCATCAGCGTGATCGGCAGCGTGAAGAGCTGGAGGATGGGCCGGATGAACGTGTTCACCACGCCGAAGATGAATGCGACCAGCAGGAACTTCAGCCACGCGTTCTCCGGCTCGAACGCGAAGTCGAGGCCTGGCACCACGTATACGGCCACGAAGAGCGCCGCGGCATTGATCAGCAGCTGGACGACGCGATCCATGCGCGTAGCCTAGCCGATGCCGGCAAGCCCCGGCGGCCCGGCGAGCAGGCGCCCCCGAACCCACGCCCCGCGGACCATGTTCGGGTGCGGGCGGAACACGAGGCGGCTGGCGAGGTCGTCGGCGGCCTCGGGCGGGTCGTCGGTCGGCAACGGGGTCGTGAAGCGCGGGTCGATGGCGACCAGGTCGGCCTCCTTCCCCACCTCCAGCGAGCCGATCGCCGCCTCCTGTCTCAGCACGCGGGCACCGTCGAGGGTGCCGAGCCGGAGCCAGTCGAGGGGACGCAGCGCGTCGCTCCCGTCGGAGCGGCCGGTGAGCTCCAGCACGCGCTGCGTGACGGCCGCGGCGCGCATGACACTGAAGATCGAGATCTCGGGCCCGGCGGCCACGTCGCTCCCCAGGCCGACGCGCATGCCCGCGGCCCGGTATGCGGCCAGCGGCATCATGCCGCTCGACAGGAACAGGTTCGAGGCCGGGCAATGCGCCACGCGCGCGTCGCTTTCGACAAGGCGCGTCACCTCGCGCGGCGAGAGGTGGACGGCGTGGGCGAGGATCGTCCGCGCGCCGAGGGCGCCGGCACGGTCGTAGACGTCGAGGTAGTCGCGCGACCCGGGAAAGAGGCGCGCGACCTCGGTGACCTCCGCGGCATCCTCGGACAGGTGCGTCTGCCAGTACGCGCCATGCTGGGCCGCCAGCGCGGCGGACTCGCGCAGCATGTCGGCCGAGCAGCTGACCGCGAAGCGCGGCGTGAAGGCGTACGACAGCCGCCCGCCATCGGCGCCGTGCCAGCGCCGGGCGAGGTCGTCCGACTGGCGCAGGCTCGTCCCCAGGATCTCGCCGGGGTCGATCTCGGTGTCGTAGCTGAGCCGGTCCATCATCACCTTGCCGATGACGGCGCGGATGCCGTGCGCCTCGGCGGCGGCGAAGGCCGCATCGGTCGAGTCCTCCCACAGCGCCGCGTAGGCCACGACCGTGGTGGTGCCGGCGGCCGCGAAGGCGCGGAACGCCATCGGCGCCTCGCGCTCGGCGACCGAGCGGTCGTACGCGCGCTCGAGCGGGAAGATGTAGCGGTCCAGCCACGTCAGCAGGTCGAGCCCGCTGCCGAGCCCGGCGTTCGGGATCTGCGGCAGGTGTGCGTGCAGGTCGACCATGCCCGGCATCAGAACGAGCGGTCGAAGGTCTAGGGCCGATGCCGGCCCCTCCGCGCCGGACGGCCACGCCCCGGCGCGCGTGATGCGACCGGCGGCGTCGACCTCGAGCAGGCCGTCGAGCTCGTCCAGCCATCCCCCGTCGGCCAGCGGCGACAGGAGCCGCGAGCGGAGCGCGAACGGGGGTGCAGGCGGGAGCGCCGTCATCGGGGCCGATGCTACATGCCGCGCGGTGGGGTACCCTATGGGTTCTACCGTTAGGAGGCCTCTCATGGCCAGTGGTTCCATCAAGAAGGTCGTTGCCGATCGTGGCTTCGGCTTCATCACCGGCGAGGATGGCAAGGATTATTTCTTCCACCGCGACGGGCTCAGTGAGTCGATCGACTTCGATCG
>CAYVCE010000049.1:0-15494 GCA_964449915.1 uncultured Steroidobacteraceae bacterium | reverse complement strand
CTCGATGCGCTGCTCGGCGCGGGCGAGGAGCGCCGGCGAGCCGTCCACGCCCACGATCCGCGTGGCACCGCCGGCGAGCAGCGCCTCGAACAGGCGTCCCGAGCCGCAGCCGAGATCGATGACGCTGCCGGGCGACCGTCGCGCCCATTCGCGGTAGAACGCGAGGTCCTCGTCGATCGCGTCGTGCTCGAGGTCGTAGATCTCGGCCAGCTGCTCCGCGTCCGTCGGCTGGCCGGCGAGGATGTCGCTCAGCCCGGCCGCCTCCGCCGGTCTCCGCCGCCCGCGGCGGTCAGCTCGGCCCAGGCGCCCTCCACCAGCTCCGGCCGCTCGATGAGCTCGACCCCGGTGGCGGCAAGCACGCGGATGGCGACGGGCAGCATCGCATCACCATCGGCGCCGCCGGCGTGCTCGGCGAACTCGCGCGAGTGGCCGGGGGTGCCCTCGGGCGCAATGGCCATCATCGGGTGGATGGTCGGGACCTCGTGGCTGACATTGGCCATGTCGGTGCTGCCTGCGTTCATGTCGATCGGCCCGTCCTGCCAGCCGGCCGCCTCGAGCTCCTGCCGCCAGATCTCCAGCAGGACCTGGTTGTTGAGCATCGTCCGCATGCGATTCGGTGCCTCGGTCACCACGACGGTCGTCCCCGTCGCCGCTGCGGCCGCCGCGGCCATCTCCCGGAAGCGCTCGATCATCGGGTCGAGGTCCTCGTCGATCGGCGTCCGCAGGAACCAGCGGCCGCTGGTCAGGTCGGGCACGATGTTCGGCGCGGCGCCTCCGTGGGTGATGATGCCGTGCACGCGCTCCCGAGGCTTGAGGTGCTGCCGCCACTGGGCGACCATCGAGTACAGCAGCACGATCGCGTCGAGCGCGTTGCGACCGAGCCAGGGGTCGGCGCTGGCGTGCGCCAGCTTCCCGTGGAACGTGGCGTCGAGATCGGCGATCGCCAGGCATGCGATCTCGGCGTTGGTCCGATCCGATGGATGGATCTGGAGCGCCACGTCGACGTCGTCGAACACACCCTGCTCGAGCATCGTCACCTTGCCGCTCCCCGCCTCTTCCGCTGGCGTCCCGATGAAGCGGATCTCGCCGGCGAAATCGTCGCCGAGCGCGCCGGCCGCGGCGATCGCGGCGGCCGCGCTGGACGAGCACATGAGGTTGTGGCCGCAGCCGTGCCCGACCTCGGGAAGCGCGTCGTACTCGCCGAGGAACGCGATGACCGGCCCGGGTCGCGCACCGGCGCGGCGCGCCACGAACGCGGTCTCCAGCCCGCCAGCCCGAGTCGTGACCGCAAACCCGCGACGTGCCAGCAGCTCCGCCGACCACGCGGCCGCCTGGCGCTCCTGGTACGCGACCTCCGGGTTGGCGTGGACGCGGTGCGACAGCTCCAGGGCCTCTGGCAGGATGTCGTCGACGGCTGCCCCGAGCCGATCGGCCGACTGAACGCTGGTCACGAGCGCCTCCGCTGCTAGCGTTCCCGCCGGACGGCGAGCCACTCCACCACCCCGGCCAGGATGACGATGAAAATGGCGACGGGCACGCTCAGCGCGCCGCCGAGCCGCAGGCCGGCAAGGGTCGCCACGACGAGTCCGATGAGGATGCCGCGCCGGGCCGCCCGCAGCCAGGCGCCACGATAGACGATGCGACGCCGGGCGACGACCTCGGCAAGGAACGCGAAGGGCGCCACCAGCAGCGCGGCGCTGACCGCTGCGAGCGCCACCACGACCGCGCGGTTGCGCGCAGCGTCCGGGCACGGCTGCTGCGCGGTCTCGACCGGACAGGCCCGGCCGGCGACGCTGACGAGGAGCACGACGGCGAGGATGCCGGCCAGCACGACGACGGCCACGGCGAGCCGATTGCGACCGCTCACCGCGAGGCGTCGGGGCAGATCTCGCGAAACGGGCAGTAGCCACAGCGCATCGGGCCGGGCGTCGCGCCGAAGCGGCCACCGCGGATGCCCTCCGCGGCAGTGCTCAGCTGCTCCTGGGCCTTCTCGAGCCGCTTCTCGGTGGGCGCGGCGCGGCCCACGAGGCCGGACTCCAGGAAGTGGAGGGCCAGCTCGTCGGGCAGCGCGCCGGATTCCGCCTCGCGAGCGAGCGCGTAGATCGACAGCTGCAGGGATTCGCGCGCGCGGCGGTTGGCGGTCGGCAGGTCCCGCACGTCGCTCGACTTGTAGTCGGTGATGACGATCCGCCCGGCCTCGTCGCGGTCGACGCGATCGTAGCGCCCGCGGAGCCGATCCCGGCCGAAGGCTACCGTGAACTCGCGCTCGACCGCGATGGGACGCGCGGGGTCGCGCTGCTGGTCTGCCCAGAAGCGGGCCACCGCCTCGTGCGCCGCGGCGCGGCGCGCGTCCTCGTGCTCGCGCGTCATGAAGCCGCTCGACTCCCAGGTGGCGTCGAGCGCGGCGTGAAGCTCGTCGAGCGTCATGGCATGGCCCGCCAGCTGCCGGCGGTGGTAGGCCTGCACCGCCGCATGCAGGGCGCGTCCGTACACCATCTGGTGCGACGCCGGCGTCGGGATGCGGACGACGTGCGCGTAGCGGTAGCGGGCCGGACAGTCGAGGTAGTCGTTGATCTGCCCGTAGCTCAGCATCAGTGGGCGATCGCCGAGCTGCGGGCGCGCCGGCGCGGGCGCAGGCTCGGTCGGCGATGCCTGGTGCCGCGCCAGCTGCTCCAGCACGGCGGGGCGGATGACTTCGAGCGGCGTCGCCGGCGGCATGTCGAGCGCCTCGCCGACGAAGCGGCTCACCCTGGCGCGGCGGCCGCCGTAGTCCTGCGCCCAGCTCAGGACCAGCTCCTCGCGCGCCCGCGTCATGCCGACGTAGAACAGGCGGCGCTCCTCGGCGACGTGCTGATCGGCCCGTGCCGGGCCACCGTCGGGTGCCGGGTCGCTGAGCAGCCCATCGGGCGGCTCGAGCGCGTCGCGCCGGTCGCGGCCGTGGATCCTGTCGTCGACCAGCCCAACCAGGAAGACGACTCCGAACTCGAGCCCCTTGGCCTTGTGGTAGGTCAGGACGTGCACGGCGTCGCCCTCGTCCGGGTCGACGTCGGCGGTCGAGGGGTCGTCGCCGGTCTCGATCAGCGTGTCGAGCTGGGCGACCAGGAACGGCAGCCGATCGTCGCGCAGCAGGCCGCCCTGGCGTCGCACGATCTCGAAGAAGCGCGCCACGTTGGCGAGTCGCTCGTCCCCCGTCTCGCGCGCCTCGTGGGCCAGCCGCGCCAGCCAGCCGCTGGCCGAGATGAAGTGGTAGAGCAGCTCGCCGCTGCTCTTCTCGGTGCTCATGGCCCGATGCGCCTCGAGGCTGCCGAGTAGGCGTTGCACGACCTCGATCGCACGCAGGCCGAACGGGGAATGCTCCGGGTCCGCCACCGCATCGGCGAGCGCGACGGCCAAACTGCTCCGGCGGCGCCGCGCCTTCGTCAGCGCAAGCGTCACGTCGGCGGCGGCCAGGCCGAAGATGTCGCTGGTGGCCAGGTCGTACAGGCTGATCGAGTCGTCGGGGTCGTTGACCGCGCGCAGGAAGCTGATGAGCACCCGCACCTCGGGCTGTCGGTAGAGCCCGGCCGTACCGCTGAAGCGCCACGGGATGCGCGCCATGTTGAGCGCGCGGAGGTACGCATCCGCGTCGCGGTTGCCGCGCACCAGGATGGCGTGCTCGCCCGCTCGCCGGCCGGCGCGCAGCGAGGCGCCGATGCGATCGGCGACCGCATCGGCCTCATCCGAGCCGGTGGCGTAGCCGGCCAGCTCGATCGGTCCGCCGGTAGGCTCCGGGCGATCGAAGCGCAGGCGCGCGCGGAGGCGCTTGTCGACGCCCTCGCGCACCTCCAGCCGCTCAGGATCGTTGTGCCCGATCAGCCGATGGGCGGCATCCAGGATCGGCTGGCGGCTGCGGTAGTTGTCGACGAGCACGACGTTGGTGGCCCGCGGGTACGCCGCCCGAAAGCCGAGGATGTTGCCGAGCGCGGCGCCCCGGAAGCGGTAGATGCTCTGGTCGTCGTCGCCGACCACGGTCACGTTGCCATGCGGCTCGGCGAGCAGGCGCACAAGCTCCCACTGGGCGTGGTTCGTGTCCTGGAACTCGTCGACCAGGATGTGCCGGTAGCGCGCCCGCTCGTCGGCGAGGACGGCCGGGTGCTCGCGCAGCAGGCGCAGCGCGAGGGTCACCTGGTCGCCGAAGTCGATCCGATCGGTGGTCCGCATCAGACGCTCGTACGCGTCGTAGGTGGCGGCCAGCTCGGCGTGGCGGGAGGCCTCCTCGGCAAGCCCCTCGTCGGCCGGGGCGGCCGCGGCACGCCGCGTGAGCTCGTCTGCGGCGGCGAGGTACGCCGCGGGCGGGATGTCCTCGTCGCGCAGGCGGCCGATGAGGGTCACCAGTGCCGACAGGAAGCGCGTCGGGTCACCCAGCGGCCGATACCGGTCCAGCGGCAGCTCGAACAGGTGCTCGCGCAGCAGGATGATCTGCTCGGCGCGACTCAGGACGGTCGACCGGTCCGACAGCCCTGCCTCCAGGGCGTACTGGCGCAGCAGCCTGTCGCCGAAGGCGTGGAACGTGCTGATCACCGCGTCGTTGTGCCCGTAGGGCACCAGGCGATCCACCCGCTCGACCATCTCGGCCGCCGCGCGATCGGTGAACGTGAGGGCCAGGATCTCGGACGGCAGCGCGCGCTTCTCCGCGATGAGCCACGCGATGCGACGGGTGATGACCGTCGTCTTGCCGGTCCCGGCGCCGGCCACGATGAGGAGCGGACCGGCGTCGTGGATGACTGCCCTGCGCTGGCGGGCGGTCAGGTCGGCGAGGAGCGGCGGCTGGACGCGGAGGTGCGGGCGGCGCGGGCGGGGCGGTGCGGCCAGCTCCTCGAAGAACGGGATCTGATCGGGTGCGGGCACCACCGGCGGCATGTCGTCGATGGTAGCCGAGGACGGATTCACCACGCCGTTATCAGCGGCTTACCGGACAGCTCGCCTGTCGCGTTGCAGATGAGTCGTCGCGTGCTGCTCAGCCGCCGTCGGCGCCGATGGATCGTACGGACCGAGCCCGCGCCATCTCCGAGGTTGGGTTGCGCCGATCCATCGGTGGGCGTCTCGCGCAGGGCGCGCATCCGGGTGCGGCTCAGGCGCGTCCGGCGCCGATGGATCGTATGGGCCGACCCTCATAGGCCTCCCGGGCTGCGGAGCGCCGATCCACCGTAGGCGCGGCGCTCAGCGCCTCCGCGCCCGTTGCCGTGGCCGATCCCCCGTCGCGGCCAGGATCGCCTCGGCATGGCGGCGGGTGGTGTGAAGCTCGTCGCGCACGCGGCCGATCGACAGGACGCCGGGCATCCCCTCCAGCCGGGCTCGCAGCACCGACCAGACCTCGGCCGGGTAGTCGATGCCCGGCGCGATCTGGCGCAGCTGGCCGGCGGCCCGCAGCTGGTCGATCACGGTGGGTGGGATGCCCAGCCGCGCGGCGATTCCCTCGACGCGGGGCGGCGCCGCGCCGGCCGAACGCAGGCCGGCGATCAGCTGGCTCACCCGCTCGGCCATCTCGGGGTCGATGTTGGGCTCGGCATCGGCGAGGCGCAGCCGACGGCCGCTGCGCACCAACGTGCCGGCGGTGACGAGGTCGTCGATCACGCGGCGCAGCTCGGCCTGCTCGAGGGTCAGGCGCGCGCCACCCCGGTGGCGGCTCGGCGGCCGGCGCTCGGCGAGCTTCGTGACCCGCGCGACGAGCGCGTCCATGCGCAGGTCGACCGACAGCGGCTGCTCCCGATGGAAGCGGCGCAGGGCCTGGAGCACCAGCCGCGCGGCGATGTGCCGCTGCTCGGGGTCGATGGCCCCGATCGTCACCCCGGTCGCGTCCCCTCGACCGCGATCCTGATCGCCTGCGTCTCCTCTTCCGACAGGTTGTGCGACGAGCCGCCGTCGGACACCGGCTTCGCGAACAGGCGCGTATTGGCGCGCCCGTGGAGGCTGCTCAGGACGATGCCGTCGCGCTGGTCGTCGAGCAGCGCGATGGCGAAGCTCTGGTCCGATCCAGTGTCCTCGAACGGGTTGAACCGCACGAGGCCGATGTGCTGCAGGCTGCGCCGGGTGCGCCCCTCGATCGTCGCGTGGGTCGCCTCCAGCTCGCGCATCCGCTCGGTCGCCTTGACCGCCTGTTCGGCACTCCCGACCAGCCGATCGTGAAGGGTGCCACCCTCCCCGTCGCGCACCAGGCCGCGGTAGGTCCGGACGGCGCGTCCCAGGCGCGCGCTCTGGACCGTGAAGCCGATGAGGAGGAGCACGACGAGGCCGGCGAGGACGCCAAAGGCGAGCGCCAGGTTGTCGGTGAGGAGGCGGTTGAGATCGGCCATTGGATCGGCGGTATCATAGTCGCCCCGTGGTGCTCGACCGACCGCGTGGCGCGCCCGATTCCAGCTCGCAGCAGAGGTATCCGAGTGGCCCGTCGACCCGGCAAGGCCGCCAGTCGCAAGGCCCGCCAGCGGTACGTCCCGCGCACCGCCGCGCGTCCCGCAGCGCCGGCAACGCAGCCTGTCGAGACTCCCGACGCTGGCGAAACGACCTCGCGCGAGGCCGCCCCGCGTCGCGACGCCGCACCGGCCACCTCCACCGCCATCGGCTCCACCCTGTCCCTGCGCGAACGGGCGGAGTACCACTACGTCGAGCGCGACCTGCGCAACATCGGCATCCTCACCGCTCTGATGGCCGTCCTGCTGCTCGTCGCCTGGGTGGCCTTCACGGCGCTCGGCCTCGTTGGCTGAGGCCGCGCTCGCCTGACCCGCCCCACGGGTCAAGGCGCCATCGAGCCCGAGCTCCCGCGTCGTTCACCCGCATCTACGGGTCAAAACGCGAAGGAGCAGCCTCTCGCGAGGAGCTCGTTGGTCGGTTGACCCGCCCCACGGGTCAAGGAAGGGCAAGCCTGACGGAGCCGGGCACCCGCGCGGGACGCCCGGCCCCGGTGAAGCCTCAGCCTTCGGCCAGCAGTACGTCGAGGCGATCCCACGTCTCGATCGCGCCGGCGGTCATGCCGGTGGCCAGCGCGGCGTCGATCGTCTCTTCGGATCCCATGTGTCCGACGGCGCGCATGAGGGTTCGCCCGTCGCCGAGGTCCTCGAGGGTCAGCGTCTCGGGGCCGCCCTGCGGACCGACACCCTCAACGTCGAACATGAAGGTCCAGGTGATCTTCTCCGGCGGCACGACCTCGAGATACTCGCCGTAGAAGGCGAACTCGTTGCCGTCGCCGTCGACGCTCACGAAGCGCCACTCGCCCCCGGGCCGGACATCCATCTTCTCGACGCGCGTCCTGTGCCGATGCGGACCCCACCAGCGCGGGATGAGCTCGGGATCGGTGTTCGCCCGCCAGACGGCCTCACGCGGCGCGGCGAAGACCCGCTCATAGGTGAGGTCGCCGTTCTCGGAGTAGATGGTCGTCGTATCGGTGCTGCCGCGGTCGGTGCGTGTTGCGGTCATCGGTCCGGTTCCTTTCCTGTGTCCCGTGGTTCCAATTCGGCCAAGAAGGTGTCGAGGCGCTCGAAGCTGTCCTCCCAGTGACGGCGGTACTGGCCGACCCACGCCGCCGCATCCTTGAGCGGCTCGGCCCGCAGTCGACGCGGTCGCCACTGCGCCTGCCGGCCCCGCTCGATGAGCCCGGCCCGCTCGAGCACCCGCAGGTGCTTGCTGATCGCCGGCTGGCTCATCTCGAACGGCGCCGCGAGCTCGCTGACCGATGCCTCGCCCTTCGCGAGGCGGGTCAGGATCGCCCGTCGTGTCGGATCGGCCAGCGCTGCAAAGGTCGCGCTGAGCAGATCGTGGGCCGTGATTCTGTCCATTACCCTTCAGTTATATAACTCATCGGTAATATATATCGGCCAGAGCGCCTGTCAACCCCTGAACTTGAACGATTCGGCCAACCTCGATGACGGCGCCATGTGCCGACGGCCTTCGCGCTGACCGAGATGTCCGTCGCGGTCGAGGCAACGATCGGCGCGCTCGTGAAGAAGGCGGCGAACTGAGGCGGACGTCGGCCGCTAGGGCTTGGCACCTCGCCTGGCCTCGAGCCGACGCCGCCGCAGGCGCTGCAGCCTCTCCCCGATCTTGAGCTCGAGGCCCTCGTCGCCCGGCTCGTAGAACACGCGCCCCACCAGCGCATCGGGCAGGTACTGCTGCTCGACGTCGGCATCGTCGTAGTCGTGCGGGTAGAGGTAGCCCTTTCCGTAGCCGTGCTCACGGGCCAGCCGCCGATGCGCCGACGGGCGCAGGTGCAGCGGTACCGGCAGGCGTCCGTGCTCCTCGACCTCGGCGAGGGCCGCGAAGTAGGCGGCGCCGGCCCGGTTCGACTTGGGCGCCGATGCGACGTAGGCGGCGGCCTGGGCCAGCGCGTACTGCGCCTCGGGCAGGCCGATCATCTCGACGGCGTGCATCGCCGCCACCGCCACCTGGAGCGCGCGTGGGTCGGCGTTGCCGACCTCCTCCGAGGCGGCGATCACGATCCGCCGCGCGATGAAGGTCGGATCCTCCCCGGCCGCCACCATCGACGCGCACCAGTACAGCGCCGCGTCCGGATCGTTGCCTCGCATCGACTTGATGAAGGCCGATGCCGCCTCGTAGTGCTGGTCGCCGACGCGGTCATAGGCCAGCAGGCGCTGCTGGGCGGCCTCGGCCACGCCCTCAGGGCTGATCTCGGCCTCGTCGTCCACGGCGGCGGCCGCCGCCTCGAGGATGTTCAAGGCACCGCGGGCATCGCCGCCGGCGAGGTCGATGAGCGTCTCGCGCGCAGGCTCGGAGAGGCGCACGCGGCCGCCGAGGCCGCGGTCCGCATCGGCCAGGGCGCGGTCGACGATCTCGCCCAGCGCATCGGCGTCGAGCGGGTTGAGGCGGTAGACCCGCATGCGCGACAGCAGCGGCGAGTTGATCTCGTAGTACGGGTTCTCGGTCGTCGCGCCGATGAGGGCGATGGTGCCGTCCTCGACGTGCGGCAGCAGCGCGTCCTGCTGGCTCTTGTTGAACCGATGCAGCTCGTCGATGAAGCCGATGGTGGCGCCGCCGGCGTCACGCAGCGCCTTCGCCTCGCCGACGAGGGCGCGGATGTCGGCCACGCCGCTCGTGACGGCGGACAGCTGGCGCCAGGTGCCGCCCGCTCGGTCGGCCAGGAGGCGCGCGAGGGTCGTCTTGCCGCTGCCGGGCGGTCCCCACAGGATGAGCGACGGCCGGTGGCCCGGACGGACCACCCGCGTCAGCGCCCCCTCGGCGCCGACGAGGTGCGGCTGGCCGACGAACTCGTCGAGCGTGCGCGGCCGCATGCGGGCGGCGAGGGGCGCATCGGCGTGCGCCTCCGCGCCGAAGAGCTCGGTCGTGGCGTTGGGCGTGGAAGCCCGGCGAGGCATCAGGACTTCCCGGTGGGCTGCATCGGCCGATTATGATGCCAGCCATGGAACAGAACCTTCGGACCCCCGGTCCGACGCCGATCCCCGCGGCGGTGCGCGAGGCCCAGGCCCGGCAGATGATCGACCACCGCGGCACCGAGTTCGCCGAACTGCTGCGCGAGACGTCGGCGGGCCTTGCGGAGCTGGTCGCGACGAGCGGCGAGATCCTGCTGCTCACCGGCTCGGGGACGGGCGCGCTGGAGGCGGCCGTCGTCAACACGCTGTCGCCCGGCGATCGGGTGCTGGCGGTGACCATCGGCTCCTTCGGGGACCGGTTCGCGCAGGTGGCGACCGCCTTCGGCGCAGCCGTCGATCGCTTCGAGGTCGAGTGGGGCACCGCGGCCGACCCCGGCGCGCTGCAGGCGCACCTTGCGGCGTCGGAGCCGTATCGGGCGGTGCTGGTCACCCACAACGAGACGTCGACCGGCGTCGCCAATCCGCTCCGCGAGCTGGCCGCGGTGATCGGCGGGGCGCCCGGCGAGCCGCTCGTCATCGTCGACGGCATAAGCGGCCTGGGCGCCATGCCCTTCGAGATGGACGCATGGGGCGTGGACCTCGTGGTCAGCGCCAGCCAGAAGGCGTGGATGGCGTCGCCGGGGATCGCGATCGCGGCCGTCGGCGAGCGGGCGCGCGCCGCCGGCGAGCGGGCCGCGATGCCGCGCTTCTACTGGGACTTCGGCGAGGCTCGCGCATGGGCCGCGAAGGGCCAGACGCCGTGGACGCCGGCGATCAGCGTTCTCTACGGCCTGCGCATCGGCGTCCAGCGCCTGCGCGAGGAGGGCCGCCAGCGGACGTGGGCACGTCACGCGGCGATCGCGGGCGGCGTGGTGGCCGGCATCGAGGCGCTCGGCCTGCGGCCGGTGGCGCCGCCGGAGCATCGGTCCGGCACCGTCACCGCGGCCTGGCTGCCCGACGGGCTGGAGTGGGGCCCGTTCAACGCCGCCATGCGCGCCAAGGGCCTCGTCATCGCAGGCGGGCAGGGCAAGTGGGCGGGCAGGATCCTGCGCTTCGGACACATGGGCGACGTCGGGATCGACGAGATGGCCGAGGCGCTCGAGATCATGGGCGGCACGCTCCCCGAGTTCGGGCACGATGCCGATGGTGCCGCGGCCGGGGCCGCGGCTCGCGAGGCATTCGAGGCGCAGACCGCCGGCGCGCGGTGACCGACCGCCGGCTCGTCCTCGTGCGCCACGGCGTGACCGACTGGAACCGCGAGGGTCGCTTCCAGGGCCATCTCGACCCGCCGCTCGGCGACGACGGACAGGCGGAGGCCGACATGCTCGCCGCCCGCCTGGCGACGGACGCCGACCTGCGCCCGGCACGGGTCATCAGCTCCAGCCTGGCGCGGGCGCTCCAGACAGCCGACGCCATCGGCCGTGCGGCCGGCGTGGAGGTCGCGCCCGACCCACGGCTGATCGAGATCGGCCAGGGCGACTGGGAGGGCCGGACGCATGCCGACCTCGCGGTCAGCGATGCCGATCGCTACGCGGCCTGGCGACGCGACGCCGGCATCCGCCAGCCGCCGGGCGGTGAGGAGATCGACGCCGTCTCAGCGCGGGTGGCATCGCTTCTCGCCGAGCTGGACGCCGACGACGGACCGTGGCCGGTGTGCCTGGTCAGCCACGGCGGCACGTTGCGCGTCGGGGCCCGCCTCCTGCTCGGCGCCGCGAGCATGGCGTCGTGGTCGCTCGACGTCGACAACGCGTCGCTCGGCGTGTGCTCGCGAGTCGACGACGGCTGGCGGCTCGACCGATGGAACGACACGCTCCACCTGCTGGGGCGCACCGCCACCCACGTCGACGAGGCCGAGGGTCAGCCGCTCGCCCTGTAGGGCGCTCAGTCGCCGCGACGGACGAGGTTGCGGAGCCAGCGGCGGATGGCAAGACCGATGAGGGGCAGTCGCAGGCGGGCCCACGCCTCGTCGAGACGAGAGATCGCCGAGGCCGTCATGCGCCGGCCGGAGTAGGCCTGCCAGACCTTGCCGTCCGCCACGGTCCGGATCGGCTCGGTGTGCTTCGGCAGCTGCTCCTCGAGCCAGCCGGTGTATTCGTAGATCGTCTCGGACGGGCGCGGCCCGACACCGGCGCGGTCGGCAGCCAGCGCCAGGCGCTGCCAGGCGCGGTCCCCGGCAGGCAGCAGCCGCCATCGGCGCTGGATGTGGCGGAAGCGCAGCAGGATGAACGTCGCCGCGCCGACCACGAGCGCACCGATGAGGAGCGCATTGCCGCTGCGCGCCTGCTCGACCGCCGAGGGCGCATCGGGGTTGGCGGCGTCGACCCCGCCCTCGACGAGGTCGAAGGAGGGAAGCGCGTTGATGGTCGGGTCGCGCAGCTCCTCGAACTCGAAGTCGCGCAGGGGGTCGCCGTCGAGGCTTGGCGGCCGCGCGGCGGCCGGATCGCCGGCGACGCGGGTGAACTGGGGGTTGATCGACTTCGTGGCCTCGAAGATCTGCCAGCCGTAGCCGGGGAAGTAGACCTCGGTCCAGGCGTGCGCATTCGCCTCGCGCACGAGGTAGGTCTCGTCCTCCTGCCGCTCGCCCGGCGCGAAGCCGACCGCCACGCGGGCCGGCAGACCGAGCGAGCGCGCCATGATCACCATGGCGCTGGCGTAGTACTGGCAGTAGCCGGTCCGCCCGTTCTCGTCGAACAGGAAGAAGTCGACGAGGTCCTGGTCGGGCCGCGGTGCCGGCGCCCTCGTCGCGTACGTGAACTGCGGACTGCCGTGCAGGTAGTCCGCGAGCGCGTCGGCCTGCTCGTACGGGTTCGTCGCCCGTTCGGTGATCCGGACGGCCAGCTCGGCGACCCTGGGCGTCAGGCCCGGCGTGTCGAGGTACAGGTCGGTCACCACCTCGGGATAGTCGGTGCCGGCGACCGCGAGCTGGGCAGCGCTCGCCCTGCTGATGGCCACGTCGACCTGGTAGCCCTCGCCGTCGCCGATCGGGTTGGCGGCCTCGATGCCCCCCAGCACCGGCTGCCCGGACGATTCGAGGATGACGATCGGGGCGTAGATGGTGAGCGGTGCGCCGGCGGTGAACAGGTTCCGACCCAGCGTCTGGTGCATGCGGATCGCGATCGTCTCGTACTCGAAGGCGTCGACCTCGCTCGGTCGCTCCGGCGTCGGTCCCGGGAACAGCGGCTGGCCGGGTGACACCTGGCGCCGGACGCTGTCGCTGCGCTTGAACCCGCGGCCGGTGTACACGTCGTACGTGCCGGTGCGCAGGTACACGGGGCGCGAGGCCGCCACCGTCAGCGCCTCCTGGTCGTTGCTGATCCACTCCCCGGAAATGGTGAAGCTGGAGCCGAAGCTGGAGCCGGTGATGCGCGACTGGGGGTTCGTCAAGCCGCCGAAGGCACCCTCGAACTGGTCGCGCACCGTGGTCCACACGCCGTCGAAGCTCTGCCAGGCGTTGGTCAGCGGCGCCGCGACCGCCACGCTCGTCAGGAGCCAAGCCAGGATCACGGCGGCTGCGCCAAAGGCGATGCCCGAGCGCATGATCGCCGTGGGCACTTCGAGGTTCTCGTTCACCCGCCGGCGCTGCCAGCCATCCTGGCGGTCGACGAGCGCGGCGCGCAGCCAGAGCAGCAGCGCCGCGATCACGAACAGCAGCAGATGACCGAACAGGTGGGTGAAGGTCGCCGACAGGTTGACGATCATCGCCGTCCCCAGCAGCGCGATGGCGTCGATGACCCGGTTGTGGCGGTACACCGCGTAGGCAGCCATGAACGCGGTCGTCCAGATCAGCGCGCCGAGCCCGATGGCGTACGGCGATAGCTCGGCCGGATAGCCGGTGTCCAGAACGGTGATCGTCCAGCCCACGAGGTCGTCGCGCAGCGCGTCGAAGCGCGCTCCCTGGCCGAGCGCCGGGTGGTACTCGCCACCGATTGCCCACAGGACGATGCCGGTGCCCACCACGGCCGCGATCGGCAGCACGGCCGCCACGCTCAGCGGCAGGACGCCGAGGAGCGCCCCGGCCACGATCGCCCACAGCGCGACGGGGGGCAGGAACTCCAGCTGGTCGAGCCACTCCGCGCCCTGGATCGCCCACGTCAGGGCGAGCGCCATGACCACCAGCAGGCCGATGCTCAGCCAGCCGGCCTTGGGGTACAGGACGCGCTCCCGCAGGTCAGGCACGTGCCCGCTGCCTTCCGCCGATGGCCTCGGCGATGTCCTCGCCACGGCGCACGACGCGATGCTCGATGTCGTACTCGGCCAGGGCGTGCCGGACGGCGGCCAGTTCGGCCCGTGCGTGGTCGTCCGGCTCGATCCCGATGTACGAGGCGCGGTTGAGGAGGACGACGAGCGCGGCGACGCCGCGACGCCGCAGGGCGGACAGGCCGCGGACCCAGGTGCGATCGGTCGAGCCGGTGATGATGCACAGGGTCATGCCGCGCCGCAGCTGGGGCACCGTCGCGCTCAGCACCTCGGCCAGCGGGTTGGCCCCGTCGGCCTGCACGTTGGCGAGCAGGTGCAGCATCTTCTGCTCGACCCGCGGGCCTCGGTCCGGCTGATGCACCTGGAGGCGGCGCGCGGAGGCCGTCATGGCCACCGAACGGTTGTCGGCCAGCGTGCGCATGGCGATCGATGCGGCGACGGTGACGGCCGTCTCGACCGACGCATCGGTCCCGACGCCCGCGTGCACTCCGCGGTCGAGGTCGAGCAGGATCCACAGGTCGGCGGCCTGCTCGAGGTCGAACTCCTTGACGTGCAGCTCGCCGTGGCGCGCGCTCGACAGCCAGTGGATGCGGTTGATGGCGTCGCCGTGGACGTAGGGTCGCACGCCGCTGACCAGCGGGGTGGCCGCCTCGTAGCGGCGTTTCATCGGCGTGCTGCCGTCGATCGGCGAGGGCGGCAGCCGCCAGTGCGGCAGTGGCACGACCTCGGGGAAGACGACGACGCTGGTCGGCGCGCCGACCGTCATCTCGCTGCTGAACAGGCCGAACGGGTCGCCGGTGCGCACGCGGAGCGGGCCGAGCCGGTAGCTTCCGCGCCGCGTCAACGTCACCTTGGCCAGCCACTGGCGCGTGCTGCGCGCCGGGATGCCGACGACCCGGCCCGGCAGGCTGGCGGCGAGCGTCGACTCGTTCCAGCACTCGATCCACGGCTTGCCGAAGCGGTCGTGGTTCTCCACGCGATAGATGGCCTGCAGCACCTCGCCGACATGCGTGCGCGGGTTCAGCACGCGGTAGTCGGCGCGCACGTCCTTCAGCCCGCGCCGGGCGAACAGCCACGCGCCGATCCCGATGGCTGCCATCAGGTAGGTCAGGAAGAAGAGGAAGTCGAGACCCGTGCTGAAGGCGGCCACGACGAGCGCGGTGGCCAGGAACAGGAGGCGGAGGTGGCGGTTGATGATCCCCATCGGGACGGACGCCCTAGGAGATCCTGGCCCGGTTGGTCTCCGCCGCGGCTGCGGCATCGGCCACCGGCACCGAGGCGAGAATCTCGCGCACGATCTGCTCGGGGTCGACCTCGCGCAGCGACGCCTGGCTCTTGACGATGAGCCGATGCGCGAGCACGGCGACCGCCAGGTGCTTCACGTCGTCGGGAATCACGTAGTCGCGCCCCGCCAGCGCCGCGTAGGCCTGGGTCGATCGGTACAGGTTCAGCGAGCCGCGCGGCGAGGCGCCCAGGTACACGTCGGGATGCTCGCGGGTGGCGTGCACCAGGCGCACGATGTACTCGGCCACCGCCTGGTCGACGTAGACCTCCTTGATGGCCGCCTGCATCTCGCGCAGCTCCTCGAGACCGAGCACCTGCACGACCTCGGTCAGGGGGTGGCGGCGCTTCTGCTCGTCGAGGATGACGAGCTCCTCCATCGCCTTCGGATAGCCCAGCCGCAGGCGGAGCATGAAGCGGTCGAGCTGTGCCTCGGGCAACGCGAAGGTGCCCTCGTACTCGATCGGGTTCTGGGTGGCGATGACGAGGAACGGCGACGGCATCGGATAGGTGATGCCGTCGATCGTGGCCTGCCGCTCCTCCATGCACTCGAGCAGCGCGCTCTGCGTCTTCGGCGTGGCGCGGTTGATCTCGTCGGCGAGGACGACCTGGGCCATGATCGGCCCCGGGCGGAACTCGAACTCGGTCGTCTTCTGGTTG
>CAYVCE010000048.1:0-6609 GCA_964449915.1 uncultured Steroidobacteraceae bacterium | reverse complement strand
GTCGCCGATACGCCGGCGGCGCCGCTGGTCGGCCAGCTCGTCCTGGAGCTCCCACGTCGGCCGGTACGCGACCGTGCCGAGGCGCTCGAAGGTGAGCAGGCCGCCGTGCGCGGCGAGCAGTGGGTGCTCGTCACTTGCCGGGCGGAACGGCGCGGCTGGATCCGGCCGCCGGACGCGCGGGCGCGCGGCCGTCGGGGACGCGCTGATGTCGCGGAAGGGGGAGTCGCTGGTCAACGGCCGGCGATGCGGTGGGGCGGTGCACGACGTCGTGTTGCATGTCGTGTCACCAACCGGAGAAGGAACAGCTCCCGATCAACGCATCTCGCCCGGTTCGTTGGATCGGGTGCAAGACCGGGCATGGAATCGGCCCTGGGTTCTCGCGTTGACGACACCCGATGCAAGCGTCGCGCGTGAACGTGCCTCCGTACCGAGGCCGCCGATTTCGCTGCACAGAGCCCGGGACGCATCGGTCTAGACGGCGGCCGCGGACTCGCGACCGGGGACCTGCTCGGCGGCGTGGTACGACGATCGCACGAGCGGCCCGGACTGGACGTGCTTGAAGCCCATCTCGAGGCCGATCCGCCGCAGGCTCATGAACTCGGCCGGCGTGTAGTACTTCACGAGCGGCAGGTGCTTCTGGCTCGGTCGCAGGTACTGGCCGATGGTGAGGACGTCGACGCCGGCCTCGCGAAGCAGGCGCATGGCCTCGATGACCTCGTCCCAGGTCTCGCCCAGCCCGAGCATGATCCCGGTCTTGGTGACCATGCCGGCGAAGCCGATCTGGCCGGCGACGGCACGCCCGTGGGTCAGCACCGACACCGATCGGTCCCAGCGCGCGCGACGCCGGACCTGCTTCTGGAGGCGCGGCACCGTTTCGACGTTGTGGTTGAGGATGTCGGGCTGCGCCTCGACCACGGTGCGGATGTCGGCCTCGCGCCCGTTGAGGTCGCTGATGAGGACCTCGATGCTGGTGCCGGGATTCTGGAGCCGGATCTGGCGGATCGTGTCGGCCACCATCTGCGCGCCGCCGTCGGGCAGGTCGTCGCGGGCGACCATGGTCACCACGACGTGCCGGAGCCCCATCTGGTGAGTCGCCTCGGCCACGCGGCGCGGCTCGTCCCAATCGGTGTTCGGCGGGCGGCCGGTGTCGATGGCGCAGAAGCCGCAGTTCCGGGTGCAGACGCTGCCGAGGATCATGAAGGTTGCGGTGCCGAGCGCCCAGCACTCGCCGATGTTCGGACAACGGGCCTCTTCGCAGACCGTGTTGAGCGACTCGGCGCGCAGGACACGCTTCGTGTCGGCATAGGTGCTTCCGACGCCGATGCGGACCTTTAGCCACTCCGGCCGCCGCCCGCCGGGCCCGGCGTTCTCGGGGACCGGGTCGCCCGGCACCAGGAGGCCCCCGTCGACCTGCGAGCCGCCGGGATACATGACCTCCGACGGGCTGGCATGGCCGCCGGCCGGGTTCGAGACCACGGTGAGCTCGCCGAGCTCGCCGAAGCGGGAGCCGAATTCCGGGCGTGGAGCGTCGAGGGCCATGACGGGAGTCTAGCGAAGGGCTCGAATCGGCGCGTCGCCGCGGGTGGCTACCATGCGCCGGTGAAGGGCATCGCCGACGAGCTCGAGCAGCACCTGCGCGCGGTCGCCACGCCTGAGCGCGCCGAGACCGAGAAGCGCTACCTCAAGAGCGACCTCGACTTCCTGGGCGCGACGATGTGGCAGATCAGCGCGGCCGTGAATGCGGTGGTGCGAGATCGAAGCGGCATGACGCACGACGAGCTCACGAGTCTCGTCGGGGAGCTGTGGGCCCAACCGGTGCACGAACGCCGGATGGCGGCCGTGATGGTGCTGGAGCGCTTCGGCGGGCTGCTCGAGACCGACGACCTGGGCCTGGTCGAGCGCCTCGTGCGCGAGTCGAGGACGTGGGCGCTCGTCGACGGCCTGGCCGTGGACGTCCTCGGCGGGCTGGTCGCCCGTGATCCGGACCGGATGGCTCCGGCGCTGGACCGATGGGCGACCGACGCCGACTTCTGGGTCCGGCGCGCATCGCTCCTCGCCGAGCTGCGACCGATCCGCGGCGGAGCGCCGCTCGATCGGTTCCTGCGTCGCGCCGCGCCGATGCTCGATGAGAAGGAGTTCTTCATCCGCAAGGCGATCGGCTGGGTGCTGCGCGAGGCCGGCAAGCGACGCCCGGACGAGGTCGCCGCATGGCTGGCGCCGCGCACGCATCGGTCGAGCGGCGTGACCATGCGCGAGGCAGTGAAGTACCTGCCGGCGGCCGAGCAGGCACGGCTCATGGCGGCCTATCGGGAGAAGCGACCCGCGGGCTGACGAACCGGGGTACTGGGGGGTCCTGCTTCCGGGGCCACGCGCCACGGCCGCGCGCTGGCGGTGCGTGCACGCTCCGGTACGCACGCGGCGTTCGTCCTATCGCGTGCCGGGACCCTCGTGCGTATCGTCCGCGACCATGCGGATCGCCCACTCGCCAGGCACCAGCACGCGCCGTCCGATGCTGCTCGTGCTCGTATTCGGCGTCGTCCTCGTCCTGGTGGGCGTCACGGCCAGCGCGCTCGCCGCGGTCGTGGGCTCCCACCTGTCGAGCGCGCGCCTGAACACGGTCGTCGCCAACGACGCGACCCTCGTCGAGTTCTTCGTGAACGACAAGCTGCGCGCAAGCGACGTCGACGGCGACGGACCCGGCCCGGCGCGTGCCGCCATCCTGTCCGGCCAGCTGGGGGCGCTCGTCGAGGAGGGCGGCATCCTGCGGATCGAGATCCGCGACCTCCACGGAACGGTGCTCGCCAGCGATAGCCATGCCGCGGTCGGGGCGCACGTTCCGATGTCCGCCGCCGCGGCAGCAGCGCTTGGCGGCCGGACCGGCGCGACGCTCGTCGAAGACGTCGCGAAGGCCGAGATCGCCGGAGATCCGCTGAGCGCATCGGCCGTGGTGCAGGAATACCTGCCGGTCGTGGCCGACGGCGGCGAGCCGCTGGCGATCGTCGGCCTGTGGCGGGACGCAGGCCCGATCCTGTCCAGCCTCGACGCCGCGCGGCGCGACATCATGCTCGTGACCCTGGCCGCCGGCGTGCTGCTGGCCGGGATGCTCTTCCTCCTCTTCCGCTCCTCCCAGGCGCGGCTGAACCGCCAGCACGCGCAGCTCATCGAGGCGATTCGACGCGACGCGCTCACGGAAATGCTCAACCACGGAGCGGTCGTGGGGCTGTTGGCCGACGAGGTCGAGGCCGCGCGCGCGGCCGGCAGCTCGATCGGCGTCGCGCTCGTCGACGTCGACAACTTCCGGCTGCTCAACGACACGCACGGCCACGGAGCGGGCGACGAGGTCCTCGTGCGCGTGGCCGAGCTGGTGGCGCGCGAGAAGGCGCCCGTGCACGTCGCCCGCTACGGGCCCGACGAGTTCCTGCTGGTCCATCCCGGCGCCGGAAGCCGGGCGATGAACATGATGATCCAGCGCCTGCGGCGCGACGTCGGCGCCCTGAGCGTCCAGTTCGGCGAGTCGGAGCGCCTGCCGGTCAGCGTGAGCGCCGGCATCTGTGCGTACCCTGAGCACGCCGACTCGGTCACCGAGCTCCTGTCGGCCGCGGCGGTGGCCGTCGCCGAGGCCAAGGCGAGCGGCGGCGACCAGGTGCGTCTGGCGCGCATCGGCGAGGAGGACCACGTCGTGCCCGGTGGCTTCGACGTGCTCGAGGGCCTGGTCCTGGCGGTGGACACCAAGGACCGCTATACGAAGCGGCACTCCGAGGACGTGGCGCGCTACGCAGTCTTCCTTGCTGAGCGCATCGGCCTCGACGAGGAGATGCAGCGCACCGTCCATGTCGCGGGGCTGCTGCATGACGTGGGCAAGATCGGGATCCCCGACGTCATCCTGCGCAAGCCTTCGAAGCTGACCGCTGAGGAATACGACATCTTCCACCAGCATGTGCTGCTGGGCGATGCGATCGTGCGCGACGTGGCCAACGCCGACCTCGTGCGCGCCGGCATCCGCCACCACCATGAGCGCTGGGATGGGCGCGGCTATGTCGACGGGCTGGCGGGCGAGGAGATCCCGTTCGTCGCGCGCCTCATCTCGGTGGCCGACGCGTTCAGCGCCATGACGACCACCCGCCCGTATCGCCGGGCGTTGCCGGTCGACGAGGCCCTGCGCCGTCTGCGTGACGCGGCCGGCACGCAGCTCCAGCCGGAGCTGGTGGCGGCCTTCGTCGAGGGCATCGAGAGTGCCCCCGACGCGCCGATGCCCGGCGAGGAGACTCCCGCGCTGTGGAGGCCGCAGCAGTGGGTCGCGTGAGCCGCCGGGCTCGCCTTGGCGCCGTCATCGGTGCGCTGCTGGCCTGCGCGACGCCGATGACGGTCGGTGCCGCGTTGCTCTGGACGATGACCATCTCGCCCCAGACGACGACGACCGACGTGCCGACGAAATTCACGCTCACCGCCGCCAACCTGTTGCTCGGCCGACTCGAATGCCTTCGCGTCCAGGTCCCCGACCTGTTCCGCGTCGACGGCGTTGCGTTGGTCCACTCCAGCGCGGGGGACTCCTGGGTTGCCGACCACGACGGCAACCTGGTCACCGTGAGGACGACGAGCGGCGGCGATCGGCTCGAGCTTCTCGACACGGTGACCTTTGCCGTGGACGCAACGGCGGGGGCCGCCGGCGCGCCGGCGTGGCACGCGGCCGCGTACGACGGCCAGGACTGCGGCGGCGCGGGCTCCGAGCTCGGCGCGCCGCCGGTGGTGGTCGTCACCGGCCCGGTGGCCACCCCGACCCCGAAGCCAACGCTCGCACCGACACCCACGCCGATTCCCACGCTCCCGCTCCCGGTGCCGCTGCCGACCCTTTCCCTGCCGGACGATCCGGTGCCGACGCCCCATGCAGAGCCCACCCCCACGGACCGACCCTCCCCGACCGAGTCGCCGCGACCAGGCGACGGGGATGCGACCCGCGCAGCCCTGGACGGGCCTTCGATCGGCGGTGGCGGGCCGCAGCCACCCGCCGTCGGGGTCCTTGCCGATGTGGCCGGGGCCGGCGATGCCGCCGGCGCGCCCATGGCGCCGCGCGTTGCCTTCCACGAGCCTGAGCTCGACCTCGACGTCGCGTCGCTGGGGCTGACGGGCGGCGCCGCGGTCTGGGTCGTGCCCGTCGCCACGATCGGCGGCCCGGGATTGATCGTGGTGCTGTGGGTCGCGCTGCAGGCCGGTGGCGTATCGCTCTGGATCCCCGCGGCGCGTCGCCTGCGCGGCAAGGACCCGTCAGGCACTCAGGCTCGCACCTAGCCGTCCCGGTCGCGAGGCGCGCCGGAACTCAGCCTAGCGGTGTGTTGGCGTCCCACTCCTCGAGCGCCTTGCGCACGTCGGCCATGAAGAAACCGACCTGGGCCCCGTCGAGCACACGGTGGTCGAAGGAGCAGGCCATGTTCATCATGTGCCGGATGGCGATCACGTCCTCGCCGTCGACCTCCATCACCCGCGGGCGCTTCACGATGGCCTCCATCGAGAGGATGGCGACCTCCGGCGCGTTGACGATCGGCATCGAGATAACCGATCCGAACCAGCCGGTGTTGTTGACCGTGAAGGTGCCGCCCGACAGCTCATCGAGACGCAGCCGGCCGGCGTTCGCTCGGCTCGAGACGTCGCGGATACGGGCGTTCACGCCGCTGATCGACAGCTGGTCGGCGTTGTGGATGACCGGCACGATGAGCCCGTTGTCGACTGCCACCGCGATGCCGATGTTCATCGCCTGCTTGAGGATGATCCTGTCGTCGGCGAACTGGCTGTTGAGGTTCGGGTGCTTGCGCAGCGTCTCGGTAACGGCCTTGACCACCACCGCCACGAAGCTGAGCGATGCGCCCTCGCGAGCCCTGAAGGCCATGTTGTTCGCCTCGCGCCAGCGGACGACGCTCGTCATGTCGACCTCCACCACCGTGTAGGCGTGGGGGACGGTCTGTTTGACCTGGGTCATCTTGCGCGCGATGGCCCTGCGCATCTGCGAGAGCGGCACCTCGGTGTCGCCATCGGACGGAGCGGGGACCGATGCGGGCGCCGGGGTCGGGGCAGCCGCGGCCGCGGGCTGGGGCGGCGCGGGTGCTGGAGGAGGTGTCGATGCCGGTGCCTCGGGCGCGGGCGCGGGCGTGGCCAGCCCCTCCGTGACCGGCTCCGCGGCACCCGGCTGCGGCCCTCGCTCGATGAAGGCGAGCACGTCGTCGCGCGTTACGCGGCCGCCGGCGCCGCTGCCGCTGAGCTGGGCAACGTCGATGTCGTGCTCGCGGACCAGCCGGCGCACGGCCGGGGTCATGCGCGCGGCGCCGTTCCCGCCGGTCGCCTCGGCGGCCGGTGCATCGCGCTCCGGCGCCGGCTCGGGGGTTGCCTCGGCGACCGGCGCGGCCGTGGGCTCGGCCTGGGGGTCGGGTGCCTGTGCCTCCGGCGGCGGAGCCTCCTCGGCGGCTGCCTGGGGGGCGCTCTCCTGCTCCTCCACCGCGGCGGCACCGGCATCGCCGGCATCGCTCGGCGCCTCAGCCTCCGCCTGCGGTGGCTCCTCGGCCGGCGCCGCCTCCGCGGCCGGCGCCGCCTCCGCGGCTGCGGGCGCAGGTGCATCGGTCG
>CAYVCE010000047.1:0-6640 GCA_964449915.1 uncultured Steroidobacteraceae bacterium | reverse complement strand
CCTGCGGATCACGACGGACCGATGGTTCACTCCCGGGCACAACTCGGCGGCCCCCGACGGGATCGCGCCCGACGTCCGCGTCTCGGCCCCGGACGACCCGGCTGCCGGCGAGGACCCGCAGCTCGACCGCGCCGTGGAGATTCTGAGCGACGGTTGATGTCACCGCGCTCCGGAGCCAACGACCTCGTCCATCGCTGATGCCGTTTGATCGCGGTTGACCCGTCCTACGGGTCAACGGGCCACTGAAGTGCCGAGATGAGGGAGCTCCAGCGTTGTGTGACCCGCAGGGACGGGTCGATCGCGCCGGAGCTGCCCTTCAGGCGTTCGTTGACCCGCCCCACGGGTCATCAGCGAGTCGGGGCCCACGGGTCAGGTCAGCCGGCGCCACCCAGGATCGACAGGTACAGCTCGGGGTCGACGTTGCCGCCGCTGAGGATGACGACGCGCGCGCCGTCGCCGGCGGTCCGCGGCACCGAGCCTGCCAGGTGGGCGCCCATCGCGGCGGCACCCGACGGCTCGACCACCAGGCGAGCACGGCCGGCCAGCTGCCGCATCGCGTCGGCCATCTCGTCCTCCGACACCGTCACGATCTCGTCCATGAAGCGGCGCAGATGCTCGAAGGGCAGCGGCCCGAGCGAGTTGGTGCGCAGGCCGTCGGCCATGGTGCGGCCGGTCTGCTCGGCGGTCCATGTCACGAGCGTGCCTGCCTCGAGCGACGCTTTGCCATCGGCCGCCAGCTCCGGCTCGACGCCGATGACGCGCGCCGACGGCGCGAGGGCCTTCACCGCGGTGGCAACCCCGGCCGAGAGGCCGCCGCCGGAGACGGGCACGAGGACGCTGGTCACCGCCGGCAGATCCTCGACGATCTCGAGGCCACAGGTGCCCTGGCCGGCGATGATGGCGGGGTCGTCGTAGGGCTCGACCATCACCAGGCCGCGCTCCTTGACGAGCCGCAGGGCGAGGGCGTGCCGCTCCTCCGAGTCCATGCCGGTGAACTCGATCTCGGCGCCGTCGCGGCGCACGCCATCGATCTTGATGCGCGGGGCGTCGCGCGGCATGCAGATCACCGCGTGAGCCCCCAGCAATCGGGCGGCGCGGGCGACGGCCTGGGCGTGGTTGCCCGACGAGTAGGTGACGACGCCGCGCGCGCGCTCCGCATCGGTCAGGGAGGCGAGCTTGTTATAGGCGCCGCGCATCTTGAAGGCGCCGACGGGCTGGAGCGACTCCGGCTTGAGCCAGGTCACGTCGTCCCAGGCCAGCAACGGGGTGCGGGTGGCGACGCCCCGGATGCGCTCCGCTGCCTCGCGGATCTCGGCGATGGACACGATGTGGGGGGCGGCGGACGTGCTCACGGGATCGGCTGCTCGGCGCAGTCCAGGATGATGAAGACCTCCTCGATCCAGACGTCGCGCACTTCCTCGGCACTGAGCATCTGGCCGCACGTCTCGCGCTTCCAGCCACCCGACTGGAGGGTGTCCCGGGTCGTATCCGTGAACATCTCGATCGTGCCGTTGGCGTGGACGCGCATGTAGCGGGTGACCTCGCGGCCCTCGGTGATCGCCTCGGTGCTGATCAGCTCGGCATCTCGCCCCGCCTCGAAGGCCTCGTACAGGCACTGCCTGGCCTCCAGGTTGGTGTCACCCCGCACGAGTCGCTCCTCGCCGCAGGATGGCAACGGCTGGCGGTTGGCCACCCACTCGGGAAGGCCGGCGGGGAGCAGGCCGCACCCGGCGACGACGAGGGCCAGCACGAGCCACCGGCTGGGCCGCAGCCACATCGGTCAGTAGGCCCTCGCCCAGGTGGCGACGTCGACGCCGGGCTTGCCGCAGTGCATGCACGGGCCGCCCGGATCAGTTGGCTCGATCGGCAGGAAGCGGATGGTGGCCTTCGTCCCGGCCGCCACCTCGGCTTCGCAGGAGCCATCGCCGCACCAGGCGCCGATCCAGAAGCCGCCATGCTCCTCGACGCCTGCCGCGAATTCGTCGAAGCTCGTGATCGGGTGGGTGTTCGCCTCGCGGTAGGCGAGCGCATCGGCGTACAGCTCGCGCTGGACCGTTGCGAGTCGCTCCGCCATCCCATCGGCCACGGCGTCGAGTGCGACCTCCTCCTTGTCGCCGCCAAGCCGAGACGCCATGACGACGCGGTCGGCAGCCACGTCGCGCGGACCGAGCTCGATCCGCAGCGGTACGCCCTTCAGCTCCCACTCCGCGAACTTGAAGCCGGGCCGGTGCTGGTCACGATCGTCGAGCCGCACCCGCATCCCGCGGTCAGCCAGGTCGGCGCGCAGCTTCTCGGCCACGCCGAGCACCGACGCGCGCTCGTCGTCGGATCGGTAGATGGGCACGATGGCAACCTGGATCGGTGCGACGGCAGGCGGCAGGCGCAGGCCGGCGTCGTCGCCGTGGGCCATGATCGCGGCGCCGACCATGCGGGCGGAGAAGCCCCACGACGTCGCCCAAGCGTGCTCCTGCACGCCATCGGCGTTGAGGAAGGTCACGTCGTATGCCTTCGCGAAGTTCTGCCCCAGGAAGTGGCTCGTCCCGGACTGGAGCGACTTGCCATCGCGCATGAGCCCCTCGATGCAGTACGTCTCCACCGCGCCGGGGAAGCGCTCCGCGGGGGTCTTGCGCCCCGTGAACACCGGGATGGCGAGGACGTCCTCGGCGACCTCGCGATACACCTCGAGCATCCGCAGCGATTCGGCGACGGCCTCGTCCGACGACGCGTGCGCGGTGTGGCCCTCCTGCCACAGGAACTCGCTGGTGCGCAGGAAGAGGCGCGTGCGCATCTCCCAGCGCACGACGTTGCCCCACTGGTTATAGAGCAGCGGCAGGTCGCGGTAACTCTGGATCCAGCGCTTGTAGGTGCTCCAGATGATCGCCTCGCTGGTGGGCCGGATGGCGAGCGGGTCCTCGAGCTTCTCGCCACCACCGTGGGTGACCACCGCGACCTGCGGCGCGAAGCCCTCGACGTGATCGGCCTCCTGCTGGAGCAGGCTCATCGGGATCAGGAGCGGAAAGTAGAGGTTCTGGTGGCCGGTCGCCTTGAACCGGTCGTCGAGCGCCCGCTGCAGCAGCTCCCAGATCGCGTATCCATGCGGCCGGATGATCATCGAGCCCTTGGCCGGGCCGTTCTCCGCGAGCTCGGCGCGCTTCACGACCTCGACGTACCAGGCGGGAAAGTCGTCCTGCTGCCTCGGCAGCCTGTTCGTGTTCATGGAGGACCGATGCTAGCCGATGCGGCCCCACCCGCCACCGCCGGCCCGCCCGTGGTCGATCAGGCCGCGCTCGGCTGCTCCCTCACTGACGCGCGCGGCGCGCGGCGTCGGCGAGTCGGAGGCGCCTCGGCGGCCGCCTCCCAGCGACAGTTGTCCGCCAGGCCCTGCACGCCGCCCTCGATCTCGGCGGGCGTCAGCGGCTTGGCGAAGTAGAAGCCCTGGCCGTACGTGCAGCCGAGCGAACGCATCCGCTCCGCGTGCTCCTTGGTCTCGATCCCCTCCGCCACCGTCGCAATCTTCAGCGAGTCGCCGAGCGCGATGATCGCGTCGGCCAGCGCCGCCGATCGCGAGTCTCCTTCGGTGACCTGCACGAACTCACTCGCGATCTTGAGCGCGTCGACGGGGAACTGCCGCAGGTGGCTGAGCGAGAAATAGCCGGTCCCGAAGTCGTCGATCACGACGCGCACGCCGAGCGACTGGAGCGCTCCCAGGGTCGCCACCGTGGGTGACGTGGCCTTGATGACGGCGGTCTCGGTGATCTCGAGGATGAGGCGGGTCGGCTCCAGGCCGGCCCAGGCCAGCGCCTCCTCGACGGCCCCGACGAAGCTGGGCTGCTGGATCTCGCGCGCCGACACGTTGACGCAGATGAAGAGACCGGGCGGGATCACCCCGTCTCGCTGCCAGGCGACGGCGCGCTCGCACGCTTCACGCAGGACCCACCGGCCGATCGGCAGGATGGCGCCATTCTCCTCGGCGATCTCGATGAACTCGCCGGGCGCCACGATCCCGCGGTCGGGGTGCTGCCACCGCACGAGCGCCTCGAGGCCCGCGATGCGGCCGGACCCGAGCGACACGATGGGCTGGTAGACGAGCCGCAGCTGGTCGAGGTCGACCGCGTGCTGGAGCTGTGCGCCGAGCTCGTGCCGGGCGCGGATGGCGGCGTGCATGCCCGGGTCGAAGACGGCGAAGCCGGCCTTGCCGTTGGCCTTGGCCATGTACATCGCCACGTCGGCGTTGCGGACGACTTCCTGCGCATCCGCGCCGGCCGTCGGTGCGCTGGCGATGCCGATGCTGGCGCTCACCGTGATGGTGTGGTCGCCGATGACGTAGGGCACGCGGAGGTCCCGTACCAGCCGCTCCGCCATGGCGCGCGCCCGCATCAGCGAGGGGTCGTCATCGGTCAGGACGGCGAACTCGTCGCCGCCGAGGCGTGCCACGAGGTCGCCCTGGCGCACCAGGCCACCGATCCGATCAGTCACCGCGATGAGCAGCGCATCGCCGGCCGCGTGCCCGAGCGTGTCGTTGATGAGCTTGAAGTCGTCGAGGTCGATGAACAGCACGGCGGTCGTGCGATCCGGCGCCGGTGCCGGGTCGGTCGGCTCGAGCGTCCGCTCCAGCGTCAGCTGGAACATGCGCCGGTTCGCCGCGCCGGTCAGCGCGTCGCGCTCGGCCAGGTTCTGCACGTGCTGGAGGAGCACGGCGTTCCTCAGGTTGAGCGCGGCGACCGCCGAGAACTGCCCGAGCACCGATGCGACTCGCCGTTCGATACCGAATACGTTCCGCGAGCGATGCTCGACAACGATGGCGCCGACCGGGCGGCCGTCGGCAATCATCGGCGAGATGAGCAGGTTGCGCGCGTTCGGGAGCGTGGTCGCCAACAGCGGGTTCTGCTCGGGGCTCACCTTCTTGATCGGCAGCAGGTCGCGTCGCTCCCATGCCCGACGGATGACCGCATCGGCGGGGGCGCTGCCGCTCCACTCGGCGGCGCCACGGGCGGCGAGGACGACGAGGTTTCCCTCGGCCGCGCCGAGCACCAGGCCGCGCTCGAAGCCGAAGCGCGCCGCGAGCCCGTCGAGCACGACGCGGGCCTGGAGGATGGGGTCGGCAACGTCGTCGAGCCGCGCGCCGACGTCGACCAGTGCCTGGAGGTCGGCCCGGCGCTGGCGCAGCTCGCGCTCGTTCATGGCCGAGAAGATCGAGGTCGCCAGGGCGAACAGCCAGAACGACGTGACGTTGAGGACCGGCATGCGGTCGAAGTCGATGCCGCCGCCGGGGATGACGTCGACGGGCGGGACGAGCGCGGCAGCCTGGGCGTAGAGGACGACGAACAGCAGGAGCGAGTGCCAGAGCGCGACTTTCAGCCCGGTGCGGTACGACGCCAGCAGCGAGACCGCGACCAGGTGCAGGTAGATGAGGAAGCGGATCGGGCTCTGCGTCGCGCCGGTGATGTACATGGCATATGCGAGGAACAGGCCGTCGAGCAGGAGAAGCACGCTCATCACCGCGAACCCGCGGCGCATGCGGCGACGGGCCAGTTCGGCGACCCACGCGACCCCGAGGTACGCGCCGGTCACCGCGAGCAGCGAGAGGAAGGGTGTGCCCAGTGCCTCGGGGCGGATGGCCGCCCATGCGAGCGTGACGCAGGCCATCGCGAACCGGAGCACCAGCAGGTGGCCCATCCGGTCGCTGAGCGCGGTGTACTCGTCGGAGCGCGGCGCCTGGTCGATCATGCCTGGTCCTCCGCCTGGAAGCGGATGAGGGTATCGGTGGTGTGCTGGGGCGCCATCCGCAGCTTCGGGTCGCGGCGATCGACCTGGTCCTGGACGACGAGGAAGAGCAGGACCGCGCCGGCCAGGGCGAGCGGGAACGTGAACTCGGCCGCAACGGCGACCACCGCGTCCGGGCGGACGAAGAGGCCGACGTTCTCCACGGCAGCCGAGAACACGTCACTCACCACATCGGTCGGCCCGCTCGGTCCCGCCTCGCCGATCTGTGCCTGGGTCGGTGCGACCCTCGCCGGCGCGGGCGGCAGCATCGTCACCGTATTCGCGGGGATGGCTCGTGGCTCGAGGGCGGCCGTCGGTCCGCGGGTGATCGACGCCCCGGCTGGCTCCGGCTTCGGCGCGGGGGACGGTGTGGCCGGCTCGGTCTCGCCTGGCTGCGTGAGCGTGGCAGGGGCCGGGGCGCCCGGATCGGGCGAACCTGGTCCTGCCGGCGGTCCGGCGACCGGCGTGGCCGCCTGGGGCTGAGGGGTCGGTTCCGGCGTGGGCCGCGGCGCCGGAACCGTGGGGGGAGTGGGCGTGGGCACCGGCGTGGGGTCCGGCGTGGGCAGCGGCGTCGGGTCCGGCGTGGGCAGCGGCGTCGGGTCCGGCGTGGGCACCGGCGTCGGGTCCGGCGTGGGCGCCGGCGTCGGGTCGGGGGGTGGCGCCGGCGTCGGCTCGGGCGGCGGCTCCGCGTGCGGCTGGGGCTGGGGCTCGGCGGACGCCTCGGGCCGCGCGCCGGCGACGTCCCCGCGGCCGACGCCGAGCCCCACGCCGAGGCCCCAGCCGACGCCCGTGCCGACGCCTGTGCCGACGCCGGTGCCGACGCCGGACCCGACGCCGGTGCCGACGCCGGTGCCAACCCCCGACCCGACGCCGGTGC
>CAYVCE010000046.1:0-5285 GCA_964449915.1 uncultured Steroidobacteraceae bacterium | reverse complement strand
CGGGCCCGACCGGCCGCTGAGGTTGGTGCACGACGCGCCGTTCGAGCACGACGTCCAGCTCCGCGTCCCGGACGTGTCGAAGGCCCGGGCCGTGCTCGGCTTCGAGGCGACGACGACGCTCGACGCGATGCTCGACGAGGTGATCCCGTGGATCCGCGACGAGCTGAGCGTCGGCGGGGTCACGTCCGACGTCCGCGGGGGCTGAGGCGCGTGTTGCTCGTCAGGATGAGGGCTGGGTCGGGCGGAAATATCGGCGCAGATTGGCGGGAGGCACGTCTCAGGGGCGGTGAGACCGAAATATCGGCTCAGCCCCGGCGAGGGGTACGCATCGGGGCGAGTCTCGTGCCGAGGCTTGACCGAAATATCCGTCCAAGCCAGCCGGGCAGGGGGCTCGGGCCATTCCAGGCCGAAATATCGCCGCGGGAGACGATGCAGGCGCCGGCCGAGCTCGGGGACCCCACCGAAGCGCAGCTGATATGAGCGACCGACCGGATCCGGAGCTCTCCATCGTCATCCCGGTCTACAACGAGCCCGACAACATCGGCCCAACCCTCCGTCGCATCAGCGCCGAGGTGCGGACGCCGCACGAGATCCTCGTCGTCCACGATTTCGAGGCCGATATGACCGTCCCGGTCGTCCGCGAGCTCCAGGCGGAGCTGCCTGCCGTGCGGCCGCACCTCAACGAGTTCGGTCGCGGCGTGCTCAACGCGATGAAGGCCGGGATCGCCGCCTCGAGCGCCCCGCTGGTGCTCATCACGATGGCCGACGGCTCGGACGAGATGGACCGCGTCGACGAGATGGTCCGGCTCGGGGCGGATGGGGCGGCGGTCGTGGCCGGCAGCCGCTACATGCGCGGCGGGCGCCAGATCGGCGGGCCTCTCCTCAAGCGCCTCATGTCGCGGGCGGCCGGCCTTTCGCTCCATTGGTTTGCCGGGGTGTCGATCCACGACGCGACGAACAACTTCAAGCTTTACCGTCGCGACTTCCTCGACTCGGTGACGATCGAGAGCACCGGCGGCTTCGAGCTGGCGATCGAGCTGACGGCGAAGGCCGCGCGGTCGGGGCGGCGGATGGCCGAGGTGCCCACGACCTGGCGCGATCGGACGGCGGGTGCGTCGCGCTTCAAGATCCGCGCCTGGCTTCCCCGGTACCTGCGCTGGTATTTCCACGCATTCGGCGGGCGGCTCTCCCGTCGCGCGCCTGCCCGGTGACCGGCCTGCGTCGCCACCTCGTGGTCGGGGCCGGCCTGCTGATCAGCGCGGCGGCCGTGTGGTTCGTGCTCCAGACCGTCGACGTCGGGGAGGCGGTCGCGGTCATCGGCCGTGCCAATCCGGGATGGCTGCTGGCCATCATCGGCGTCGTGGCGGTGCAATCGGTCCTGCGGGCCTGGCGCTGGTCGATCCTCATGCCGGCGCGTGACGACGGGACGCGCGTGTCCGGCTGGGCCCTGCTGCCGCCGATGCTGGTCGGCTACCTCGGCAACACCGTCCTGCCGGCTCGCCTGGGCGAGCCGATGCGTGCCGTCATCGCCTCGCGTCGCGAACGGATCGGCACCACCGAAGCGCTCGGCAGCGTCCTCGTCGAGCGGCTGGTCGACATCGCGATGCTCGCGCTCGTTGCCTTCGCCGCGGCGCTGATCGTCGCCGGCCCGGCGTGGACGATCCAGCTGCTGGGCGTGGCGGCCGCCGCCGGTGTAGCCGGAATGATCGTGCTCCTCACGGTCGGCCTCGATCCCGTGCTGCGGCTCGCGGACCGCCTTGGGCTTGCGAAGCGCCCGGCCATCCGCGACCTGGCGGCGCGCTTCGTGGCGACGCTGGGTGGAAGGTCGCGACGCGCGGCCCTGCTCGCTGCGGCCGGGATGAGCATCGTGGCCTGGTTGCTGGACGCCGGGTCCTTCTGGTTGGCCGCGCAGGCGGTCGGCGTCGACCTGGCGTACCTGGCGGCCGCGGTCGTCGACGGCGTCTCCGTGCTCGGGACCGCGGTGCCATCGGCCCCCGGCTTCGTCGGCACCTTCGAGCTCGCGGCCTCCGGCACGGCCAGGGCGCTCGGCGTGCCCGGTGCCCAGGCACTGGCAATGGCCGTGGTGGTGCACGTCATGACCCTGCTTCCCCTCGCGCTGGGCGGTGCGATCTCGCTGGCGGCCATGGGCGCCAGCCTCGGAGAGGTCGCGCACGCCGCCGAGGCATCCGGCCATGACTGACGAGCGACCCCCGGAGCCGCCGTCTCGGCAATCGGCCGGCGAGCACGGATCGGTCTACGACCTGCGGTTCGGGGAGCGCGAGCGCAGCGCGAAGGAGGCGGTCTGGCGCGAGATCGGCCGGTTCCTCCAGCGCCGCTACATACCCGTATCGAGCCGGGTGCTCGACATCGCGACCGATGCCGGCTACTTCATCCGCAACATCACTGCGGCCGAGCGCTGGGCGTCCGACCTGCGTGACACCTCGGCGCATATGCCCGACGGCGTCCGGTTCGTCCAGTCCGATGGACTCCTCCTCGCCGATGCGGTGCCGACCGACTACTTCGATGTCGTGTTCATGAGCAACTACCTCGAGCACCTCGACTCCGCCGAGAGCGTGGTCGAGCAGCTGCGGGTCGCCCGACGGGTCCTGCGGCCCGGCGGCCGCGTCATCGTGCTGCAACCGAACATCAAGCTCGTGGGGACCGCGTACTGGGACTTCATCGACCACCGCGTCCCGCTCACAGAGGAGAGCCTGGTGGAGGCTGCCACGTTCGCGGGCTTCACGACGCAGGAGGTCATCCGCCGCTTCCTGCCGTACAGCGTGAAGGGCCGGCTGCCGGCGTCACAAGGGCTCGTGCGCGCCTATCTCGCCGTTCCGTTGGCGTGGCGGATCCTCGGAAAGCAGACCCTGTACGTCGGCGAACGCCGGACCTGACCGCCGATGACCACGCCGGAGGCGCGATCCGACGACGACAGTTGGCGCGCCTGGCTGGCGACCGCGGCGGCGCTCGCGCTGGCGTATGCGCTCTACGTCGGGCGCGGCGGGCCCGGCGTCATCCCGCTCGCTTTCCTGACGCTCTCGATAGGCCTGGCCGCCGCCGCCGTTCTGGCGCGCACCCGCCCGTGGCTCCCCCTGCGAGGGCGACTGGGGCGGCTCCTGGGATTCGGGCTTGCCGTCCAGGTGGCCCTGCTGCTGGTGTGGCCGCTCACGAACCCGCTCCAGCTCGGCGCACCGGCCGCGTACCTGCCGTTCTGGCTGGGAATGGCAGGCGCAACCGTCGTGATGGCGGCGCCGCTCGTCGGGATTCACATTGCGGACCGATGGCGCCTGCTGGCGCTCGTGGGGATCCACCTCGCCATCGGCGCGTGGGTGATCACCCAGGTACCCGAGCCGTTCATCGACGTGTGGATCATGCAGGCCGACGGGGCCCGCGCGCTGGTCGAGGGCGTGAACCCGTATCTGCCCATCTACCCGAACATCCACGGGCCGGACTCGCCCTACTACGGGCCCGGGCTGGTGGTCGACGGCGAGCTGACCATCGGCTTCCCGTACCCGCCGCTCAGCCTGCTGCTCGTGCTGCCGGGCGAGCTCCTGGCGGGAGACCCGCGGTTCGCGCACCTGGTCGCCATCGAGCTTGCCGCGCTCGTCATGGCCGCCACTCGGCCGGGAAGGGTCGCGACCGGTGCAGCCCTGCTCTACCTGTTCACGCCCTGGACCTTCCTGATGGTGGCCGGGTCGTGGACGGAGCCGCTGGTGGTGCTGATGCTGGCGCTGGTCGTGCTGGTCGCCGTCAGGGCTCCGCGCCTGGTGGGGCCGGCGCTGGGCCTGCTCATCGGCGTCAAGCAGTACGCGCTGGTCGGGCTTCCCCTCGCGCTCCTGCTCATGGCGCCCGACTGGCGCACACGATGGCGCCTGGGTTGGCAGTCCGTCCTGGTCGCCGCGGTTATCACCACTCCCTTCGCGGCATGGGACGTCGGTGCCTTCGCATGGAGCGCTGTCGGCTCGCTGGCCGTGCAGGCCTTCCGGCCCGACTCGCTGACCTACCTTGCGGCGCTGCCCGGCGACTGGGGCCCGCGCCTCTCCTGGCTGGGGTTCGCGCTCCTCGTCCCCCTTGCGCTCGTGCTCGCCTGGCGCGCGCCGCGAACGACGTCCGGCTTCGCCGCCAGTGCCGCACTCGTACTCCTCGTCTTCTTCGCCTTCAGCAGGCAGGGGTCGACGAACTACTACGTGGCGGTCATCGGCGCCTTGTGCTGCGCAATCGCCGCAAGTGCTTGGCACCCCACGACGGGACCGATCGAGTGAGCGGCAAGCCCTCACGAATGGGACGCGCGGCGGTGAGCGTCATGCGGTTCCTCGCGATGCTGCTGGTCATTGTGGCGTCGCTGCTGATCGTGAATGACATCGTGAGGTACCCCCTGACTTCCGACCTCCATGCCTTCCTGTGGGGCGCGGAACAGATGTCCCAGGGCCAGACCCCGTACGGGCCGATTCCGGGCTCGCAGCTCAAGTACCTGTATGCCCCCTGGCTGGGGATCGCGCTGATTCCCGCAACTTGGCTACCTTCGGGCGTGTTCGCCGTCATCTGGCACACGATCCTGGCCATTTGCGCCGGAGTCTCAATCTGGCCCCTGTTGCGAGCAAGGCGGCTCGAGGCCACCCTGGCCGCTGTCCTGCTCGGCACATTCCTCCTCCACGCGGTCTGGATCGGCCACTTCCATCCGATCATGGTGGCACTGCTGGTGCGTGGCGTCCCAACACGGTGGGGACCGGTTGCCATTGGGGTTGCGGCATCCTTGAAGGTCACCCCGATCATCCTCTGCGTCCGATACGCGGCGCGGAGGGAGTGGCGGAGTCTCGGCGTGTCCCTTGCCGTAGCTGCAGCCCTTTGGGCGCCCGCGTTGCTGTTCGACCTCTCCGAGTACGGCATCGCGGTCATGCAGTCGCACTCTCTGCTCGGGCACTCCATCGTCGCGTGGACGTTCGTGGCACTCATGGCCTTCGTGGCGGCATGGCGCCTAGCCCCAACACGCTACGGCTGGTTATCTGCGGCCGCTCTGTGGCTGGCGGTGTTACCTCGGATGATCCTGTACGACATCAGCGGGCTCGCGATTGCGAGCGCCGGGCTTCACGAGAAGGAGGCAAAACCTGGAGTCAGCGCGCCTTCCCAGTAGCCGTAAGGTGCGGGCGGATGACGTCGTCCAGGGTGGCGCGCAGCGGGTAGGCACGGCGCCATCCGAGCGACTCGAGGCGCCCGGCATCGCCGACCAGGATCCGCGCGTCGTTGTCGCGCGGTGGCGCCCCGCTGTCCTCGACGCGCACCTCGAC
>CAYVCE010000045.1:0-4176 GCA_964449915.1 uncultured Steroidobacteraceae bacterium | reverse complement strand
GAAGGAGACTGTGATGGACCTGATCTGGATTGTCGTAATCGTCCTCGTCGTCCTCGCGCTGCTGGGGTACTTCGGGCGAGGACGCTTCCGCCGGTAGATCGCGAGCCGGAGGTTGATTTCCGAGGCGGGAGGAGATCGCCGGCCGGAGGCGGGGAGCGGGGACCCGGTCTCAGTCAACGATCGTGACCTTGGACGCGATCGTCGACCGCGTCGCGGGCGGTGAGCATGATGATCGGGACGTGCGAACCGCCGCCGCGCAGCCGCCGAGCGACCTCGATGCCGCCGAGGTCCGGCAGGCCGATGTCGAGCACGATCGCGTCGAGCCCGTCGCTCGCTCCCGCGATCTCCAGCGCCTCCTTCCCGGAGACGGTCAGTTCGACGAGATGGCGCTCCTCGGTGAGCAGCCCTTTGAGGAGGCCGCCGAGGCGGGGATCGTCTTCGACGACGAGGACGTGCATGTGGTGAGGGTCCCGTAAGCGAATCTGGCGCGCCGGCCACCGTAGGGGGAGGACGGCAGCCGGGCGCAGGTCCAGTGATACGTCCCGATTCTGAGAAAGTCCTTGGAAGGGGCAGGGTCGAAGCCTAGTCCTCCGAGACACCGCGAGCGAGCAGCTCCGGCCCGGCGTTGCGGTGAGCCCGCTGCCGGACCGGAGGACGAGCCTAGTACGACGGGCTCTGCTCGTGGCGCTGTCGCTCCCACTCGCGCTCGGCCTGCCGCAGTGGCTCGAGGTCGCCTGTCTGCAGCTTGCGGTGCAGCTCCCAGCGTGCCTCGGCCTCGCGGAGGCCCGGATCGACATTCGGTCCCTCGACGGTGGGCCCCATCAGCCCGAGCGGACCGAATGCGGAGAACGCGACGATCCCCGCGAACAGGATGGCCGCAACGACTGCGGCGATGGGATTGATGACGACGTGCGGGAATGCCCGCTCGGCCTGGCCTGCGTATGCCATTGGAGTTGCTCCTCGATCTGTCGCCGGATGGGCCCGGCGATCTCTGTGAGGAGCATCGGCTCAGCAGGCCGAGAGCGAAATTCCTTGGCGGGTTGGATCTATGACGGTAGCGAATCCCGCAATCCGCCGGCCGAATCCCGAGGCCCGTCGCCGTCTGCCGCGAGGGCCGCGCCGAGCTCTCCGCGCGCCCGGATGCCGAGGGCGCGGTAGGTGGCGCTGAGATGGGCCTCCACCGTATGCGGGCTCATGGACAGGCGACCCGCGACCTGCCTGTTCGTCAGGCCGCTCGCAACGAGCTCGGCGACCTCGCGCTGCGTCGGCGTCAGCCTCCCGTCCTCGCGAGTGGCGCCGATGCGTCCGAGCTGCTCGCGCGCCTGCTTCGCCCACAACCGCGCGCCGAGGAACGTGAAGGTCTCGAGCGCCTCGCGCAGGACCGCGCGGGCTCTGGCCCGCCGTCGTGCGCGGCGGTGCACCTCGCCCGCCACCAGGAGCGTGCGCGCCAGCTCCCACGGATCCTCGAGGCGCCGGTGAATCGCCTCTGCCTCCGCGATGGCCGCATCGGCTTCCTCCACCTCGCCGGCCGCAGCCAGGAGTCGCGCGCGTGCGCGAAGCGCCTCCGCCGTGAGCCTCGGCGATCCCTGCGACCTCGCGTGGTCCTCGAGATCGGCAAGCACCAAACGTGCCTCGTCATGCCGCCCCAGCGCGACCAGCGCATCCACCGCCACCGGCTGCGCCCAGCGGCGGCGCCTCGGCCCGTCTTCCGCGGGCGAGGTCAGGGCGTCCGCCACCAAGTCCAGGGCCGACTGGGCATCACCCCGGCTGAGCTCGAGGGTCGCCAGGTCGATGCGCAGCCACCACTCCCCGACCCTCCACTTGGTGGCCTCCATGATGTGGAACGCCTCACGGGCGGCGGCGAGCGCGCGATTCGCGTCGCCCAGACGCGCCTCGAGCTTGGCCTCGCACACCAGCGTATGGACCTCCGCCGTGCGCTGCTCGGTCGTTCGCGAGAGTCGCTTCGCACGTTCGATCCGTTCGCGCGCTGCGTTGGCGCGGCCCTGGAGGAAGTCGCTGGCCGCGACGTTCCCGAGCAGGTACGGCAGGCTGGAGTAGTCGCCATCGCGCTCCGCGCGATCGAGCAGCTTCGTCATCCGCGCCAGCGAGGAGGTCGTCTCACCTTCCGAGCTTTCGATGTTGGCGATGTCGTACTCCGGCACATCGAGCGTTCGAAGGTGCCCAGTCCAGGGCTCCAGCTCCACCGCTCGCCGCGCCAGCTCGCGGTCGTGTCCGTGCCCGGTGGCATAGCGCCATGTCGCGTAAGCCCCGATGGTGGCCGCCAGCACTCGCGGGTCGTCGAGCGACTCGGCCAGCTCCATCGCCTCGAAGGCATGCTGGGCGCCCAGGGCCCAGTCTCGGCCGCTGATGAAGCTGATGCCGGCGAGCAGCAGCTTGATCTGGACCGTGAGCGGCGCGTCGTCGCCCGCGTGGGACAGGGCCTCGCGACCGATCGCCTCCGCGGCCACGAAGTCGTCCATGAGCTGCCTGACGCCGGCGAGACGGAAGAGCAGCTCGGCGCGGGCCGGCCCTCGCTTCGCGATGGGCTCGTCCAGGGCACGCTCGAGCAGCTCGCGCGCCCGCCCAAGGTCACCGGCCATGAGCCGATAGCGTCCGGCCATCGCCATCCGTCGTGCCCGCACGGGATCGGCGGCCGGCGTCAGGCTGCCGGCAAGCTCGCTCAGCTCAGCTGCGGCGTCGGGTGCACCACGACCGCGGGCGTGGGTGGCCGCGGCATCGAGCGCATCGGCGACTGCCGGATCAGGGCCGGTCGCGCCGAGCGCGAGGTGGCGAGCCAGCTCCTCGGGTTCGGCCACGACGGTCGCCAGGCGCCGATGCAGTTCGCGCCGGGCGTCGTCGCCGAGGGCCTCGTACACCTCGGAGGCGAGCAGCGGGTGCGTGAATCGAATCGGATCGTCGCCCGCGGCGAGCACGTCGGCAGTTCGCGCCTCGGTGAGGCCGGCTCGCGCCCTCTCGGCCCCGAGGACGGCCTCGAGGACCCTCGCGATCGGGTGCGAGAGCGCCGCCACGTGGACCGCCACCTCGCTGGCATCGGGTGGCAGCGCAGCCAGCCGAGCCCGTACCAGGCCACCGACCGATTCCGGTAGTGGAATGTCCCCGGTCGCCCGGTCGACGCCACGAATCGCGAGCGCCCGGCCGATCTCCAGCGCGTGGAACGGGTTGCCGCCTGACAGGCGATGCACGCGCCTGAGCATCGTCGGGCTGAGCTGGAGACTGAGCGACTCGTCGAGGAGCCGATCGACGTCTTCGGCACCAAGGGCGCGCACCGGCACCCGGATCACGCGTTCGGCCGGCAGATCCGTGACGATGGCCGGGGCGGGCGATCCGGTTGCCCGGGTCCGCTCGGTGGCGATGACGATGACGCGCTCACTCTCGAGGCGCCGCAGGGCGAAGCGCACGACGCCCGCCGACGACTCGTCGAGCCATTGCAGGTCGTCGATCCCGAGCGCCAGCGGCTCGTTCGACGACGCGGCCCGCACGAGCTCGAGCACGGCCAGCGACAGCGCCAGCGGCGGCATCGGCTCGCCCTTCACGCTGGCGCGCATGAGCGCCACGTCCAGCGCGTTCCGCTGGGGCGTCGGCAGGCTGGATCCCCAGGCGTCGACGAGGTCGCCGAACAGGTCGTTGAGCCCGGCGAACGGGATGCGCGCCTCCGCCTCCGTGGGTCGCGTGAGGCTCACGCGATAGCCGCGCTCAGCTGCGGCGTCCAGCGCCGCCTGCCAGATCGTGGTCTTTCCGATCCCGGCCTCACCCAGGAGGAGAAGAGCGTGGGTCCCCGGGCCGGCAGCCTGCAGGAACGATTCGACCAGCCTCAGCTCGCGTTCGCGGCCGATCATGCGCGTCCCTCAGCTCGTCCGCCGATCATACGCTCAGGGGCCGATCCGGCTCGCCCGGGTCGAGCCACGGCCGTTGCGTATTGACAACGGGGCGGCAGATTGGCTGGGGAGGAAGGATTCGAACCTTCGGTCTCCTGATCCAGAGTCAGGCGCCTTACCGCTTGGCCACTCCCCAAGAGAGCGCCACGGCCTGCGAGCCGCGCGCGTGCTGGGCGATTCTACCGATTCGAGAATCGCCCCACAAATGACCGCAGATTCGATCGTTCGCACCCAAGTCGTCGGTGTACCATCACCGCCTTACTCAACATGGGAGGCTGGC
>CAYVCE010000044.1:0-6131 GCA_964449915.1 uncultured Steroidobacteraceae bacterium | reverse complement strand
TCGAGCGCCGCGACGAGGACCGGCGCGTCGAGCGAGGTGTCGGTGACGTCCATGCGATACAGCGACATGTGCTCAAGGATACGGCGATCGCGTTCGGCCGGATCAGCCTGGCCCTTTCGGCGCAGCGGCCGCGGATATCAGAGTTGCTTCCGAGTCCACGAGCTCACGAGTTCACCGCGCCACTCCCGAGTGGCAATGGGCCTGGCACGACGACCACGCGGACCGCCCTCAGGCTCCCCCTCAACCGATAGATGCGCCCCGGGCCGCGCGGACGTGCCGCACGCCACGCCCACGCCGATCAATCGGTCGAGTCCCGCCATCCGCGGCTGGCGCGCCGGGTGTGGCCGAAATATCGGCCGAACCCTGGCACGACGACGCCCGCGGACCGCTCTCACGCGAACCCTCAACCGATATATGCGTCCCAGGCCGCGCGGACGTGCCGCCGCGCCGGTTCTGGCCGAAATATCGGCTGGGGGCCTGGTGTGACTCAGAGACCTCTCACCCAGTGACGCGCGATTGGGACGGGCCGACACCCTCGCAACGTCGCACAATCGGTCCATGACCTCCGTGCGGCTGGCGACCATCGGAGAGATCCCAGACCTCGCGGCCGTCCTGGCCCGGGCGTTCGCGCGCGACCCGTTCTACCTCTACCTTGCCGGCGACGCGCCCGAGCGGACCCAGCGGATGCGCGACGGATGGGCCGGCATCCTGCGCTACGGATCCGCCCACCTGTCGCAGACGTACACCACCGACGACCACGCCGGCGTCGCGCTCTGGCTGCCGCCGGGCTATCGAGGCCCGCCGCTGCTCGACAGCCTGCGCCAGATGCCGGCGCTGGCGCGCCTGGCCGGCTGGCGACGGCTCCGGACCGTCGGCGACGCGGTGGCGAGCCTCGAGGAGCACCGCCACCGTCACGTGCCCGCGCCCCATTTCTACCTGTCAGCCATCGGCGTCGATCCCGACCGCCAGGGCCAGGGCATCGGCACAGCGCTCATGGAGCCGATCCTCGAGCGCAGCGATCGCGAGGGGCTCCCGGCCTACCTGGAGACCGCCGTGGCACGCAACGTCCTGCTGTACGAGCGTCTCGGCTTCGACGTCGTCGAGGAGATGGACCTCCCTCGAACCGACATCCACGGTTGGCTCATGCTCCGTGCGTCGCGCTGATGGTTGTCCACAAACGAACGGATGTGCGAAATTGCGACACAGAAGCTGTCACAACGCGCGATCATCGTGGCGGCATGAGCGAGACACGCGTCACCGTCGACAGCCAGCGCATCACGGTCGAGCACCTGACCCTGCACGACCCGTCGCTGGCGGCCTTCGTCAACGAGACGCCGGAGGCGGATCGTCCGGCGTTGACGGAGCGCGCCCTGCGCATCGGCCTGCTCGCCATCTGCAACGCGAACGCGACCCTCAACGTGGACGTCGTGAAGGCCGAGTTCGGGCGCCTCGTCACCGATATGGCGAGCAAGCAGGCAGAGGCAGCGAACGCGCTGGAGACCACGCTGCGCCAGAACTTCGCCGATGGTGACGGCCGACTGCCACGCCAGCTCGAGGCCTACCTGGGCGACACGGGCAAGCTCAACCGGCTGGTCGGCGACCTGTTCGACGAGCGTCGGCGCGACTCCGCGCTCGGCAAGCTCAGCCAGCTCCTGGGCCGTTACTTCGACGGCGACGGCTCGCAGCTCGCCACGCTGCTGGACCCCACGCGCCAGGGCAGTCCCCTCCACCAGTTCCGCGCCGAGATGACCAACGAGTTCCGCCGCCTCAACGAGCGGCTCGAGGCGCTGGAGGACGCCCGCCGGGCTCGGGCCGAGGAGCGGGCACGCTCGGCCGCCAAGGGAGCCGACTTCGAGGACATCCTGGAGTCCGCCCTGGCCACCCTTGCCCATGGCTCGGGGGATCTCCTCGAGCGGACAGGATCGGAGGCGGGCGACGCCATCCGCTCGAAGAAGGGCGACTTCGTGCTGGCCCTCAACCCGACGCTGACCCGCGGCCTGGAGCTGCGCATCGTCATCGAGGCCAAGAACCGGCCGATGCCGCGCCAGCGCTTCATGGCGGAGCTTGCGGAGGCCAAGGTCAACCGCGGGGCGGTCGTGGCCGTGGCCGTCTTCGCGCCCGAGTTCGCGCCGTCGGGCATTGCGCCGCTCCAGCTCGTCGGCAACGACGTGTGGTGCGTGCTCGATCCGGAGGGCGACGACATGACCGCGCTCGAGGCGGCCGTGCGCCTTGCCCGCGTCCTGGCCCTGAACAGCCTTCGAGACGCACCGGTCCAGCTCGACGTCCACGAGGTTGCCGACGCCCTCCACGACATCGCCGGGGAGCTCCAGCGCGTGCAGAGCATGAAGTCGAAGCTGACGTCCATCGGCTCCGTTGCGCGAGAGGTGTCGACGACCCTCGACGAGATGCGGGCCGGCGTGCAGCGCCACCTCCGCCGCGTCGAGGACCAGTTGCGGGCCGTCGAGCCCGATCAGCCGAACGTCCTGAGCGCCTGAACCGGCCGGCGTCCCGCAGCTAGCGGGGGGCCGCCACCGCGCGCCACGACAGGGCAGCCACCAGCGTCCCGACCGCTCCGACCGCTGGAACGATCGCCGCGGCCACGAAGGCGGCCGGGATGCCCGCTGCATCGACGAGCAGACCGAGGAGGACCGGACCGCCGCCGAAGGCGAGGTCCAGGAAGATGGACACGGTCCCGAATGCCGCGCCGCGCTCCGACGGCCGAACGCGCGCCATCATCGCAGCGAAGAACGCAGGGGTGAGAAAGGCAACGCCGATGGCCAGAATTGCCGCACCGGCGATCAGACCTGGCACCGAACGCGCGATGCCCGCGACCGCCATCCCGACCGTCACCGCGACGAGAGCCCCAGCCGCGAGCCGATAGGGCGGCACGCGATCCGGGAGCTTGGCGAAGAGGATCCGGCAGCCGACCACGATCATGCCGAACACGAGCAGGACCGGCCCCGAGCCCGCCATTCCCAGGTCGTCGCGCCCGTAGATCGCCACGAAGGCGAGGAAGCCGGCCATCGCCGACACGCCGGCGAAAAGCCCCAGCGACGGCCCGAGGACGCCGCGATGGATCAGCGACGTCGGTTCGAGCTCCGCAGCCGGCGTCCTGCCGGTCGCGGGCAGGCGCAGGGCCAGCGCCGCCGCCAGCAGCGACAGCACCGATGCGCCGGCCCAGGCCAGCCCATAGCCACCGACCCCGAGCAGCAGCTCGCCGAGGATCGGACCGAGCGCGATCCCCAGGTAGAGCGCCAGCGAGTTAAAGCTGAGCGCCTCGCCGGCGCGGTTCGGCGGTGCGAGGTCGGCCAGGAGCGCAAAGCCGGCGACGAAGAAGAGCGCCTCCGCCGCGCCGAGTACGAGGCGCAGGATGACGAGCACAAGCAGGTTGTCGGTCACGATGTGTCCGGCAATGGCCGCACCGGCCAGCAGCGCACCCGCCACGAGCAGTGGCCGCCGGCCTCGCCGGTCCGACTCGCGACCCGCCCACGGGCGCAGCGCGAGCGCGGTCACGCTGAATGCGCCGACGGCGATGCCCACCCCAACCGCATCGGCGCCGAGCGGCCCGCTCGCAAACAGCGGCGTGATCTGGATCAGAATGCCGGCCGCAGTGAAGTAGGCCAGATCGGCCACGGCCAGCGCGATGAACGCGGGCGTGAAGAGCCGGCTCTCCCCGTTCGTGGCGCTGCCCGGCGAGCCGCTCACGCGGCTACCGCGGGCGCGGCCACACCGGATCGCTCGTCGCCAGCACCGGAAGCGCGTCCCAGTCGGCACGGATGGGACTGAAGACGTCGATCACCACCGCTCCCTCCGGCCCCGCCGTGGCGGTGTGCGGCACGTCGCCCAGGATGCGCCACGTGCCGCCCGGCCCCAGCACCCGCTCGTCGTTCCCGACCCGGAACGTCATCTGGCCGGTGATCACCATCCCGTTCTGCTCGTGGGCGTGGCGATGCTCCGGCACCACGGCGCCTGGATCCAGCTCGACGATGGCCAGGGTGATCCGTTCACCCTCGATCCGCCGCGCACGGATACCGTCGAAAACCTGGATGGGCGGGATGTCGGCAAGGTCGGCGAGCGTCGTCATCTGCCGATGGTAGCCCCCGCCGCAGTCTGGCCGCAGTCAGCTGCCGATAGGATGCGCGAGCCGTCGTCAACCGGAGATTTCACCGATGTCGTACCGATCCGACCCTGCCGACCACCCGCCCTGCTTCCAATGCGGCGCTGACCTGGTCCCCGGCGCCTCCTTCTGCGCAGCCTGCGGGGCATCGCAGGACATCCGCCCACTGCCGACCCGCGAAGCGGCCGCTCGACGCGGAGGCCGATGGTGGATTCCCGTCGCCGTCGTGGCGGGCGCCCTGGTCGCGGTGGGTGGAGGCGCACTGCTCAGCATCGCGCTCCTGAGCGGCGACCCGGAGACCGGTGCGCCGAGCCCGTCGCCGACGGCGATCCCTTCGGCATCGTTTAGCGTCGCGTCCCCCTCCCCCTCAGCATCGCCGGGCGAATCGGCGTCCGCCGCGCCGACCCCCAGCCAGACGCCGGCGACGGCCGCGATCATCCCCAACCTGGCGATCGCGCAGGTCAAAGAAGTGGTCAACCTGCGCGCGGCCCCGAGCGATGCCTCCGAGCTGTTGCGCGAGCTTGCCGTCGGGCAGCGCCTGTTCATCATCGGCGCACCCACGGAGGCCGGTGCCCTGCGCTGGTACCGGGTGGCCGCCTTCCACCAGCCGCTGTGCCAGCCCGAGTGCGAGATGATCGGCTTCGTGGCGACCCCCATCGCCGAGGGCGACCCCTGGGTGGAAGAGGCCGATGTGGCCTGCCCCGCGTCGCCGGTGTTGGACGTCGACATCAACGAGCTGCATGGCTACGAGGCGCTGAGCTGCTATGGGGACAACGAGATCTCGATCACCGGGACTGTCGCGCACGCGTGCTGTCCCGCCGATCACCAGTACGACTTCAGCGTGGACTGGCTGCAAGAGCCCGTGCCCGCCTGGCTCTATGGGGCATTCGCCATCGGATTCCACCCGCATCCCGCTGCGGACCTGGAGCTCCCCGGCCACGGCGAGGCGGTCACCGTCACCGGTCACTTCGAGGACCCGGCAGCGACCGACTGCCGAACCTCGTTCCGGCCTGGTCTCGCTGTCGAAGGCCAGCGGCTGCCGGACCGGGCGCTCGTCGTGCTCAACTGCCGCGCGACGTTCGTCTGGACGGACTACCAGATCGGCGTCGTCGCACCCTGACCAGCGACCCGCGCACGCTCGACCGTCGTGGTCGTCTCCCTGTCCATCCGCTGCCCGGCAGCAACCGATGTACCCCGCTAATCGGCTGGTAAGTCCGCGCGCACTACCATCTGACCGATGGATCCCGAGGCCATCCTGGCCGGCCTGAACGACGAGCAGCGCGAGGCCGCCAGCGCCACGACCGGCCCGGTCGTCATCCTGGCGGGTGCCGGGACTGGCAAGACCCGGGTCATCAGCCATCGCGTGGCGTACGCGACCGCCACCGGCGCCATAGACCCGAAGCGGGCCCTCGTCGTCACCTTCACGGAGAAGGCGGCGACAGAGATGAAGCATCGGCTCACCGCGCTCGGGCTGCCACAGGTGCAGGCCTCGACCTTCCATGCCGCCGCGCGCCGGCAGCTCGCGCATCACTGGCCGCTGGTCCACGGCCGCGACCTGCCCGATGTGCTCGACTCGAAGCTTCGGTTCATCGGTCCACTGGCCAGGCAGCTGCCGGGTGGGTACAGGTTCACGCCGGCCAAGGACCTGGCCGACGAGATCGAGTGGGCCAAGGTGCGCCGCATGCGCCCGGAGACCTACGCGCCCGAGCGCGACCCGCCGGTGCCGGCGGACGTGTTCACCACGCTGTGGCGCCGATACGAGCAGGCCAAGGCGCGGGCGAACCGCATCGACTTCGAGGACATGCTCACCCTGGCGGTGGAGCTCTACGAGTCGGACGCGGACGCCATTGGCCTCGTCCACCGGCGCTACGCATGGTTCAGCGTCGACGAGTACCAGGACACGAACCGGCTCCAGGAGGACCTGCTGCGGCTGTGGCTGGGCGATCGGCGCGACCTGTGCGTCGTCGGCGACCCCGACCAGACCATCTACAGCTTCACCGGAGCCAGCAGCGAC
>CAYVCE010000043.1:0-21636 GCA_964449915.1 uncultured Steroidobacteraceae bacterium | reverse complement strand
CCGGGTCGACCGGCCACTCGGAGCCGCCCGAGCCGTCAGCGAATTCGAAGCACAGCATGCGTACCCCCTCGACCGGTCCGCCCGGCTCTCCCCGGTCATAGGGGAGCAGGTCATGGGTGACCCAGATCATGGCCGGCCGATTCGGCTCCGGCGGCGGAACGGGCGTGGCGACGTCCAGCCCGAGTCCGGCGAGGGTCCCCTCGCCGATGAAGTCGTAGCTCTCGGCATCGCATCCTGACCCCAGCGCCGGCCGCGGCCCCTCGACCGCAGGCGGAGCGGCCGGGTCGAGAACGCCGCCGCAGCCGGACGCCAGCGCCACGAGCGCAGCGCCGAGCAACGCGGTCAAACGGGTCGCGCCCAGGACGTTGCTGGCCAGCATGCGACCGAAGCCTCCGGATGTGCCCGGCAGCGTAGCATCCGCTCTCGGATCAACCGCCGATCGGCGCCGAGCCCAGGCTTCGGCGTGGCGCGGAAAGGGGCGATCGGGTATACTTCGGGACGGTTCGGCCGGCCAGTGCGGACCAACATTTGAACTGAGTACCTGAGACGTGGGTCGGTTCGCCATCCCACGTCTTTGTTTGTCCCGGGTGTGTGATCGGGCGTGGAGCGAGGAGCGGCCATGAATCGAGACTTCATCGGAGCATTGCTCCAGCTGAACGCCGAGAAGGGTGTGCCGCAGGAGATCCTGATCCGGACGCTGGAGCAGGCGATCGAGTCGGCCTATCGACGCAATGCCGACGCGCCCGAGAACGTGGTCGTCACGGTCAACCCGGAGAGCGGCGAGATCAGCGTCGCGCGCGAGTACGAGGTCATGGCCACCGTCGAGGAGGTCGAGGACCCCGAGGCCCAGATGTTCGTTGCCGATGCGCAGAAGATCGATCCAGCGACCGGCGTCGGCGCGAAGGTCCGCATCCCCGAGAACGTCACGCAGGCACAGCTCGGCCGCATCGCGGCCCAGACGGCCGGCCAGGTCTACCGCCAGCGCCTCCGCGAGGCACAGCGCGACGTCGTCTTCCAGCAGTACGCGGCCCGCGAGGGCGAGATCATGACCGGCACCGTCCAGCGCACGACCGACTCGGCCGTCGTGCTCGACATGGGCAAGGACGTGGAGGCAGTGCTGGCGGTCACCGAGCAGCTGCCGGCCGAGGCGTACCGCATCGGGCAGCACCTCAAGGTGTACGTCATGGAAGTCCGCCGCACGACGCGCGGCCCGGTCATCGTGGCCAGCCGCACGCACCGCGGCTTCCTGCGCCGCCTGATGGAGATGGAGATCCCCGAGATCTTCAACGGCACGGTTGTCATCCGCGGCATCGCGCGCGAGGCCGGCAGTCGCTCGAAGGTGGCGGTCGAGAGCCGCCAGCAGGGGGTCGACGCCAAGGGCGCGGCCGTCGGCCAGCGCGGCGCGCGGATCCAGTCGATCGTGGCCGAGCTGAACGGCGAGAAGGTCGACATCGTGCTGTGGGACGAGGATCCCGGTCGCTTCGTGGCCGAGGCCCTGTCGCCGGCCGAGGTGCTCAACGTCCGCATCGACGAGGAGCACAAGATCGCGAACGTCATCGTGCCCGAGCGCCAGCTCAGCCTGGCCATCGGCAAGGAGGGCCAGAACGCCCGCCTCGCGGCGAAGCTGACCGGCTGGCGGATCGACATCCGGTCCGAGGCCGGCGTCGCGACGGCAGCCGCCGGCGGCGAGCACGGCGACCATGCCGAAGTCGCGGCGCACCCCGACGTCGAGGAGGTTGCGGTCGATGCCGAAGCGACGACCTGACCACGTCCCGACCCGAACCTGCGCGCTCTGCCGCCAGGCGCGCCCCAAGCGCGAGATGACGCGCATCGTGCGCGCGCCGGACGGCACGATCCATCGCGACGAGTCCGGCCGCGCGCCGGGTCGCGGAACCTACATCTGCCATGATCAGGCGTGCAGCGACGTGGAACGCCGCGTCGACGCCGTGAAGCGAGCGCTCGGCGGAGAGCCCGCGCCGGGAACGCTCGAGTTCGAGGGAGTCACCCATGCCACCCCGTAGATATCGACCGCGCCGTGGGCCGCGACCCCAGCGCAAGCGCACCGGCGGTGCCGCCGGCGCCGCGCTGCTTGAGGCCCAGGCGCCGGTCCGGCCCGCCGGGCCGGTGGAGCTCCCGAGCTCGGTGTCCATCAAGGACTTCGCCGAGACGCTCGGCGTCAGCCATGCCGAGATCATCAACGTCCTCATTCGCAACGGCATCTTCGCCACCATCAACCAGTCGATCGACTTCGACACCGCATCCCTCGTTGCCAGCGAGCTCGGCTTCGAGGCCACCGAGGCGGGCGTCGCAGAGCGCGCGGCCGCCCAGGCGGCCAGCGAGCAGGACCTGGTCGCACCCGGCGGCCCGGGCGAGGGCGACGGCAAGCCGACGCTGTGGACCGACGAGGAGGGCTCGAAGCTCGAGACGCGCGCCCCGATCGTGACGGTCATGGGCCACGTCGACCACGGCAAGACCAGCCTGCTCGACGCGATCCGTGAGACGAAGGTCGCCTCCGGCGAGAGCGGTGGCATCACCCAGCACATCGGCGCATCCGAGGTCGTGCACAACGGCAAGCGGATCGTGTTCCTCGACACGCCCGGCCACGAGGCCTTCACCGCCATGCGTGCCCGCGGGGCGCAGGTGACCGACATCGCGGTCATCGTGGTCGCCGCCGACGACGGCGTCATGCCCCAGACGAAGGAGGCCATCGACCACGTGCGCGCCGCACGGGTGCCGATGATCGTGGCCATCAACAAGGTCGACAAGCCCGATGCCAACCCCGACCGTGTGAAGCAGGAGCTTGCCGACAACAAGGTGCTCATCGAGGAGTACGGCGGCGACGTCATCGCCGTTCCGGTCAGCGCCAAGCAGCGCACCGGCATCGACGACCTGATGGAGATGGTGCTCCTCGTCGCCGACCTCCAGGATCTCAGGGCCAACCCGGACCGCGACGCCATCGGCACCATCATCGAGTCGAAGGTCGACAAGGGCCGCGGCAACGTGGCCACCGTGCTCGTGCAGACCGGCACGCTGCGCATCGGCCAGATCGTGGGCGTCGGCCGCACCTGGGGCCGCGTGCGCGCACTGAACAACGCGGCCGGTAAGCGGGTCAAGGAGGCCGGACCGGCCTCGGCAGTCGAGATCATCGGCCTGCAGGGCCTGCCGGAGGCCGGCGACATCCTGCGTGTCGTGGCCGACGAGAAGACCGCGCGCGACGCTGCCGAGGCCGCGGACCGGGTGGCCGCCGGCGCCGATGGCCAGAAGGTGAGCAGCCTCGAGGACATCAGCGCCCAGATCAAGGACAGCGAGGTGGCCGAGCTGCGCGTCGTGCTCAAGACCGACGTGCAGGGCTCGATGGGCGCAATCCGTCACTCGCTCGAACGCCTCAACAACGACGAGGTGCGCATCAACATCCTGCGCGAGGGCGCCGGCGACATCAACGAGAGCGACATCAACCTCGCGTCGGCGTCGGACGCCGTCGTGATCGGCTTCAACACCAAGCCCGATGCCGGCGCCCAGCGCTCGGTCGAGGCCACCGGGGTCGACGTGCGGCTGTACGACGTCATCTACAAGCTGACCGATGACATCGGCCTGGCGCTCAAGGGCCTTCTCGCACCCAAGCTGGTTGAGCAGGTCGAGGGCCACGCCGAGGTGCGGATGGTGATCAAGGCGGGCCGTGCCGGCAACATCGCCGGCTCATACGTCATCGATGGGCGCATCGTGCGCGGCGGCCAGGCACGGATCTTCCGCGCCGGCGAGCAGCTGGCGGACACGCGGATCACCTCGCTCAAGCGCTTCAAGGACGACGTGCGCGAGGTGGCCACCGGCTTCGAGTGCGGCATCGGCCTCGACGCAGATGACATCGCCGTGGGCGACGTCATCGAGTGCTACCAGATGGTGACCGAGCAGGCCTGACGAACGTGAGCCAGCGCACCGATCGGCTCGACAGCCAGATCCGATCCGAGCTAGCCGGGCTGCTCCAGCGCGAGATGAAGGACCCGCGCCTCGGGTTCGCGACCATCACGCGGGTCGAGACGGCCCGCGACCTCGGCTCGGCCAAGGTGTGGGTCAGCATCATGGGCACCGAGGTCGAGCGCGAGAAGACGATGAGGGCGCTGACCGATGCGGCGCCCTGGCTGCGCCGGCAGCTCGGCGACCGGCTCACGATCCGCCACATCCCGCAGCTGCTCATTCGCCACGACGACTCGATCGAGGCGGGGGACCGCGTCCTGCGCCTGCTCCGTGAGCTCGAGGACGAGGGGCGCCAATGAGCCGCGCTGCGATCGTCGATGCCATCCGCGGCGCGTCACGCATCACCGCCATCTGCCACGAGAATCCCGACGCGGACACCCTTGGCTCGGCGCTGGCACTGTGCATGGCCGCCGTGCGGCTCGGCAAGCAGGCGGAGGTCGTGGCCGCCGACCCGGTGCCGCCGTCGCTCGCGCACCTCCCCGGGGCAGCCGACGTGCGGCGCTCGCCTCAGCTCGAGCCCGACCTCGCCGTCGTGGTCGACGGGCCCCTCTCGCGCACCGGGGCGGTCGTCACGGACTGCGTCGAGTGGCTGCGGCGGGCGCGGATCGCCAACGTCGACCACCACGTCTCGAACGACGGCGACGGCGCCGCGATCGCGTGGGTCGACGCGGGGGCGGCGGCCACCTGCGAGATGGTCGCGCTCCTCATCCCGGACCTGGGACTCGAGATCGACGCCGACATGGCGATGGTCCTGACCGCCGGGATCGTGCAGGACACCCACACCTTTTCGCACCCCAACGCCACGCCCCGCACGCTCCGCGTGGCGGCCGACCTGGTCGAGGCCGGAGCTCCGCTGTCGGCCATCCATCGGTCCATCTACGCCGACAAGCCGTTCAGCACGCTGGCGCTGTGGGGCCGGATCATGGCCGGGCTCATCGAGCAGCATGACGGGCGCGTCGTGCATGCCACCATGACGACGGCGATGCTGGCCGAGACCGGCAGCGACGCGGTCGCCTCCGAGGGCCTCATCGACCTGCTGGCCTCCACCAAGGCGGCCGACATCACCATCCTGTTCAAGGAGGTCGACGCGGGGCACGTCCGGGTCAGCGTCCGCACGTCGGCGAACGCCGATGCGGTGGCCGTCACGTCCCCGTTCGGCGGTGGGGGCCACGCGCGCGCCGCCGGCTGTTCGATCGACGCGCCCCTTGCCGACGCGAGGGCACGCCTGCTCGCCGCATGCGAGCGCGAGCTCGACCGCGCCGATGCTCGGGGTCGTTAACCTCGACAAGCCGGTCGGGCCGACCAGCCACGATATGGTCGGCCTGCTGCGGCGCCTGACGGGGACGCGACGCATCGGCCATGCCGGTACGCTCGACCCGCTCGCGTCGGGCGTGCTGCCCATCCTGGTCGGCGCCGCGACGCGCTTCAGTGCCGAATTGACGGGCGGGGGAAAGCGGTACGAGGCCGCCATCCGGCTGGGCGCCTCCAGTGCGACCGACGACGGCGAGGGGCCCATCCAGCCCGGCGGCGCGCCGGTCCCGCACGACGAGGCCGTTCGCGAGGCGCTGGCGGCCTTCGAGGGGACCTTCGAGCAGCGGCCGCCGATGTTCAGCGCGCGCAAGCAGGGCGGGCGCACGGCGCACCGGGCCGCCCGGTCGGGTGCGCCGATCGATGTGCCGCCGCGGACGGTGACGATCACCTCGATCGACGTGCTCGGATTCACGCGCGACGCGGACGGCGCGACGGTGCGGATCGACCTGCGCTGTGGCGCCGGCACCTACGTGCGCTCGCTCGCGCGCGACCTGGGCACCCGACTGGGCTGCGGCGGCTACCTCGTCGCCCTGCGACGGACCGAGTCGGCTGGCCTGCGTGTCGCGGACGCCGTGACGCCCGAACGGCTCGAGGCGCTCGCCGCCGATGGACGCCTCGCCGACGCCATCCTGTCGGTGGGCGACCTGCTCCCGCTACCTCGCGTCTCGCTCGGCGACGAGGCCGCCACCGCCTTCACGCATGGCTCCGCGACGCGGCTCGAGGGTGGCGTGGAAGACGGGCGGCGGGCCGTGTTCGCCGGGGACGCTCTGCTCGGTATCGGCGTCGTCGCCGCCGGGGTGCTCAGGCCGGAGAAGGTCGTGGCGCCGGAGGCCAGCGCGTGATCGCGCGAGGGCTGGACGAGCTGCCGGCCATCGGTCCTGCCGTGGTGACGCTCGGCGCGTTCGACGGCGTCCACGTGGGCCATCGCCACGTCGTCGCGGCGACGGCCGCGGCCGCCGCGCAGCGCGACGCGGCCTCGGTCGCGCTCGTCTTCGATCCGCACCCCGACGAGGTCGTGCGGCCCGGAACCGTCGTCGAGCGGCTCCTGCCACTCCAGGTGACGCTCGAGCGACTGGTGGACGCGGGGATCGATCACGCGCTCGGAGTTCGCTTCGACGATGTGCTCCGCTCGCTGGAGCCCGAGGCATTCCTGGCTGCGCTGGCACCGGCCCTCGAGCTGCGCGCCATCACCATGACCCCCAACAGCGCGTTCGGTCGCCGACGCGCGGGCACGCTCGACCGGGTTGCCGAGATCGGCGCGCAGGACGGGTTCGACGCGGTCGCCGTCGAGCCGCTCGTCGTGGACGGGACGCCCGTGTCGTCGTCGCGCATCCGCCAGCTGCTGCGCGCCGGAGAGGTCGCGGCCGCCGCGGCGCTGCTCGGCGACGCGCCGTTCCTGCGCGGCAGCGTCGTGCACGGCGATCGCCGTGGACGGGAACTGGGATTCCCCACGGCCAACCTGGCGTTCGCCTATCGCGCGGCCCTCCCGGCGCTCGGCATCTACCTCGGCCGCGTCCACGTGCCCGAGCGCGGCGTGGGGCCCGGACATCCGGCCCTGGTGAGCGTCGGCGTGCGGCCCACCTTCCACGACGACGGGCGCGTGATGGTCGAGGCCTACCTGCTCGACTGGGACGGGGACCTGTACGACGCGACGCTCGACGTCGAGCTCGACGCCCGCCTGCGCGCTGAGCGCCGCTTCGACTCGGCCGAGGCGCTCGTCACCCAGATGCGGGCCGACGAAGCGGAGGCGCGGCGGCTCCTCTGATCGGTACGCGCCGCTCAGTCGAGCCGAGCCGTCATGCCCGCCGATGGCGGCTGGAGGCCCTCTCTGGTAAACTTCCGAAGCTAATGGAATGAATTTTGGAGGAATAGGTGCCGCTCGCCAAGGACGCGAAGAGCGCAATCGTCGACGAATACGCCACGCACGAGGGCGATACCGGATCACCCGAGGTGCAGATTGCGCTTCTCACCGAGCGGATCAAGTCGCTGACGGAACATCTGCGCAGCTTTCCGAAGGACAACCACTCGCGCCGCGGGCTGTTGAAGCTCGTCGGGCAGCGCCGGCGGCTGCTTGCGTATCTCGTTCGGAACGACGTCGACCGATACCGCGCCGTCATCAGCAGCCTCGGGCTGCGTAGGTAGGATGGGCCGCTAAGACACCGCACGCGATCGACCCAGGGCCATCAGGGCGCTGGGTCTCGCGTAACCACCCGAACCAGGGCATCCGCCCCCGCCTGACGCCTGCGCTCGAGCGAGCGCGCCACGGGACGACGAAGAGAGCCGGATGCCGCACACATCACAGGAGAATGTACGTGGCAGTCAAACACGAAGCCGAAATCGGCGGCCAGGCCTTCAGCATGGAGGCCGGCAAGCTCGCCGAGCAGGCAGATGGCGCGGTGATCGTCCGCTACGGCGACACCGTCGTCCTGGCGACCGCGGTCGCCGCCAAGGAGCCGCGCGAGGGCGCGGACTTCCTCCCGCTCACCATCGACTACGAGGAGCGCATGTACGCCGCGGGCAAGATCCCCGGCGGGTTCATCAAGCGCGAGTCGCGCCCGTCCGAGGCGGCCATCCTGGCCATGCGCCTCACCGACCGGCCGATCCGCCCGCTCTTCCCGAAGGGCTACTACAACGAGGTGCAGGTCGTCCTGACCGTGCTGTCGACCGACCAGGAGAACGACCCGGACATCCTGGCCCTCAACGGCGCGTCGGCGGCGCTGAGCATCAGCCACATCCCGTTCCAGGGTCCCGTCGGCGCGGTCCGCGTCGGGCGTATCGGCGGCGAGTTCGTCACCAACCCGACGAACAGCCAGCTGGCCGAGAGCGAGCTCGACCTCGTCGTGGCCGGTACTCGCGACGCGGTGATGATGGTCGAGGCAGGCGCCAAGATCCTGCCGGAGAGCGTCATGGCCGATGCCATCGCCTACGGCCACGCCGAGCTCCAGAAGTCGATCGAGCTCCAGGACCGCCTGGTGGCCAGCGCCGGCGCCCCCAAGAAGGTCCCGTTCGTCGGCCCCAAGGCCGGCTCCGTGGTCCAGCTCGGCAAGCTGCTGTCCGAGGGCCGCAACGAGTTCGTCGTCTTCGACCTCGAGACGACCGCGATCAAGCCGGAGAACGGCTACATCGTCGACATCGCCGCCCTGCGCGTGCGCGACGGAGAAGTCGTCGATCGCTTCGAGTCACTCGTCAATCCTGGCCGCCCGATCGTCGGCCACCAGGTGCACGGCATCAAGACCGATGACGTCGCCGATGCGCCGACCGCCTCCGAGGTGCTCGGCCGGTTCGTCGACTGGGTGGGGGAGACGCCGGTCGTCGCCCACAACACCTCGTTCGACCTGCCGTACGTCCTGCGCCACCTGCCGACCGACCGCAAGTGGGAGCCGTCCGCGGTCTTCGACACCCTGGAGCTTGGCTACCAGCTCTATCCCGATGCCGGCGCCTACAAGCTGGGCGACCTGGTGCGCTTCATCTTCGGCCGCGACCACGCGGCAGCTCATCGGGCCATGCCCGACGCGGAGGCCACCGCCGAGCTGTTCGTGCACTTCACGCAGGGCCTCGCCGAGCGCCTCGATGCCGTCCGGCGCGACGTCGCCGACGAGGTTCGCCGCGCGCGGGAGAGCTACAACCGCGCCGAGCAGGGCGATCGGATGGAGGACATCCGCCACCGCCACGGCATCGGCTCGCCGCTCATGGACGTGATCACCAAGGCCACCGTCCGCGAGCTCGTGCTGAGCGAGAACATCCGCATCGACGGTCGCGACACGCGCACCATCCGGCCGATCAGCGTGGAAGTCGGCGTCCTGCCGCGCACCCACGGCTCGGGCCTCTTTACCCGCGGCCAGACCCAGGCGCTGTCCATCGCGACCCTGGGCCCGTCGAGCAACGTGCAGCGCATGGACACGATCTCGCCGGAGACCGAGAAGCGCTACATGCACCACTACAACATGCCGCCGTACTCGGTCGGCGAGGCGAAGTTCATGCGCGGCCCCGGCCGGCGTGAAATCGGCCACGGCGCGCTCGCCGAGCGCGCGCTGCAGCCGGTGCTGCCGTCCGCCGAAGAGTTCCCGTACGCCATCCGGGTCGTGTCCGAGGTGGTCAGCTCGAACGGGTCGACCTCGATGGCCTCGACCTGCGGCTCGACGCTGGCCCTCATGGACGCCGGCGTGCCGATCAAGGCTCCGGTGGCCGGTGCGGCCATGGGCCTCATCACCGACAAGGACTCCGGCCGCTACGCCGTCCTGACCGACATCACCGGCAAGGAGGACGCCTACGGCGACATGGACTTCAAGGTGACCGGCACCGCCGAGGGCGTGACGGCGCTGCAGATGGACATCAAGGTCGCCGGCATCACCATCGAGATCATGCGCGATGCGCTCGACCAGGCGCGCGACGCGCGGCTCCACATCCTGGGCAAGATGACCGAGGTCATCAGCGCCAGCCGCGAGGAGCTGAGCCAGTACGCGCCGCGTATCACGACCATCAAGATCCCGGTCGACAAGATCCGCGACGTCATCGGCGCCGGCGGCAAGGTGATCCGCCAGATCACGGCCGAGACGGGCACCCAGATCAACGTCGAGGACGACGGCACGATCCAGATCGCGGCAACCAGCGGCGAGGCCGCCCAGAAGGCGATCGCCTGGATCGAGGGCCTGACCAAGGACGTCGAGGTCGGCAAGGAGTACCTCGGCAGGGTCACCCGGATCATGAACTTCGGTGCCTTCGTCGAGATCCTGCCCGGCAAGGAGGGGCTGGTGCACATCAGCCAGCTCGCCGACTACCGGGTGCCGCGCGTCGAGGACGTGGTCAGCATCGGCGACGAGCTGATGGTGATCGTGACCGAGATCGACCGCATGGGCCGCGTCAACCTGAGCCGCCGCGCGGCGATGGAGCGGCACATGGCCAAGGCGGGCGAACGAAGCTGACGCCGGTCGGCCGCGCGCGATGGGCACCGCGAGCGAGTCGACCGGGAGCCCGGCCGCGCTTGCGCAGATCGCCGATGCGATTCGCGGCTGCACGCGCTGCCCGCTGGCGCGGGGCCGCACGCAGACCGTCCCCGGCGAGGGAAACGTCCTGAGCGACGTCCTCCTCGTCGGTGAGGGCCCGGGCGCTCGCGAGGACGCCACCGGCCGTCCATTCGTCGGGCCGGCCGGCCAGCTGCTCACCGAGCTGTTGCACGCCATCGGCTGGGAGCGCGAGGACGTGTTCATCACGAACGTGGTGAAATGCCGGCCGCCGGGCAACCGCGACCCCGAGCCGGGGGAGATCGGCGCCTGCGCCGACTACCTCGACGCCCAGGAGCGGGCACTCGACCCCGCGGTGGTCGTCACGCTTGGGCGCCACTCGCTCCAGCGCTACCTGCCCGGCGCCCGTATCGGCGCCGTGCACGGCCGGATGCGTCGCTCCTACACCGGTCAGCACGTCTTCCCGATGTACCATCCAGCAGCGGCGCTGCACCAGGCCTCGCTGCGCGAGACGCTGGTCCGCGACATGCGTGGCCTGCCGGCGGCGCTGCTGGATGCGCGCCGGGCGCTCGAGGACGAGCGATCGACCGCCATCCAGGCCGAGGAGGCGGCGATGGTCCCGGTGACCGGGCCTGACGCAGCCGACGACGCGGAACAGATGACCCTCTTCTAGGAGCCTCCATGTCCGATTCGCTGCGCATCATCCCGCTCGGAGGGGTGGGCGAGGTCGGCAAGAACATCACCCTCATCGAGATCGACGATGAGATCCTGGTGGTCGACTGCGGCCTCGCGTTCCCGGAGCCGGAGATGCTCGGGATCGATCTCGTCATTCCCGACGTGACGTATCTCGAGGAGCACCGCGACAAGGTGCGCGGCATCATCCTCACCCACGGGCACGAGGACCACACCGGCGCGCTGCCGTACGTGCTGCCCAAGATCCCCGGCACCCCAATCTACGCCACCCGCCTCACCGAGGGCCTCGTGCAGGGCAAGCTGCGCGAGCACAAGCTGCTCGAGTCGACGCCGCTCCACGTGGTCGAGCCGGGGATCGAGTTCGCCGTCGGCAGCTTCCGCATCACCGCCTTCCGGGTCAACCACTCGATTCCCGACGGGGTCGGCTACGCCATCCAGACACGCCTCGGGACGATCGTCCACACCGGCGACTTCAAGTTCGACCACACGCCGCCCGATGGGAGACGAGCCGACCTGGGGCTCATCGCCGAGATCGGCAACCGCGGCGTCGCCTTCCTGCTGTCCGACTCGACGCGTGCCGAGCGGGAGGGATACACCCTGTCGGAGGCCACGGTCGGAGAGAGCCTGCATCGGCTGGTCGGCGAGGCTCCCGGGCGCGTGATCGTCGCCACGTTCGCGTCCAACATCGGCCGCGTGCAACAGGTGATCGACGCTGCCTGGGCGCACGGTCGCAAGATGGTCGCCATCGGGCGCAGCATGGAGCAGAACACGGCGATCGCCCTCGAGCGCGGCTACCTCGACGGGCGCGACGGCACGTTCGTCAAGAAGGACCAGCTCCAGCGGCTGCCCAAGGAGGAGCTGGTGGTCATGACGACCGGCAGCCAGGGCGAGCCGATGAGCGGGCTGACCCGCATGAGCAACCGCGACCACCGCAACATCAGCATCGAGCCCGGCGACACCGTCATCGTCTCCGCCTCGCCCATCCCCGGCAACGAGGAGGCGGTCGCCAAGACCATCGACAACCTCTTCAAGGAGGGCGCCATGGTCCACTACGAGCCGCTCGTGCACTGTCACGTCTCCGGGCACGGGTCGCGCGAGGAGCTCAAGCTCATGCTCGGGCTGGTCAAGCCTGCGCACTTCGTGCCGGTCCACGGCGAGTACCGCATGCTCGTGCAGCACGGCCTGCTGGCCGAGGGCGCCGGCGTCGACGTCGACAAGATCTTCGTGCTCGAGAATGGCCAGGTCGTCTCGTTCGACGGTGAGCGCGCGTACATGGACGGCACGGTGGCCGCCGGGGCGGTCCTCGTCGACGGCATCGCCGCCATCGACGGCATCGACGGCGTGATCCTGCGCGACCGTCGCATGCTCGCCTCCGATGGCGTGGTCATGGTTGCGCTCACCATCGACAGCAAGACGGGCCAGCCGATCGGCAAGCCCGACCTCGCCAGCCGCGGCTTCCTGTCCGATCCCGACGACCCGCTCATCGCATCGGCGCGCGACCACCTGATGACCGCGCTCCAGCAGCGGCACGAGGACGAGCACACCGCCGAGGCCGGCTACGTCAAGACGAAGGTCCGCGACACCCTGAGCCGCTACTTCCACCAGCACACCAAGCGCCGGCCGATGATCCTGCCCATCGTGATGGAGGTCTGACCGGCCCCGTGGCGACCCGACGGAGGACAACTCGCAGGCGGACGACCCGTCGCCGTCAGAGGAACCCGGTCGTCCTCAGCGGCCGCTTCTTCCGAGAAGCGCTGGCGCTGGTGTTGGTGCTCCTCGCGATCATCACCGTGATCGCGCTGTTCGCGCCCGACGCGGGCGCCATCGTGCGCCCGTGGCACGGCCTGCTCTCGACGCTGCTCGGCTGGGGGATCGCCTTTGCGGCCCCGCTCCTGGCGGGCTTCGCGGTCATGCTGTGGATGAAGACGATGCCGGCGGAGCGCTGGATGGCCGCCTCCGGGGCCGCGCTGGTGGCGCTGGCACTGCTCGGCATGTTCCACCTCGCCGTCGGCGGCGGTGCCGATGCGGTCGCCGCCGGCCAGGGTGGGGGAGCGATCGGCCTCGCCGTCTCGACCGTGCTGACGGGCGCGGTCGGCATCGCGGGGGCGTGGGTCGTGCTCGGCCTGCTGGCCGCGGTCGGCCTGCTGCTGTACTTCAACATGACGATCGGCGACCTGGTCGCCGCCTACCTGGCGGGCCGCGACGAGCGCAACCAGCGCGAGGCCGATGAGGCGCGCAGGGCCGCGGCACGTCGCCCGCGCGGGACCGAGGCGCGAGCCCGCGACGAGGCAGCGGCGCTGGCCGACGCGCGGCCCGGCCTCATCGACCGCATGCGGGACCGGCTGGCCGGCGGGGGGGACGTCGACGACGAGCCACCGGTCATCGTGCGCCGCGAACGGCCGGCGCCGGGCTCGTCGAACGGCGCCGCGCGGCCGGTGGCGGCGCCGCCCTCCGCGGAGGAGCTGGCGGCGTCGGCGCTGGCCGCCGAGCTGGAGCAGACCGAAACCGCGCACCTGGCCGAGGCCGCCGCCGGCGACGGAGCGGATGCGGCGCTCGAGGCGGTCGAGCGCTCATGGGAGCTGCCGGGCCTGGAGCTGCTCGCCGACGCCCCGGAATCGAGCGCGGCGCAGATGGACCTCACCGCCAAAGGCCAGCGCATCCGCGAGACGCTGGCGCATTTCGGCATCGGCGTGAAGGTGGCGCGCATCCAGGAGGGGCCGGTTGTCACGCAGTACGCGCTCGACGTCGATCCCGGGATCAAGCTCAGCCGGATCGAGGGCCTGTCGGACAACCTGGCCCTGGCACTGGCGGCGCGCAGCATCCGCATCGAGGCACCGATCCCCGGCGAGCCGTACGTCGGCGTCGAGATCCCGAACTCCGCCTTCGACCTCGTGACCCTCAAAGAGGTGCTCGCCAGCCGCAACCACGTCGACGCCGCGAAGAAGTCGAAGCTGGCATTCGCGCTGGGCCAGGACGTGGCCGGCCAGCCGTTCAGCGCCGACCTGTCGAGGATGCCGCACCTGCTCATCGCCGGCGCCACCGGATCGGGCAAGAGCGTGTGCGTCAACGCGCTGCTCGACAGCCTGCTCATGAACGCCACACCGGCCGAGGTGAAGCTGATCCTCATCGACCCCAAGCGGGTCGAGCTGGCGCAGTACAGGGGCATCCCGCACCTGCTGTGCGAGGTCATCGTCGAGCCCGACAGGGCGGTGAACGCGCTGAAGTGGACGGTGGCCACCATGGAGAGCCGCTACCACGAGTTCGCCGCGCGCGGCGTCCGCAACATCGCCGCTTACAACGAGGCCATCCGCCCCGGCCAGCCGCGAATGCCGTACATCGTCATCATCATCGACGAGCTGGCCGACCTGATGATGGTCTCGGCGTACGAGGTCGAAGCCACCATCACCCGCATCGCCCAGCTGGCGCGGGCCACCGGCATCCACCTCGTCGTCGCCACCCAGCGCCCGAGCGTGCAGGTCATCACCGGCCTCATCAAGGCCAACATCCCCAGCCGCATCGCCTTTGCGATGACGTCCGGCATCGACTCGCGCACCATCCTCGACACGATCGGCGCGGAGGACCTGCTCGGCCGCGGCGACATGCTCTATCAGCCGATCGACGCGCCACGCGCCGTCCGCCTCCAGGGCGTCCTGGTGACCGACGTGGAGATCGAGGCCGTGGCCCGCCACTGGCGCGCGCAGGGCGGCCCGCAGTACCGACCCGAGGTCACGGCGCCACGCCGCGGTGGCAAGGCGGGCGGCCGGCCCGGCGAGGACGGCGAGGACGACGACGCGGACGCGCTGCTGACCCAGGCGGTCGACATCGTGCGCCGGTCGGATAAGGCATCGGCCTCGCTGCTCCAGCGCCGCCTCCGGATCGGCTACGCGCGAGCGGCGCGCATCCTCGACCAGATGGAGGATCGCGGCATCGTGGGGCCTGCCGACGGGAGCCGCTTCCGCGAGGTCCTCGTCACCAGCGACGGCTGGGGTGGCGACGTGGTCCCCGACGAGGACGACGAGCCATGACCGACCAGGTCCACAAGCTCGGGGAGGTGCTGCGCACCGCTCGCGAGGCAAAGGGCGTGGACCTGACGCGGGTCGAGCGGGACACCAAGATCCGGGAGCGCTACCTGTCGGCCCTCGAGCGCGGCGAGTACCGCGAGCTGCCCGGGGCGGTCTACACCAAGGGCTTCCTGCGCAACTACGGCGCCTACCTCGGGCTCGATCCGGAGTACCTGATCGACCTCTACCGGCTGGAGACGACCACCGGCGCGTCGGACCGCCCCACGGCTCCGACCCCGCCCCGCCCGATCGCCGTGCGGCGCTCCCGCACGTTCGTCGTCAGCTCGGGCGCGGTGGCGGGCACGATCCTGACCCTCATCGTGGTGGGGCTGATCGTGTGGATCGGGTACGAGTTCTTCAACTTCGCGCGGACGCCCGAGCTTCGAGTCGTCGCGCCGGCCGGCGACGTCGCGGCGCACGTCGGCGACACGATCACCGTGCGCGGCGTGACTGCGCCGAACGCGACCATCACCGTCGACGGCCTGCGCGAGAATCCGAGCGTCACGGCCGACGAGAATGGCGACTTCGAGGTCATCGTCAACCTCGTGCCCGGGTCGAACGTGATCGAGCTCACCGCCGTCGACCCGGTGACCGATCGAGCGTCGGCCACGGTGGTGCGCACCGTGCAGGTCGTGCGCGAGGCCGCGAGCAGCCCGACACCGGTGCCGGTGGCCCTGGTCCTGACGCAGCCGGCCGCCGATGCGACCGTCACCGCACCCGTGCCGGTCGCGGGCACCGGCGCAGCCGGGACCGCGATCGAGCTGACCGCTGCCCTCATCACCGCGGCGTCACCGTCCTTCGCGGTGACGGATGCCACCGGCACCACGGTCGCGATCTCGCCGGCTCCGCCGGCCGCCCCGCAACCGGCGACGCTCGGCGTCGACGCCGCCGGCGCCTTCACGGGCAGCCTCGGCCTGGCACCCGGCGTGTGGGAGGTGTCGGTCGCCACGGTGGGCGGCGAGGCGGTCACCCGGCGCGTCACGGTGCAGCCCGCCGCGGGCCTGAATGGAATCCTGCGCCTCGAGGGCGGCCAGTCGTACCTCGAGGTCGACCAGGATGGCGCACCGGTCGCGAGCGTCTCCGGCAGCATCGCCGACGATGGCGAGAGCGTCGTCCTCTCCGGCGCGCGCGAACTGCGCGTCCGGGCCGGCAACGCGGGCGCCATTCGACTGACGATCAACGGCATCACCATCGGCGCCATGGGCAGCGACGGAGCCGTCGTCGAGTGGCGCATCACCAGAGCCGGCAGCTGAGAGGGAGCAGAAATCCATGGCAGGCGACTCATCGTTCGACGTGGTCAGCGACTTCGACCAGCAGGAGCTGGTCAACGCGCTCGACCAGGCGCGCCGCGAGATCGCGACGCGCTACGACTTCAAGGGCAGCAAGGTCGGATTCGAATTGGGCAAGGAGGCGCTGACGCTCACCGCCGACGACGAATACCGGGCCGGCGCGGCGAAGGACCTGCTCGAGTCGAAGGCGGTGCGCCGCGGCCTGTCGCTGAAGATCTTCGAGTGGGGCAAGATCGAGCCTGCGGGCGGCGGCACGGTGCGGCAGCAGATCAGCCTCAAGCGCGGGCTGACCAGCGACCAGGCCAAGGAGATCAGCAAGCGCATCCGCGACGGGTTCCCGAAGACGAAGCCCGTCATCCAGGGCGACGCGGTGCGGGTCAGCGCCAAGTCGAAGGACGAGCTCCAGGCGGTCATCGCCGACTTGCGGGCCCTCGACTACCCGGTGGCATTGCAGTTCACGAACTACCGATGACCGCGCCTCGATGAGCGCTCCCGCGCGACGCGCTCCGACGGACGACGAGCTCGATGCCGCCGCGCGGCGCCTCGGCCGGGCGCTCGTGGAGCGCGGCTGGCGGCTGGCGAGCGCCGAGTCGTGCACCGGCGGCCTGGTCGGCCACGTCATCACCGGCGTGCCGCGCTCGTCCGACCATTACCTCGGCGGGATCATCAGCTACTCGAACGCGGTCAAGGGCGAGCTCTTGGGCGTGCCGGGCGACCTGATCGATCGCGCCGGTGCCGTCTCGGCCGAGGTGGCCGCGGCGATGACCACCGGTGCGCTGGAGCGCTTCCCGGCGGCGCGCGTGGCGGTCGCCGTCACCGGCGTTGCCGGGCCGGATGGCGGCAGCGACCAGAAGCCGGTCGGCCTGACCTACGTCGCCGCGTCCGTGCGCGACGGTACGGCGGTCGTCGAACGCCACAGCTGGCCGCACGATCGGGCAGGCAACAAGCGCGCATCGGCCCTGGCCGCGCTCGAGCTCGCCGCCCGCGTCACGAGCGAGGCGTAACGGTGGTCGAACGCGGCGAGCGCATCCACGTCATCGGCATCGCCGGCTCCGGGGCCGCCGGCGCCGCGCTGCTGCTGCACCACGCCGGCGCCGTGGTCGACGGCTGTGACCTCGATGCCCCTTCGCCGTACACGCCGCCCCTCGACGCAGCCGGCATCCACTGCGCACTCGGACACGACCCAGCGCACCTCGACGGCATCGACCGCGTCGCCATCTCGCCGGCCCTGCGCGCCGTGCCCGACCATCCCGAGCTGGAGGCGGCAGCCGCGCGCGGAATGCCGATCGTCACCTGGCAGGCGCTCCTCGGTGAGCTGCAGTCGGCACCGGGGCGGATCGGCCTGGGGGTGACCGGCACGCACGGCAAGTCGACCACCACCGCGCTGCTCGGGCACCTGCTGGTCGCAGCAGGCATGGATCCGACGGTCGAGGTGGGCGCCTTCATCGGCGCGTGGGGCGCATCGGTCCGGCCCGGCGGGGGAGCGCCGTTCCTGGTCGAGGCCGACGAGTTCGGCGACAACTTCCTCAACTACCACCCGGCCGGCGCCATCGTCACCAACGTCGAGATGGATCATCCCGACTACTTCGCAGACGTCGGGGCGGTGATGGCCTCCTTCGAGCGCTTCGTGCGCGGCATGGGCGGCCATCCCGCCCTGAACGGCCGCCTGCTGCTCCTGGCGGCCGACGACCCCGGCGCCGACGAGCTTGCGGACCGCCTGCGCGGCTGGGACGGGCGCATCCTGCGCTACGGGCCCGGCAGCGACCTCGTCGCCGGTGACGTGCGCCGCGACCGCGCTGGGACGCGCTTTCGACTCTTCGAGCGCGAGTGGGAGACGAGCCTGGCAGGCGACCACAACGTCCTCAACGCCACGGCCGCGCTGGCCATGGCGCGCATCCTGGGCGGCAACCTCGACCGCCTGGCCGATGGGCTCCGTACGTTCGCCGGAGCCGGGCGGCGCATGGAGCTGATCGCCGATACTGCGGCGGTGACGATCTACGACGACTACGGCCACCACCCGACCGAGGTGCGCGCGGCCCTGGCGGCGGCCCGCCAGAAGGTGGGAACCGACCGACGGCTGTGGGCCGTGTTCGAGCCGCACATGTACTCGCGGACCGCCCTCCTGCTCGATGCCTTCGCCACCGCCTTCACCGATGCGGACGAGGTCGTCATCGCCGACATCTTCGCCAGCCGCGACACGCCGGCGGCGATGGCGGCCACCAGCGCCGAGGCCCTGGCCGATGCGATCGAGCGCATCTCGGCGGTGCCGGCCATCGCAACCGGCGACGTGGACGCCACCACCGATTACGTCGCCGAGCACCTCGGCCGCGGCGACGCGGTGCTCGTCATGGGGGCCGGCAAGTCGTATCGCATCGCGCGCAGCCTTGCGGAGCGCGTCGCGTGATCGGGGCGCGATCGGTGCTCCTCGGCGCGCTCCTGGCCCTGGCCGTGGCGATCGCGTACCAGGGCGTCGTGACCCTCGTGGAGGCCTCGGGAGCGCGCGACCAGCCGGCGGTCATCCTCATCCTGCTGCTGGCGGCCTTCCTCGGCGTGCTGACCGCCGTCGCGACCCGCATGCTGCGCCTGCCGGGTGCCACCGCGCCGACCGTGCTGGTGCTGGGCTGGACCCTGGTGCCGCTCATCCTGGCCGCCATCCCGAGTCCGGCGACCCAGCTGTTCGGAGGCGACGCCGCGCTCTCGTCCGGCCAGGCCCTGGCTCTGGCCACGGCCACCGTCGCCGCGGCGGTCACGCTCGGGGTTCCCGCCGAACGCCGCTGATGGCCGCGGACGAGCGCGAGCTCATCGACGAGCAGATCGCCTACTACCGCGCCCGCGCCGCCGAGTACGACGCGACCTCCACGCCCGAGGGCGACACATTCGCCGATGCAACGGACCATATCCGTGCGGCTCTGCGCGCCTTCGAGCCGCACGGCCGTGTCCTCGAGCTGGCCGCCGGCACCGGGCAGTGGACCGGCATCCTGGCCGACTTCGCCGACCAGCTCGTCGTCACCGACGCCTCGCCCGAGATGCTCGAGCTCAACCGCGCCAGGGTGGGGGAGCGGGGCATCGGCTACCGCGTCGCCGACGCATTCCAAATGGAGGCCACGCACGCGTTCGACGTGGTCTTCTTCGGCTTCTTCCTGTCCCACGTGCCCGCCGGCCGTTTCGAGCCGTTCTGGGGCGTCGTGGAGGGCCTCCTGGCGCCGGCGGGCCGCGTCTTCTTCGTCGACGAGGCGGCGCACGGGCTGTGGGACGAGGACTGGGTCGACCGCGAGGCCGGCATCGTGCGACGCCCGCTCGCCAATGGACGGCTGCATCGGGCGGTGAAGGTGCTCTGGGCGCCGGCCGAGCTCGAACGCAGGCTGGCAGGGCTCGGCTGGGTCGCATCGGTCTCGCCCGAGGGCCCCTTCTACCGGGGGAGCGCCCACAGGTAGTTGCAGACGCAATCATCCGTTGGTATGATCGTGGCATGCCAGCCATCACCGTCGACGACATCACAGTCCTGCCGCGCATCCCGACCCCCGACCCCGTCCACGCGCGTGTGCGCGCCGTTCGGGGCGTCACGACCGCGCCACGGGGCTTCGAGGGTGAGGGGTTCCCGGTGCGTCGCGCGTTCCACGGCGTTGACCTGGGTGACCTCGACCCGTTCATCCACCTCGACCAGATGGGGGAGGTCGAGTACGCGCCCGGCGAGCCGAAGGGAACGCCGTGGCATCCGCACCGTGGGTTCGAGACGGTGACGTACATGATCGACGGGACGTTCGAGCACAGCGACTCGAACGGCGGCGGGGGAGTGATCACCAACGGCGACACGCAGTGGATGACGGCCGGCGCCGGCATCCTGCACATCGAAAAGCCGCCGGAGGCGCTCGTCGCCAGCGGTGGGCTGTTCCACGGCTTCCAGCTGTGGGTGAACCTGCCGAAGGCATTGAAGTGGTCGCCTCCGCGCTACCAGGACATCCGCGCCCGCGAGGTCGGCCTGCTGGCCTCTGCCGATGGGGGAGCCCTGGTGCGGGTCATCGCCGGCGAGGTGGCCGGCCACCGCGGCCCGGGCTCGACCTACACGCCGATGTCGCTGGTGCACGCCACCCTCAGCCCGGAGGCTGAGCTGACCCTGCCGTGGCGCGCCGACTACAACGCGCTCGTCTACGTCCTGGCCGGAGCGGGCACCGTCGGCGCCGAGCGGATCGGCGTCCAGACCGGGCAGCTGGCCGTCCTCGGCCCGGGCAACGCCATCACCGTGGCGGCGTCCCGCGCGCAGGAGAGCCGCAGTCCAACGCTCGACGTCCTCGTGCTGGGCGGACGGCCGATCCGCGAGCCCGTGGCCTGGGCCGGTCCGTTCGTCATGAACACGCGCGAAGAGGTCATGCAGGCATTCACCGACTACCAGGCCGGACGCCTGGGCTCGATCCCGGCCGTGCACGGCGCTCCGACGACGCTGACGGAGTCACAGCCGGTCGATACCGCCTGAGGCGAGCTCCGTGGACCGTCATCGCCACCAGTGGTCCGTCGTCGACTTCTTCGTCGAGGACGATCGGCCCATGCTGCGGCAGTCCTGCGCCTGCGGCGCGACCCGCGCCATCCATGCCTGGGATCGATCCTGGGATCCGGCGTCGGACTCATCAATGCCCTGGGTCAAGGCTCCAGGCGCCCGTCGGCAATGAGGTCCCGGATCGTGCGCCGATACCACGCCAGGGCCTCGAGGTCGGTGTGCACGTCGGCCGGATAGGGCGTCCCGAAGGCGGATAGCGTACCGGCCAGGCCCGGGTCGCCGATCGGGGTGGGCAGCGGAGTGGGCGCGGACAACGACGCGTACTCCGACATCACAAGGTCGATGAACCACTGGCCTGGATCGGACCGGTCCGTCTGCCAGTTGAGGTGGCCCATCACGACCAGGTTGTCGTCGACCTCGGCCAGGCCCTCGGCCCAGGCGATGATGCGCGCCGCGTCGTTCGCGATCGTCGCAATGCTGGCGTAGCCATCGAGCTCCGCCGTCCTGCCGCTGATGGCGATCTGCAGCAGGTAGAGGTTCGGGTCGGCGTACGCCTCCGGCGGGAGCATCTGGCGCAGCCACGGGAATCGCTCGGGCGCCCAGGTGCCCGGCCTCCCGGTCAGCGGGCTGATCTGCGACGGCGGCGTGTGGTCGCCGGAGATGCCACCCGAGGCCTCCAGGAAGGGCACGCTGAGGATCGGCCCCTCATCGGTGAGGATGAAGTTGTAGGACCCGCCGCCCGCGAACAGCGAGCCACCCTCCGATTGGTCGTGAACGCACTGGAGGCCGTGCCCGAGCGACGAGCTGGGATACTCCGTCGTGTGGAGCACGACGCCGTAGGTCTTCGGCCGGCGGCC
>CAYVCE010000042.1:0-21988 GCA_964449915.1 uncultured Steroidobacteraceae bacterium | reverse complement strand
CGCCTCAGCCGCCTGCCGGCGGTTCGCCCGCTCCTTCGCCCCGGCGCTGATGCTCCTGATGGACCGGGCCGGCTCCCCGGGCCTGCTCGTCCGCCCGCGTCCCGGGCGTGTCGAGCTGGGTGGCGAGTTCGTCGAGGGCTGGCAGCTGGCTGTTGCGGCCGTCTTCGCCGCCGGCAGCGTGCTCGCCTGTCTCGGCTCGCTGCGAGGCACGGCGATGGGAGTTCCGCCGGCGGTCGTCGTCCGAGTGGAAGCGGCGCGCGAACGCTTTGGCTGGTACGTCGACCGGCGTGCCTTCGGAACGGATCTCTACGCCGGCGGTCGGGGCTCGGTGCTGAGGCTGGCCGACGGGGGCGACACGATGGCGCAGGACCACCTCGAGCGGTGCTGGCGCGTGGCGCGTGGCGCGATGGACGGGCTGGCCTCCGAGGCGGAGCTGTCCCTCGTCGACGACGTCGTAAACGGCCGGCTCCCCATCCCGCTCGAGCGCGCCGTCGAGTCGGTGACCCCGGCCGACGCGCTGGATGGGGCCATGAGCGCGGCGTACGGGAGCGCGCTGAATCCCCGGCGGCGGGTGGCGGGGTTCGATGTCGCGGCCGTGATGCTCACCTGGGAGCTCGCGGTGTTCCTCCTCGTCGATCGCGAAACGGCTCGTCGGGCGTTCGCGGCCGTGACGGGGCCCGCGCTGCCCTCCTTCCTCTCGTCGCTCGATCGGGGCGAGCTGGACGGCGCGATCACCGACCACCTCCGACGACGCCCGGCGCGGACCCGCCTCGACTCGTGGCACCGTCTCGACCGCGTCGGCCTGTACGACGAGATCGGCCCCAGGATCGGGCTGCTGCGGCCGGAGCTCGGTCCCGACGGTCGCCCGATGAGCCCCCCGGCGCCGTCGATTGGTCGGCGACGCCAGCCTCCGTGGCGAGCGCTCGTGCCGTCCGGGGGGGACCGTGCCTGACGCCCGTCACGATGGCTCGGGCGGTTCGCCTGGGGGAGCGACGAGGGTCGCCGGCGGCGTCGTGGCCCTCGTCGGCGGGTACCTTCTCTTTCTGGCGCTCCAGCCTGCCCAGGGCCAGTCTGACGGCTCGCCCTCTCCGAGCGCGAGTGCGACGACGACGGCGAGCGCGCCGGCCTCCCGGTCGCCGGCACCCCCGCCCTCGACCCCACCGGAGCCGGCCGAGCGGACGGTGACCGGCTCGGCGCTCGGCATAGCGAGCTTCACGCCGACCGGGGGCGACTGCCCGAGCCTGACCGCGTTCACCGCCGCGTTCGATTTCCGGGCGGTCGAGGGTGCGCTGACTCTCACCCAGCTCGGCATCGACCACGTCTCGACCGGGACGATCGAGGACGGCGCCTATTCCGCGGCCGGTCCCGGCCAGGTCACCGAGGGCACGATTACCGGCACGTCGTTCAGCGGAACGGTGACCGACTCGGGCGGTGGCTGCACCGGGATCTACGCGTTCGATGGCGATCTCACCCGCCCGTTCACCAGCGGCCCGCCGCTCGCGGACGTCCCGGGCTACTTCGAGGTCCTCGTCCAGGGGACCGGCGCCGGGGGGCTCGGCCTGCCCGAGCCGGGGCAATCGGTGCACCTCATCGTCGCCTCCGAGCTCATCGACGTGACGTCGCAGCTGCCGATCCGGGTCGTCGGGACGTCCGGCGGCGACACGTTCTGGGACTTCACGATCGAGGGCGACCCGGCGCTCGTCTGCCGCGGCCCGACCGGCTGCAGCGCCGACGCGCCGACGCCCGTCGACGCCTCGTGGGCCGACGGCCAGCCGGTGATCATCGCGACCGGCGCTGGCGGCGATCGGATCGCGGTCATGGCGCCGCAGGGAGCTCCCACGGCGCTGCTGCCGACGCCATCGCCATCGCCGACTGTCGAGCCCACGGCGACACCGGCTGCCGCGGCCCCGACGGTCACGCCGGCGGAGGCCGGACCAAGGGCCAGCCCGGCCCCGTCGACGGCCACCACCGCCGACGGCGGTCCGAACCTGCCGCTCGCCGCCGCAGGGACCGTCCTCCTCGTCGCTGGCGGCGGCCTGGCATTCGTCGGGCCCGGGGTCGTCGGTGGCCTCGTCACCAGGCGGCGCGACCGGACGGCGGCCACATCGGTCGAGGAGCAGGCCGCCGCCTACATCGCCGACGATGTGGCCGTCACGCAGCTCGTCGGACGAGCGTGGAAGGCGACGACGGCCGACACGGGCTCCGGCGTCCCGGTCGGGCTCCTGGCCGCCGGCGCCGCTGTGCTGATCGTCGCGCTGCTCGGCGGGATCGCGCTGGCGACGGGCGTCTTCGGCGGTCGCGACGGCACGACGGTCGCGTCACCGACGCATTCGGCGCAGGCCACGACCGCGCCGGTCACGTCGACACCGACCGCCGAACCGACCGCCGAGCGGCAGCCGGTGACGGCCGCCCTCACCGACCTCGGGCTGTGGGATCCGGGCGTAGGCCTCGTCGCCGACGCCGACGGCGGCAACTACAGCATCCCGGACGTCGCCGCCGGCTACTTCCCGCCGTACGTGGACGTCATCGGCTCGGGAGCCGTTATCGTCGATGCGGCCGAGGCAGCCGTGACCGAGGGCTTCAACGCATCGGTCTTCGACTGCGACGAGGCAGTCGACGGCGTCCTGACGGTGTGCGCGTCGGGCGCCGAGATCCCGGCCGGGCCCCTGCTGGTCGCGGTGGCGCAGATGGCCGAGGTCGTGCCACAGGCGTCGGAGGACGGCCTGCTCACCTACGCGCTCGTCGTCCGGGCCGATACGGATCCCGCCAATGACTACGCCGCGCAGCCTCCGTTCACCGACGACTTCTACCAGGGCACCGATCGCTGGTACGAGCTGACCTGGGCGGACGCTTCGTGGACGTTGTCGGTCGACCGCGGCGAGACGGCGTCGGGTGCGCGGGCCGCGATCCGCGACGACGCGATCGTGTTCTTTGTGCCGATGAGCGAGCTCGGCGTCGAGCTCCCGCCGTTCCGGCTCACCGCGTTCGCGAGCAGCGACGCCAGCTTCGAGGCGGCGACGTCGGGCGGCGACGTCGCCCCGGGACCGCCGGCCGGCGAATGGACGGTGGTCGAGCCGTTCCTCGCGCCTGCCGCCGCGAGCCGCCTCTTCCTCGATCAATTCGCGCCGGCGGTCCGCGCCGGCGACGAGGCGTTCCTCTACGACCGGCTCCACCCGGCGGTGATCGAGCGCTACGGCGAGGCGACGTGCCGCGCCTACGCGGCCGTATTCGAGGATGCGGCCTTCGAGCTGACGCCGATCGACGCCGCGCCACCGGCGCCGTGGGACTACGTCAGCGACGAGCGCACCACCACGATCGCCGACGCGTGGGCGGTACTCGCCAGCACCGTCGTCGACGGCGCGCCGGTCGAGCGGGACTTCCACTTCGCGCCGATCGGCCCCACGATCCGCTGGTTCACCGACTGCGGGGAGCCGGTCGGCTGAGCTGGCGGTACACTTCGAAGTGAGATGACCGCCACCGTTCCACCGACCACGGGCGCCCCCGGCGGTCCCGATCACGACCACACCGACACCAGCCACCGCAAGGTGGCGATCATCGGTTCCGGGCCTGCCGGCCTGACGGCCGCCATCTACGCCGGGCGCGCGAACCTCGAGCCGCTCGTCATCGCCGGCAACGTGCCGATGGGCCAGCTCATGATCACCTCCGACGTCGAGAACTATCCCGGCTTCCCGCACGGCATCCAGGGCCCGGAGCTCATGCAGCAGTTCCACGAGCAGGCCGTGCGATTCGGGGCCACCATGGTGGAGCGCGACGCCACGCGGGTCGACTTCAGCCAGCGGCCGTTCAGGATCTGGGTCGGCGAGACCGAGTACCGCGCCGATGCCGTGATCGTGGCGACCGGCGCTTCGGCCCTGTGGCTGGGTCTGCCATCCGAGGAGGCGTTCCGCGGGCGGGGTGTCTCCGCCTGCGCGACCTGCGACGGCTTCTTCTTCCGCGGCCGCGAGGTGGCGGTGGTCGGCGGCGGCGACACGGCCCTCGAGGAGGCGACCTTCCTCACCCGCTTCGCCGACAAGGTCACCATGCTCGTCCGGCGCGGTGAGTTCCGCGGCAGCAGGATCATGCAGGACCGCGCCGAGCGCGATCCCAAGATCGAGATCCAGTGGAACAAGGAGGTCACCGAGGTGAAGGGCGACATGACGGTCAGCTCCCTCAGCCTGCGGGACACGGCCACCGGCGAGCTGAGCGAGCTCGGCGTCCAGGGCCTGTTCGTCGCGATCGGCTACAAGCCGAACACCGACCTGTTCGAGGGCCAGCTGCGGGTGGGGCCCGGAGGCTACCTCGAGATCGTCGGTGAGACCGGCTCCGGGATCGACGGCGTCTTCATCGCCGGCGACGTCCACGACAGCCACTACCGCCAGGCGGTCACCGCGGCCGGTGACGGCTGCAAGGCCGCCATCGACGCCGAGCGCTGGCTCGCGTCGGTCGGCGAGATCGAGGCCTCGACCGCCACGAACTGGTAGCCGCGGCAGCGCTTCTGCCGCGAGCCAGAATGGACCGGCGAAACCCGACCCGAGCGGCGGCCTGGGCGGGATTGCGCCGAACTATCGGCGCCGGCATCGGTCCCGTCGGCGCGTTGGCTACACTGACGACCGCGCCCGTACCTCCCCCAGGGAGACCGATCGACCGATGGCCACCCGTTCGCCGCGCCCCGAGGATCTGTACGACCTTCGCGTCCCGACCGACCTGGCCGTCTCGCCCGACGGGCGCTGGGTGGCGTTCGCCGTCAAGGCCGTGGCGCCGGGCAAGGACGGCTACCGCAGCTCGCTATGGATTGCGCCGACCGATGGCGCCGGCCCCGCCAGGCAGCTGACGGTCGGCAGCAGGACCGATAGCCTGCCGCGCTGGAGCGCGGATGGGCGCACGCTCGCATTCCTGTCGGACCGCGGCGCGATCCTCCAGGCCGGCGGCGGCGGCGCCAGGGCTGGCAAGGCCGAGGCGCCAAAGGAGGGCGGCACCCAGGTCTGGCTGCTTCCCTTCGCCGATGGCGGCGAGGCACGGCAGCTGACCGACCTGCCCCGCAACGCGGAGGGCATCGCCTGGTCGCCCGACGGACGTCGCCTGTGCGTGGTGAGCGGCGCCACCGCGACCGAGCCTGAGCGCACCCCCGAGCGCAAGCCGGAGGATCCGCCGGCGCCGGACGTCCGGCTCATCGACAGGCTCCTCTACCAGTTCAACGGCACCGGGTTCATCCACGACAGGTTCCAGCACCTGTGGCTCGTCGACGTGGCGACCGGCGCCGCCGAGCTGCTGACCCGCGGCGACAGCCACGACCTCGACCCGCGCTGGTCGCCCGATGGGCGCCGCATCGCCTTCGTGTCGGACCGGCACCGCGACGCCGACCTCGGCTGGCGGACGGACATTTACGTCGTCGACGTCGGGACGCGGCGCGTGCGCCAACTCTCGCCGGGCCGCGGGCGCCAGACGTGGGGTGCGCCGTCGTGGTCGCCGGACGGCCGATGGGTGGCCGCCGTCGGGTCCCGCGACTGGAAGCGGGGCGTCATCGACCAGGCATCGGTCTGGCGCTTCCGGGTGCGTGACGGGCTGGCGGAGGACCTCATCGCCGGATCCGACCTCGAGGCCGCGGCGGGCATGGGCAGCGACCTGTTCGGTGGGGCGCCGATCCGCCTGCACTGGATGGCCGACGGGCGCTGGCTGGTGTTCGCCGCGCCGACCGACGGCAGCTTCGAGCTCTGGCGCGTCGAGATCGACGGCGGCCGCGTCGAGCGACTCACCCGCGATCGCCACTACCTCGGGCGAACCGACCTCGTCGCGCTGCCCCGCGGCGGCGCGCGGGTGGCGGCCGTCCGCACCAGCGGCACCGAACCGCCGAACGTGGTCGTCGGCGACGTGCCCGCCGGCCGGCTGGCCGGCACCGACCGCGTCGCGCTGCGCGCCGTGACCGACCTGATGCGCGAGGCCCTCGCCGACGTCAGGATCGTCGCGCCGGTCGAGCGCTGGCACGAGGTCGACGGCCGCCGCATCCAGGGATGGTTCATCGCCTCGCCGGCGAGCACGAAGCGCATCCCGGCGCCGGTCGTGCTCGAGATCCACGGCGGCCCGGCCACGCTGTACGGCTGGTCGCTGATCTGGGAGTGGCAGGTCCTCGCCGCCAGCGGGATCAGCGTGTACGCCTGCAATCCTCGTGGCTCACAGGGCTATGGGCAGGCCTTCCTGACCGCCAACCTCGCCGATTGGGGCGACGGACCGATGACCGACGTCATGGCCGGGCTCGACGCGCTGGTCGCCGACGGCCTCGTCGACCCCGAACGGATGGGCGTCACCGGCGGCTCGTACGGCGGCTACCTGACCTCGTGGATCGTCGGCCACACCGATCGGTTCAAGGCCGCGGTCACCTGCCGCAGCGTGAACGACATGGTCAGCCAGATGCTGTCGGGTGACATCGGCGGCCCGACCTTCGGCCTCTTCGAGTACGGCGTGCATCCGTGGGACGACTGGGACCTCTACCGTCGCCACTCGCCGCTGACGTACGCCACGGAGGTGACGACGCCGCTCCTCATCCAGCACGCCGAGAAGGACCTGCGCTGCACGATCACCCAGGCCGAGGAGCTGTTCGCGGTCCTCCGCTCGCTGCGCAGGACGGTGCGGCTGATGCGCGTCCCCGATGAATCGCACGAGCTCACGCGCTCGGGCACGCCGTTCCGGCGCGTCGACAACCTGCGCCTCATCGACGAATGGTTCCGCCACTTCCTGGTCGAGGGCAAGACGCGGCTGCCGAAAATCGACCCCGATCGCGGGTAGTCCCCGGTCCGTATACTCGCCGGCATGTCCACCGACTTCGAGCAAGCCCTGGCCGAGGGTTACGGCTTCGAGGGCCCCGGGCTCACGTTCGGCGCCGCGATGCGCGACGAGCAGACCTTCCCCGCCCTCCAGGTGCGCGTGCCGCTGGGCATGATGAACCGCCACGGGCTCGTCGCCGGCGCCACGGGCACCGGCAAGACGAAGACGCTCCAGGTTCTCGCCGAGCAGCTCAGCCAGGCCGGCGTGCCCGTGTTCATCAGCGACATCAAGGGCGACATCAGTGGCCTCGCGGCGCCCGCCGTCCCCAACGAGAAGCTCACCGGCCGCGCGGAGGCCATCGGCTTCACCGAGTTCGCGCCGACGGCCTTCCCGGTCGAGTTCCTGACCCTCGACCGCCAGGGAAAGGGCGTACGCCTGCGGGCATCGGTCTCGAGCTTCGGACCGATCCTGCTGGCCAAGGTGCTCGACCTCAACGACACGCAGCAATCGGTCCTGGCCCTCGCGTTCAAGTACGCGGACGACAAGCAGCTGCCGCTCGTCAACCTCGATGACCTGCGCTCGCTCCTCAACTACCTCAACTCGGACGAGGGCAAGTCCGAGATGGCCGAGTACGGCGGCGTGGCGACCGCCACCGCCGGGGTCATCATCCGCAAGATCGTCGAGCTCGAGCAGCAGGAGGCCGATGCGTTCTTCGGCTCCCCGGAGTTCGAGGTCGAGCACTTCCTGCGCCTGACCGATGACGGCAGGGGCGTGGTGAGCGTCCTCGAGCTGGCCGACATGCAGGACCGGCCCGCGCTGTTCAGCACCTTCATGATGTGGCTGCTCGCCTCGCTGTACGAGTCGCTGCCCGAGGTCGGGGACCCGGAGAAGCCGAAGCTCGTCTTCTTCTTCGACGAGGCGCACCTGCTCTTCCGCGATGCGAACAAGACGTTCATGCAGCAGATCGAGCTGGTGGCGCGCCTGATCCGCTCAAAGGGCGTCGGGGTCTTCTTCGTGACCCACTCGCCGTCGGACGTTCCCGCCGAGGTGCTCGGCCAGCTCGGCAACCGCGTGCAGCATGCGCTGCGCGCCTTCACGCCGAACGACCTCGAGACGGTGCGCGCCACGGCCGATACCTTCCCGTCGACCGAGCACTACGACGTCGAGGAGGAGCTCACCAGGCTCGGGACCGGCGAGGCGCTCATCACCGCGCTCGATCCCAAGGGTCGACCGATGCCGACCGCCCGCACCATGATGCGTCCGCCGACGTCGCTGATGGCCCAGGTCGAGCCGGCCGTCTTCGACGCCGTCGTGGCCGCCTCGCCGATCGCGGCGACCTACGCCACCGACACCGATCCGGAGTCCGCCAAGGAGCTCCTGGCGGCCCGCCTGGCGAAGGCGACCGCGGAGGCCAGGGAGGAGATGGAGGGCGTCGAGGATCCCGAGTCACCCGGGGAGCGCCGCATGCGACCTACGCGCGCACCCGAGAAGGGCGTCAACTGGGGCAAGGTCGCCACCGAGGGCTCGCGCGTCGTGCGCTCCGGTGCCTTCAACACCATCCTGCGCGCCGTCTTCGGCGTCCTCACCGGTCGCGGCCGCCGCTGAGGGCCCGCGGCGTCGATCTAGGCGTTCGGCCCGCCCGGCCCGAGGGCTTCGCGCGCAACGTCGGGGACGTCGGTGACGAAGCCCCACAGGCCCGCGGCGGCCAGGAGCCGCATGCGGTCGGGGTCGTTCACGACGTAGCAGCCGACCTCGCGGCCGTAGGCCCGTGCCTGCTCGAGGATCGGCGTCGGGTCAGCGCCGAGGTCGCCGTCCCATGGGTGCACGCCGACGTGGCCGTGCTCGGTGGCCCACACCAGCGCGGGTGGGATCGGCTGCGTCGGCACCAGCAGATAGCCGGTCTTCAGCCCGGGATCGAGCTCGTGCACCCGCTCGATCGCCCCCTCGTCGAAGCTGATGACGGCGACGCGCCCGTCCTTGCCCGCCGGCCGCCCGCGGAGCGCCTCCACGACAGCGTCGGCGGCGGCGCGCGCCTTGATCTCCACCACCAGGCCGATGCCCTCCGGCAGCCAGTCGAGCACCTCGGGCAGGGTCGGTATCCGCAGGCCACGCCCCGCGAACGGGAAGCCGGCATCGTCGGGACGCGCGAAGCGCGCGCCCGCATCGGCCGCGCGAAGGTCGTCCATGGTCAGGTCGGCGACCCGCCCACCGCGGTCGGTGGTTCGGTCGAGGGATTCGTCGTGGATGACCGCCAGCTGCCCGTCCGCGGTAAGGTGCACGTCGAGCTCGATCGCATCGGCGCCCGCTTCCACGCCGAGCCGGAAGGCCTCCATGGTGTTCTCTGGCGCCTGGCCCGATGCGCCTCGGTGGGCGACGACCACCGTCATGCGGCCATGCCCTCGACGAGCGCCTCAGCCGCGGCCTCGTCGTCCTCCGGCTCGCCCTCCGGCACGCCGCGCAGGATCCACATCCCCACCAGCAGGAGCACGAACAGCGAGGCGATCGCCACCTGGTAGGCCCCGCGATCGAGGGTGTCCAGCAGGAGCGCCACGATGGCGCCGTACGCGATCGGCCCGACCACGGCGCTGAACTTCCCGACCAGCCCGTAGAGGCCGAACATCTCGCCCACCCGCTCCGGCGGCGTGAGCCGCAGCAGCATCAGCCGATCGACCACGCCGACCCCGCCCAGGCCGGCGCCGAGCAGCGCGCCGGCGATCAGGAACGGGATGGTGGACAGGAACAGGCTCAGGATGACCAGGCCGACCGCCCACGTGGCGAGCACGACGAAGAGGGTGCGGCGCGGACCCCATCGGTCAGCCAGGAAGCCCCAGCCAAAGCTGGCGATGACGGCCACCACGGTCAGCACGAGGAGCACCTGGAGGGCCTGGCCCTCCGTGAAGCCGATCGCGAAGACGGCGAACGAGCTCATGACCGCGATCGCGGTGTTGACCGGATCGGAGTAGAAGAAGCGCGCCACGATGAAGCGCAGGAGTCCTGGCGACTCGCGCGCGTGCGTCACCGTCTGAGCCAGCTGGCCGAACGAGCGGCCGGCATCTGCGGCGCTGAAGCGGGTCCCCCCGCGGTCGTGCTCGCGGACCAGGAGGAAGAGCGGCCCCGCGAACACGAGGAAGAGGCCGGCGACGAGTGCGAACGTGGCCGGCGTCGAACGGTCGTCCTCGATCGTCAGGCCCAGCAGGAGCAGCGCGCCGACGAGCAGCGTCCCGCAGTAGCCGAGCGCCACGCCGATCCCTGACAGCCGCCCGCGCGCGACCGGCCGCGCCACGTCGGGCAGCAGCGCGTCGTAGTAAATGAGCGCTGCCTGGTAGGCGAAGTTGGCGAGGGCGAAGGCGATGAGGCCGAGCCGGATGTCGACGAGGCCGATGAGGATCGTGCCGAAGATGCAGATCGCGGTGAAGACCGCCAGGAACGGCTTGCGGCGCCCGACGCGGTCGCTCATGGCGCCCAGGACGGGGGAGACGATGGCATTCAACAGGACCGAGACACTCACGGCGGCCGTGAACCAGAACGTGCCGGGACCCTCGCCCAGGAAGCGGATCGTCCACAGGCTCATCGCGAAGCTGACGATGGCGAAGCTGAAGATCGTGTTCGCGAAGTCGTAGAACGCCCACGCCAGGGCCTGGACCGAGCTGCCGGAGCGAGTCAGGCCGCCGAGTCCGCGCCACCATGCCGCCGGTGCCAGGACGGTCACTGCCGCTCGGATCCGTGTGTCACGCGCGGATCATAGCGAGCGGCTCGTGCCGCCACTGGGCGCGGTGCGCCGATCGGTCGGATGGATTACTCCTGAAACGCCCCGAGGCTCGGCTGCGCCGATCTATCGGCGGATCGTGCGCACGAGCAGCGCCTCGGCGCGGCGCCCAGGCTCAACAGGCACCGACCGATCGTACGGATCGCTCCTCGGAGGACCCCGGGGCGCGATCACGCCAACGTATCGGTGAGCCGGCGCGGATCACCGACGGAGCGTGCGGCCGATGAGCGCGATGACCGAGCGCTCGACGAGGGCCGGGTCGAAGCGGTCGCCCATCTCGGCCTGGTGGGCGATCACGCCGTCCATGAGCATCGTCGCGGCCAGGCTGAGCTCCTCGACGTCGGCCTCGGGCTCGACCTCGCCGCGCGCGACCGACTCGCGCAGGAGCATGGTCGCGAACGCGCGGATCTGGTCGCACCGGCGCCGGAGCAGGTCGCGCAGCGCGGGGTTGACGTCGGCCTCGGCCCAGCCGGTGGTGATGATCGCTCCCCAGCGCTCGGCCTCCAGGCTCTCGACGAAGTGGCCGACGGCGCGCGCCAGCCGCTCGCGCGGATCGGCGATCTGTCCCATCTGGGCCGCCAGCTCGTCGAGCTGGGCCTGCGTCACGCCCTCGCACATGGCGAGGTAGAGCTCTTCCTTGCTGTCGAAATAGCGGTACAGCAGGCCGACACTGACGTCCGCCTCGGCGGCGATGGCCGGCATGGTCGTGCCACGATAGCCCCCGGAGAGCATGGCCTGATGCGCGCCGTCCAGGATGCGCTGGCGCATCTCGGTGGCGTGGGCGACGCTGGTGCGTGGCATTGGCTGCGGGTGGCTCCGTTGATGAATCGTTGTTCATTTTGCGCTTGACGCCGGGATTGCGCAAGGGCTAGAGTGCACGTCGCAATGATGAACGCACATTCACCCAGTCGCCGATGCGCCGCCCGCTGATCATCGGAGCCGTCCTCGCGGCCATCACCGCCACGTGGCTGGCACTTCGCGGCGGCCGCGGGTTGATCGAGCTGCCACCGGGCCTGCCGGAGGCGCCGGTCGCAGCCCCGCCGCCCGATCCGCGGGCGACCGACGAGCGGATCGCGCACAACGGCATCTTCGCCGCGCTCGGGCGAGCCACCTACCGCCATCGGCGCTGGCTGCCGGTGGCCGGGCTGGCGGTCGTCATCGGCCTCAATGTCTGGGCCGCCACCGCCGGCGGCACTCTGAGCCAGGGCGGCTGGCAGGTGCCCGGCTCCGAGGCGGCCCGCGCCGAGGCGCTCTTCACCGACCGCTTCGGCGAGACGGCGACGACCCTGATCGTCATCTTCACCGATCCCGACGCCGACGCCGCCTCGATCGAGTTCCAGGCAACCGTCGAGGAGGCCGTCGCGCCGCTGGCGGGCGAGCCGATCGTCGACGAGATCCTCACCTATGCCGACGTCGGCGACCCCTCGTTCGTGAGCCGCGCCGGCGACAAGACGTTCGCACTCGTCCGCCTCAACGAGGACGTCGAGGCCGCGGTCGACGACTCGGAGCACCTCGCCTCCCTGGTCGACGCGCCGGCGGGGGTCGAGGCGACCGTCACCGGGATCCCGATCGTGCAGCACGAGTTCAACCAGGCGGTCGAGCGAGACCTCGTGCAGGCCGAGCTCATCAGCCTGCCGATCGCGATGCTCATCCTGCTGGCGGTGTTCGGCACGCTGGTCGGCGCGGTGCTGCCGATCATCATCGCCGGCATGGCCCTGCCGAGCGCGATGGCCGTCATCGGCCTCCTGGCGGGCGTGACCGAGATGAGCATCTTCGTCACCAACGTGGCGACCATGATCGGCCTGGCGCTGTCGATCGACTACTCCCTCTTCACCGTCTCGCGCTTCCGGGAGGAGCTCCGGCATCGGTCGGTGGCGGATGCCGTCGAAGTCACCATGGGCACCGTCGGCAAGGCCGTCGCCATCAGTGGGGTGGCCGTCGCGGTCGGTCTGTCGAGCCTCACCGTCTTCGAGTCTCCCGCGCTGCGATCGATGGGCATCGGCGGAGTGGCCACCGTCCTGTCGACCCTCGTCTTCGGCCTCACCGTCCTGCCGGCGCTGCTCGGCATGCTCGGCCCGCGCGTGAACCGGCTGCGCGTCCCGCTGCCGCGCGCACTGCGCCTGATGGAAGACAACGCCGCGGTCGCCGACGCGCGCCAGGGCCACGGCCTGTGGGGGCGCATCGCGCAGGTCGTCATGCGACGTCCGCTGCTGGTGGCCGCGCCGGTGCTGCTCGTGCTCGTCCTCGCCGGCCTGCCGTTCTTCGGCATCCAGCTCTCGACCGGTGGCAACCTCGACGACCTTCCACCCTCCGACAGCGTCACCGGCTTCCGGACCCTCGAGGACGAGTTTCCAGGCGGTGGCGCCAATCCCATCGAGGTCGCGGTGCACACCGATGCGCCGATCCTGACCGATGGCGCGCTCGACGCTGCGTGGGCCGATGACCTCGCCGCCTACGCCACCGAGCTCGAATCGCTCGACGGCGTGAGCGAGGTGGCCAGCGTCCTGGATCCGCCCTCCGGCATGGACGCGGCGACCTACCTCCAGATCGCGACCCTGGCGGAGAGCCAGCGCCCACCCGAGGCGGCCGGCATCGCGGCCTGGCTCGAGCAATGGATCGCCGACGACGTGACCCGCGTGAACGTCTTCAGCGAGCTGCTGCCGGACTCGGCCGACGGCCGCGAGCTGGTCGCCGCCGTCCGCGCCCTCCCCGCACCGGACGGCACCGAGGAGGTTCTCACCGCCGGGCTCTCGTCACGGTCGCACGACTTCCTGGCCAGCTTCACGGACGCCGTCCCGTGGGCGGTGGCGATCGTCGTTGGCGTCACCGGCGCAGTGCTGTTCGTCACCTTCGGATCGATCTTCCTGCCGCTGAAAGCCGTGCTCATGAGCCTGCTCAGCATCACCGCCAGCTTCGGGGCATTGGTCTGGATCTTCCAGAACGGCAACCTGTCGGGACTCCTCGACTTCGACCCGTCGGGCACGATCGTGGCGTCGACGCCGGTTCTCATGTTCGCCATCCTGTTCGGCCTGTCGATGGACTACGAGGTCTTCCTCCTGTCGCGCATCCGCGAGCGGTACCTCGTGACCGGCGACAACACGCGGGCCGTCGCGGAGGGGATCGGGATCACGGGCGGGATCATCACCGGCGCGGCGCTCGTGATGGTCGCCGTCTTCGGCGCCTTCGCCCTCTCATCGGTGGTGCTCATCAAGGCCCTCGGCTTCAGCATGGCGCTGGCAGTGCTCATCGACGCGACCGTCGTGCGCGGCATCCTGGTGCCTGCCTTCATGCGCGTCATGGGATCCGTCAACTGGTGGGCGCCTCGATGGGTCCAGCGCGGTGTCGCCCGGCTGGGCCTCTACGAGGGTTCGGCCGAGCCGTCGCGCGCCTGAGGGCCGCCCTTTCCCGCGCGCCCGACGCCCGTCGGAAGGAACCCACTCGGGCTAGGCTGACGGCATGAGCGAGCGTGCGCGGCTGCACTCACTGACCGAGCGGTGGCGCGCCCGCCACGACGCGGGCCGTCCGGCGGACCGTCCTGCGGCGGATCCCGAGCGCGAGGAACTCGCGCGGCGCGCGTTCCCGTTCGACTCGGTGACGCCGGCGGCGTACGTGGCCGTGCATGGCGTCGACATGCCGGGCTACACGTATGACGAGGCCCGCTACGCCGATCCCGAGCTCGACGCCTGGTTGCTCGAGGTCGGCCGACTGCTGCGGGCGCGCCGATGACCGCTCCGGCATGGGCGGGCGACCTGGTCGCCCGCGTCTGCGCCGATGCCGGCGTCGTGCCACCGCGCCTCGCGTGGCGAGCCCGATCCGGCGAGCACTCGACCGGCGTTACGCGGCGCCAGGATGGGATGGTTGCCGTGCGGGCTGGGAGCGACCCGCTCGACCAGCGCCTGACGCTCCTCCACGAGCTCGCGCACTGGCTGTCCCCGCCGCCACGCCGGCGTCGGGGGCGATCCGTGCATCACGGCCGCGGCTTCTACGCGACCGCCTTCGACCTCTACCGTCGCCACGGGATCCCCGACGGCGATGCCCTCCGCCTGGAGTCCGGTCGCTACCGAAGCTCGCTGACGCACGCCGTGGCGCTGGGGGTGCCCGGGTCGGTGGTGGCGCTGGCCGAGCATCGGGCGGCGATGCGCGCGCGTCCGCGCGGCCGCTGGCGGGTGCTCGTCCCGGAGCACGCCGTGTCGCTCGTACGGGACGGGCGCTGGTCGGTGTGCGCGACCTGCCGCCAGCGAGTGGTCGGGGTCAACCTCGCTCGCATCCGACGCGCACGGCGTCCCGTCCGCCACGTCCTGATGACCGCCGCATCCTAGGGGCGTCCCGATCGTCAGCGGCTGGCCGCCGCGGATCCGGCGCGATCGCGGACCAGCGCCGCGATGTCCGAGAGGACGGCGACCGCGTCCGGCGTGCGCGGCCAGAGGTGGACCATGAGCTGCCCGATCCCGAGCGCGGCGTAGCCGGCGAGCGCATCGGCGACCTCGGTGACGCTGCCGCGCACGGCATTGTCGGGTGCGTTGGCGTCGTCGGCCACGGCCACGAAGACCCCGGCCGTCAGCTCGAGCGTGGACGGATCGCGGCCGGCGGCGTCGAGTGCGCGGCGAAGGTTGGCCAGCCGCTCGCGGAGCTCGTGCGCGTCGTCGGGGTGGCCGTACCACGCCGCGTTCCACGCGTCGGCGTGGCGCGCCACGAGCTCGAGCATGCGTGGCTGCTTGCCGGCGATCAGGATCGGCGGGCCGTTCGGACGCGGCCCGGGCGGCACGAGGTCGGCGCGCGCGGCGCGGTGCCATCGGCCCTCGAAGCTGGCCGAGCCAGTGCGCAGCATGGGCACGATGATCTCGAGCGCCTCGGCGAATCGGCCAACGCGGTGGTCGAACGGCAGGCCGAAGGCGTCGAACTCGGGCTTGTGCCAGCCGCAGCCCAGGCCGAGGACCAGGCGCCCGCCGCTGACCTCCTCGAAGGTGGCGGCCATCTTGGCGGTCATGGCGGGGTTGCGGAACGGGACGCACAGGACCAGCGGACCGAGCTCGATATGCGACGTGACCGCGGCGAGCGCCGACAGCAGCGTCCAGGCCTCGTGGATGCCGCGCGTGCCACCATCGTCCTCGGAGCGGAACAGCACGTGGTCGGGGAGCCACGCCGAGTCCAGGCCGCCCTGCTCGGCCGCGATCGTCATCGCGCGCAGGTGCGCGTACGACTTCGGCGGGGCCGTGGCCTCGTCCTGCCCGATGGGCAGCATCACTCCAACCTTCATGGGCGCCAATGCTAGCGGCACGCGTGCCAGCCGCTCATCTACCGTACGGGCCGTGACGACCGTGCTTCCCCTCGACGGCATTCGGGTGATCGACGCCAGCCGCGTGCTTGCCGGCCCGTTCGCGAGCATGCTGCTCGCCGACCTGGGTGCCGACGTCATCAAGGTCGAACCACCGATCGGCGACGAGAGCCGCGCATGGGGGCCCCCGTGGTGGGGCGACCCGGCCGACCGACGCAGCGCCTACTTCGCATCGGTCAACCGGAACAAGCGCAGCGTCGTGGTCGACCTGCGAACCGATGACGGCCGCGCCACCTTCGAGCGCCTGCTCGCCACGGCCGAGGTGCTCATGCACAACTACCGGCCGGCCACCGCGGCACGGCTGGGTCTCGAGACTCGTGCGCTTCGCGCCCGTCACCCGGCCCTGATCGTGGCCAGCGTCGGCGGCTTTCCGGGGGCCGATGCCGACCGTCCCGCATACGACCTGCTGGCCCAGGCGGTCAGCGGGCTGATGTCCGTCACGGGGGCGCCGGGCGGCGGCCCGACGAAGGTGGGGGTCGCGCTGCTGGATCTCATTGCCGGCCTCGAGTGCGCGGTCGGGGCGCTGGCTGCGCTGGTGGGGCGAGGCAGGGCCGGTTCGGTGCAGGTGAGCCTCGTCGAAGCCGGCGTCACCTCGCTCATCAACGTCCTCGGGAGCCACCTGGCCACCGGCGAGGAGCCGGGACGCCATGGAAACGCGCACCCGAGCATCGTGCCGTACCAGGCCTTTGCGGCCGCCGACGGCGACCTCGTTGCGACCGTCGGCAACGACGCCCAGTTCCGCCGATTGCTGGAGGTGCTGGGCCTGACCGATCCCGACGGCCGCTATGGCACCAATCCGCAGCGCCTTGCGCGCCGCGAGGAGCTCGTCGCACTTCTGGCCGAGGCCATCGGCCGCCGTGGCCGGGATGAGCTGGTGGCCGCGCTCGAAGCCGCCGACGTGCCCGCCGGACCTGTGAACAGCCTGCGCGATGCGCTGGCCGCCATGGACGTGGCCCACGACGGAACGTGGACAGATACGATCGACGGCGTGCGCATGGCCCCGGCGCCGATCCGCCTCGACGGTGCGCGCGTTCCCGCACGCCTCCCGCCTCCGCGCCTCGGGGAGCACACGGAATCGGTGCTCGGCGAGCTCGCCTAGATCGAGGGCGTTGGCGTCACGTTGACGAAGATCGCGTAGCTCGGGTGCTCAGGCGTGCCGACGGGCGCCATGCCCAGCGCGGCCGCAAAGGTGGCACCGTTTCGATCGTGCAGCATGAGTGGCACGGCCGGCGGCAGCTCGCCCGCGGCGACGTCGGGGAGGTCGGCAAGCCCTACCCGTCCATGATGGAGCATGTTCATCGGCGCGACGAGGTCGGCGGCGCTGCGCCCGACGGCCTCCTCGCGCAGCCACCCGAACATCCGCTCGGCGGCCCGGTTCCACTCGATGATGAGGCCGTTGCCGTCGATGAGGACGATGGCCTGCGGTGCCGCATTCAGCACGGCGGCGAGGCGCAGCCCGACGGCCTTCACCTCATCCGCGGCCGCTTCCTGCTCTGTGATGTCGGCGGCGGTGCCGATCCCGCCGGTGATGTGCCCGTTGCCGTCGCGGAGCGGCACCGCGGAGACGGAGGTCAGCACGCGGCTTCCATCCTTGCGTCGGTCGCGCGTGATGCCCATCCAGCGCCTCCCGTCGCGGACGACCGAGCGGGGGACGGCCTTGGCGGAGTCAGGATCGTCCGAAATGAGCTCGTGGAGGTCGCGGCCGACGGCCTCCTTCGACGTCCAGCCGTAGATCGCATCCGCGGCGCGGTTCCAGTAGGTGATCCGGTTGTGGAGATCGGTCGCGATGACAGCGCTCTGCACCTCTTCCAGGAGCGAGGCCTGGAAGCGGAGGCGGTCGGCGGTGCGCTCGGCTCGTTCGGCGAGACTCTGGCGCTCCTCGTCGCGGGTGACAAGTTCGGACGCGTGTGACTGACTGCTCGCGGTCGCGCGGCGGGCGTCGTCGAACAGCCAGCCCGTCAGTCCGCCGACAGCCAGGAAGAAGGCTGCGCGCACGCCCCAGGCGGTGAGATCCTCCACGCCGCCATCGAGGCCGATGAGCCAACGGAGCGGACCCATCACGAATGCCGCCAGGAGCGCCGTCAGCAGCCCTCCCCGCCAGCCCCAACGGTGCGCCGCCACGAGGATTGGCAGGTAGGCGAGGTGGTTGAATGGGCTCGGCGAACCGCCGTCAGCGCGCACCGCCCCGTACGCAACGCCGACGCCGGCGGCGACGAGAACTGCGAGACCGAGATCCTGCCTGGAGAATCCAGGGCTGGCCGAAACTTGCATGTGGCTCATCTATCTTGTGGACGTTGCCACTGTCGGTGCAGAATTGGGCGCGTCAATAGCCTTAATTGTTGACAGGTGGCAGGGATGGCCGTCCCGAGTCCGTCACCCGAAGACGATTCCGAAAGCTGGCGGATCCTCGAGGCCGCGCTGGATGCGGTGGTCAGCATCGATCGCGACGGGCTGATCGTGCGCTGGAACAAGCAGGCTGAGCGGATCTTCGGCTGGAGCGCGGCCGAGGTGAGCGGGAAGCTCATGCGCGAGACGATCGTGCCGCGACGCTACCGGTCGCGTCAGCAGCGCGGGACCGATCGATACCTGGCCACCGGCGTTCCGCACATCCTGGGCCATCGCGTCGAGGTCCAGGGGCTCCACCGCGACGGACGGGAGTTTCCGGTCGAGCTCTCGGTCGTGGAGCTGGCCTCGGGTGGCGCGGCGCGCTTCACGGCCTTCATCCGCGACCTGAGCCAGGAACGCGCCACCGAGGCCCAGCTCGACCTCGCCCAGCGCGAGCGCCGAGCGCTTGCAGACTCGGTCGGCCGCATGCAGCCCGGCGCGACCGTGGAGCAGACCGCGGCGGGCGTCTGCGCGACCGTTCGAAGCTCGATAGGCGCGGACCTCGTCTCGGTGATGCTGATTGAGCCAGGCGGCATCCTGCGCACGCTCGCCTCGAATGCCGCCGACGGCCCCGCGCCCGTGATGTCGCACGAGATGTCGCCGGCGCGATCTGCGTACCTGGTCGAGCGGGCGCGAGCAGGTCCGTGGGTGGAGCTGCCCGGTGAGGCGGCAACGCCCGGTGGCGACGTGAGCGATGCGTCGGCCTGCACCGCCTACGCGCCGATCCAGGCCGATGACGGCATCACGGTCGGCGTGCTGCTTGCGACCTCGGCCGGACCGGGCTATCGCCAACGGGTCACCGGCTGGCTTCCGTTGGTCTCGGACTTTGCCGGTGTCGCCTCCGCGCTGCTGACACCGCACCTGCGCGCCGGCCGGGTGGCGGCCGACGCGCGGGATCGGCTCGAGTCGATCATCGCGGATCATCGATTCGTGTCCGTCTTCCAGCCGATCGTCGACATGGGAACGCGCCGGATCATGGGCTACGAGGCGCTGACGCGATTCGACGACGAGCCGCCCAGCGTCGTCTTTGCCCGTGCGGCGTCGATCGGCCTCGGCGTCGAGCTCGAGCTTGCCTGCCTGGAGTCATCGCTGGCCGCCGCCGTCGACCTGCCGGCTTCTGGCTGGCTGAGCCTGAACGTGTCTCCCGAGCTCGTCAGCACGGGCAGCCTTCGCGAGCTGGTCGAGCGCAGCGCGCGGAACCTGATCCTGGAGATCACCGAGCGGATGCCGATCACCGATTACCCCGCGATGCGCGCGGCAATCGAACAGCTGGGACCATCGGTCCGGCTTGCGATCGACGACGCCGGGGCCGGGTACGCCAGTCTGCGGCACATCATCGAGCTCAAACCGAGCGTCGTGAAGTTGGACATCGGGCTGATCCGCGGCGTCGACGCCGATCCGGCCCGGCAGGCGATGGTCGCCGGGATCGTCCACTTCGCGACCGAGATCGGCTGCACGCTGGTGGGAGAAGGGGTCGAGACGATCGAGGAAGCCAGGAAGCTGGCCGATCTCGGCGTAACGATCGGTCAGGGCTTCCTCTTCGCCCGACCGGCGCCGATCGGGGAGCTGCCGGCCGGCGCGCCCTGATCGCCCGAGGGTCAGGGCTCGATGTCGATCGTGGCGACCATGCCCGCCTCCCAGTGGCCCGGCAGATGGCAGCCGATGAGCAGGTCCTCCTCGCTGCTGAAGACGTAGTCGAACTCCCCGTCCGTCAGGGCGGGCAGGTAGAGGCCGTATCCGAAGTTCCCGACGCCTTCCTCGTCGGGCGGCTCGGCGACGTTCGATGCGCGGCGGGCCGCCTGCTCGGCGACGGTGCCGAGGAACAGCTCGTGGCCGATGCGGTCGGGGTTGCTGACCATGAAGCGCACCGACTCTCCCTGGCTGACGGTGAAGTGGTCGGGAACAAAGTGGAATCCGTCGATCGTCACCTCGATCACCCTGGGTTCGCCTGTCCCCGGTGCATCGGCGCTCGCGGAACAGGCGGCGAGCAGCACGATCGCGGCGAGGCCGGCTGCACGACTCCATGCGTTGCGTCCGGGAAGATTCATCGATCCGTGCCTCGTACTGCTGAAGGCACCGGAATACGCCGCGCCGGGAGCCGCGGGATAGGGCCATTGTGACCCTTCGAGCGTGCCGATCGGCGGCGGTCAGGATCGTCGGTAGGGCACGTAGGCCGGCCACCACATGGCGGCGTCGACGGCTGCCTCGAGTGCTTCGTTGCCCGGAGCGTGGCCGGCTGAGATCGCCTCGCGCGCAACCGCGAGCGCGATCGAGCGCGAGACGGCCCGCAGACCGCCGATGGGCGGGTAGAGCGCGCCGCTGGCAAGGCGTTCCGGCGTGACGGCGGCGGCCAGGGTTCGAGCCGCGGCGAGGACCATGCGGTCGGTGACGCGGGTCGCCTCGGACACGATCGTCCCGAGCCCGAGGCCGGGAAAGACGAAGACGTTGTTGGCCTGGCCGATGACGCGACCGTCGACCGAGGGGAACGGGCTGCCGGTGGCGACGAGCGCGCGGCCGTCGGTCCAGCGCAGGACGTCGGACGGGCGGGCCTCGGCGATCGCCGTCGGGTTCGAGAGCGGCATGATCACCGGCCGCTCGCAGGTCGCCGCCATGGCCCGGATCACCGGCTCCGCGAACGTGCCGGCCACGCCGGTGGTGCCGACGAGGATGGTGGGCCGATACGCGTGCACCGCGGCCGGAAGGTCGGCGTCGCGTGGGAGGCCCAGCTCGCGCGGCGCGGCGACGCCGCGTTTCGCCTCGTCGAGGTCGTCTCGATCGGCATGCACGATGCCCTTCGAGTCGAAGAGCACGAGGGCGCGGCCGATCTCGTCGGGCGACATGCCCTCCTCGCCCATGGCTTCCCTCAGCAGGCGCGCGATCCCGATCCCGGCCGCGCCCGCGCCGGCCAGCAGGATGCGCTGACCGCGAAGCGGCTGGCCCACGATGCGCAGGCCGGACAGCACGCCGGCCAGTACGACGGCTGACGTGCCCTGCACGTCGTCGTTGAACGATGGCACGCGGTCGCGATAGCGGTCGAGGATACGCAGAGCGTTGTAGTGCTTGAAGTCCTCCCACTGGATGACACAGCCGGGCCACACGTCGGCCACGCCGGCCACGAAAGCGTCGACGAGCGCGTCGTACTCGGCACCGCGCAGTCTTGGCGCTCGATGGCCGATGTAGAGCGGATCGGCGAGCAGGTCGGGGTTGTCGGTCCCGACGTCCAGGCTGACGGGCAGCGTCAGGCCGGGGTAGATGCCGCAGGCGGCGGTGTACAGCGCCAGCTTGCCGATGGGGATCGCCATGCCGCCCGCGCCGAGGTCGCCGAGGCCCAGGATGCGCTCGTTGTCGGTCACCACGATCAGGCGGACGTCGGTGTAGGGGCCGTTGCGCAGGATGTCCGGGATGCGGTCGCGGTCGCTGGGCGTGATCCAGGCGCCCCGCGTTCGACGCAGGATGTGGCTGTACTCCTGGCAGGCGAGCCCGACGGTCGGCGTGTACACGATCGGCAGCAGCTCCTCCAGGTTCTCGGCCAGGACCCGGTAGAAGAGCGTCGCGTTGCGGTCCTGGAGCGCCGCCAGGCCGATGTACTGCTCGAGGGGGTCGTCCTTGCGCCGCAGGCGCTCCAGCTCGAGCGCCACCTGCTCCTCGATGGTCAGGACCCGATCCGGCAGCAGGCCGCGCAGGCCGAACGCCTCACGCTCATCGGCGCTGAAGGCGAAGTCCTTGGTCAGCAGGCGATTGGC
>CAYVCE010000041.1:0-2853 GCA_964449915.1 uncultured Steroidobacteraceae bacterium | reverse complement strand
GCGGCGAGCAGCGCGAGCAGCGCGAGGACGCCAGCCAGGCGCCGGGCGCGGGAGATCGTCATCTGGTCATGCTCGACGTCGAGCCAGCACCAGGCCGAGCGCGACGAGCCCGGCCACCAACCCGGCGCCGCCCAGCACCAGCGCGACCGTGGCCGTCGTCGCGGCAGCCGCCCCGGCCTCCGCGTCGCGCACGATGTCGCCGGTGGCCGGGAACTGGACCGGGAACTGGCCGCCGGTGACGTCCTGCACCTCGCCGAACGTGTCGGGCCCGGATGAGAACGACTCGTCGAAGGGCTCCCCCTCGACCTCGCCGAAGATCCGGAACGTGTACGGGCCGGCTGCGGTCGGGAAAAAGACCGACTGGTACCAGCCCGGCTCTCCGAAGCGCCGGCTGATTGGAAGGTCGCGCGACTCGTCGCCGAAGGTCACGGTGGCCTCGAGCGTCTCCTCGAGGCCCTCGATCGGCTCCTCGCCGTGAAAGACGCTGAACTCCAGGCCGCTCTTCTGCCCTGTGTAGACCGGCTCGCCCGCGAAGCCGACCACGATCGAGTGGTCGCCGACGTCGCGTGACTCATGGGCGGCGACCGCGGCGGTGCCGAGGGTCAGTGCCAGGACGGCGCCCACCAGGGCCGCGCGTCCCATGCGCTGGAACATGTGAATGCTCTCCTGTGTGGCAGGCACGGTTGGATGTGCCCGCGGGTGCTTCGTGTCAGGTGGCTGAGACGAAGGCACGGGGAGGGGCGCGGCCGGCCGATGTGCCGGCCAGCGGTGAGAGGCGCCGCACGGCCAGGCGCCGCGGCGGATGGCCCAGGTGGCGCGGCGCTCGGCCAATGAACCCGCGCAGCGCGTCGGCGATCGCGGCCAACAGGGCCTGCTCGGTGTGGCTCAACGCCGCCGCTCCGAGTGCGGCGAGTGCGGTGATCAAGCCAATGACCGGCAGCGCCAGCGGATACTCGGGGCCGATCAGCGCGGTGAGCCACGGCGCATGCGCATGCATGGCGAAGTGCTCGACGTTCTCCTGGAGGGCAAATGCGATTGCGACGATCGGCAGCAGCCGGAGCCAGGTGCGCAGCCATCGCGCCGGGAATGCGCGCGTCGGCGCGAACCGGGTCGCGCCGAGGGAGCGCGCGCTGCCGCGGAGCGAGCGCAACCGCAGGACGGTCCACAACACCGCGGCGACGCCGCCGATGGCGAGCACCAGGCTGGCGGTGCCCCAGTAGTCGTGTGCCGCGTCGCGGATGACATCGGTCAGGGCTCGCCCCGGGCCTGCCTGAGCGAGCAGGATCGCGTCGTGGCTGACGAGCAGCGCGACGCCGGCGAGCGCCCAGAAGGCGACCGGGCCCCGGAGACGCGAGAGCTGAGACGTCATGTTCCGCATGTCATTACGTACGGTACGCGCAACGATCCAACTTGACCGCATCAGGCGGATTCGCCATGGCCGTGTGCGTGATCCTCGAGGCGCATCGAGAGCGCCGGGAGCGGTCGGGGATCGGGGTCTGCCTCGTACTCCCCGGTCTGCGGGTTCACGGCATACGTCCAGCGCGGCCCATCGGTGCCGATCGCCCGCAGCGCATCGGTCAGGCTGTCGAGGTCGGCCCTGGTTGAGCCGAGTCCCAGGCTCATGCGCGCCGCGCCGGGCAGCCGCTCGTGATGTCCGGCACGGGTCTCGTCGAGCAGCCGACTGATCTCTGCATCGTCGACGTGCAGCAGCCGCACCATGAGCGGGTGGGCGCAGAAGCAGCCGTGGCGGATGCCGATGCCGTACTCGGCCGACAGCACGCTGGCGAGCAGGTCGTACGGCACGCCCCGCAGGTTGAAGGTCAGCAGGCCGACGCGCGGATGGTCGGGCGCCCAGACGCCGTACGCCTCGAATCCCTCGACGGTGGAGAGCCGCTCGCGCGCGTATGCCAACAGCTCGGCTTCCTCGGTCGCGATGCGGTCCATGCCCGCAGCGGCCAGCGCGTCACAGGCGACGCCCATGGCCACGGCGCCGAGGACGTTGGGTGAGCCCGCCTCCTGGCGATCGGGCAGCTCGGCCCACAGCGTCTCCTCGATGGTCACCAGCTTGACGGCGCCGCCCCCACGCAGGAACGGGTCGCCGGCGCTGAGCCAATCGCGCTCGCCGACCAGCGCTCCCGCCCCGTACGGCGCGTACAGCTTGTGCCCGGAGAGCGCGAGGTAGTCGATCCCGTCGCGCTGCATGTCGATCGGCGCATGCGGCGCCAGCTGGGCCGCGTCGACCAGCAGCCGCGCACCGTGCTCATGGGCCACGCGCGCGATCTCGCCCAGCGGCCAGATCTCGCCGGTCACGTTCGACGCGCCGGTCACCGCCACGAGGTGCGGGTCCTCGCAATGGGGCAGGTCGCGGAGGGTGACGGCGAGCTGCTCGAGCATGTCGGCCGGGGTCTCGGGCACCGGAAGGTAGCGCACGCCGATGCGCTTCCACGGCAACAGGTTGGCGTGGTGCTCCCCCGCGAAGGCAACCACGTGCGTCCCCTCCGGGAGCGTGCCGGCAAGGAGGTTGATCGAGTCGGTCGTGTTGCGGGTGATGATGACGGCGTCGTCGGGTCGCGCGTTCACGAAGGCGCGGATCGACTCGCGCGCTCCTTCATAGGCCGCGGTCGAGGCGCGCGACTTGAAGCCGGCGCCACGATGCACGCTCGAGTACCAGGCGAGCAGCTCCTCGATGGCATCGTGGACGACGCGCAGCGCGGGCGCTGACGCCGCGTAGTCGAGGTTGACGTAGCGGCGCGTTCCTGACGGCAGGATCGGCACCTCGACCTCGGCGCCGACCAGGCGCATGGCGTCGCTGCCGTGGACGGGGGCCGATGGCTCTCGGGTGGCCGTCATCGG
>CAYVCE010000040.1:0-24495 GCA_964449915.1 uncultured Steroidobacteraceae bacterium | reverse complement strand
GCTCGCTCAGCTCGCCGACCTCGAGATCGGCCAGCCCGTCGGAGAACTCGATCACGAAGCCCGTGTTGGCCGGGTCGTACCAGCCGAGGTCGCCGCCGCGGGCGCCCGAGCCGGTGTCGTGGCTGCGCTCGGCGGCGATGGTGAACCAGTCGGCGTCGTCGGCGCTCAGCGCCTCGCGGACCTCCTCCGCGTCTGCCAGGGCGGCCGCCCACTCCTCGTCGGTCGCGCTGGACTGGTCGGCGGCATCGGGGAGCGGCTGGATCAGGACGTGGCGCGCGCGCTCCTGCGGGACGACCGCCCCGGTCGGCGCGGCGATGAAGACCTGGGCCACGCGGCGCTGGGCGGCCGGTGAGACGACGACCTCGTCGCCGAAGTGGGCGCGGAAGGCCTCGACCAGCAGCTCGTCGCGGATGAAGCCGCGATAGGTGGCGTCGTCGATGTTCTGGCGTGCCAGCACCTCGCGCAGCCCTCCATCGGTCGTCCGTTCGCGGCGCTCGAGCAGCCCGAGGACGGCGAAGCCGCCATCGGTCTCGACCGGCCCGACCAGGTCGTCTGCCTCGGCGTCGCCGATAGCCTCGAAGTAGGCGCCGTACGATGCGTCGTCGGCGCCGAACCAGCCGAGCGATCCGCCGGATGCCGCGGTGAAGTCATCACTCACCTCGGTGGCGACCGTGGCGAACGCCTCGCCGCCCTCGACCCGGTCGAGCGCCGCCGCAGCCTCCTCGCGTGCCGCCTCGAGCTGTTCCTCGGTCGGCTCGGCGCCGGCCTCGGCATCGTCCGGCAACGCGTTGACCAGGATCAGCTCGGCGCGGACCAGCTCCGGGAGCGTGACTCGCACCGCGATGGCCTCATCCACCTCGTCGTCACCGACCGATACGCCGTAGTCCTCGGCGCGGCTGACGAGCACGGCGCCGTCCACCAGCGACGTGGCGGCGGCACCATCGAGGTCCGACAGCTCGAAGCTGACCTGGTCGATCTGCTGCTGGATCAGCTGGTCGCGCGGACCGCCGAGCTGGGCCTGCAGCTCCGCGATGGTGGCGCTGCCCTCGGCGATCAGGATGCGGCGACGGACGTCGAGGTCGGAGCGGTCGAAGGTGACGCCTTCGATCGATGCCACCGGTCGCAGGTGCGATTCCCAGAAGCCGTTCCAGGCGGCCGCGCCGAAGATGCCGAGGGCGACGGCGATGGCCACCGCGAAGGCCGCCACGGTGAGCTGCTGGGTGCGCAGCTCATCCTGCCAGCGCGGGCGGTGTCGGCGGTCGAGGACGGGTCGTGATCGAAAGCTCATCGGCTCGTGGTCATGCGGCGGCTCGGCTGCGGCCCTCGCGGCCGCCGGGCTGGGCGAGGCGCCATCCTAGCCGATGGCGGCGACCGGCGCACGTGGCCGGGAGGGGTCCGGTCACCGGCGGCCGAGCACGTCGCGGATGGCCCGCCAGCGCAGGGCGAGGACGAGCAGCATCGCCTCGCGCACGATGGCGCCGTCCATCTTCGAGGCGCCGGCCACGCGCTCGCGGAAGACGATCGGGACCTGGACGATCCTCGCGCCGCGGCGGTGCGCCCACCACGTCGTCTCGATCTGGAAGCCGTACCCCGAGCCGCTCGTCTCGCGCAGCCGGATGGCGTCGAGCAGCTCGGCGCGCCATGCCTTGAAGCCGCCGGTGAGGTCGCGGTACGGGAGCAGCAGGACGGTGCGCGCGAAGAGGGTGCCGCCGCGGCTGAGGAGCCGGCGGCGGAGCGGCCAGCCGACGGTGTCACCACCGGCCATGTAGCGCGTGCCGAGCACGAGGTCGGCGGTGCCCATGAGCGGCGCCAGCAGCCCTGGCAGGACGGCCGGGTCGTGGCTGAAGTCGGCGTCCATCTGCACCACCGCGCGCGTCCCTGGGCGCTCGAGGACCCACCGGAAGCCATCCCGGTAGGCGACCCCGAGCCCTTCCTTGGCCGGCCGATGCAGGACCGATACGCGCGCCTCGCGCGCGGCGAGCGTGTCGGCCAGCTCGCCGGTGCCGTCCGGCGAGGCGTCGTCGACGACCAGGAGCGAGGCTTCCGGCAGCGCGGCCAGGATGGCGGCCGCCACCGGCTCGAGGTTCTCGCGCTCGTTGTAGGTCGGCAGCACGACCCACACGCCGCGGCCGGCGGCGAGCCCCACGCTGGGCGCCTCCGGCGCCGCCTCAGCGCCCGATGCCGACATACCCGATCCCGGCGCGCTCGTACGGTTCGCGGTCGATCGCGTTGCGGCCGTCCACGAACAGCTGGAGGCCGGGGATCGCGGCCGGGTCCATCGAGCGATAGGCCTCGTGCGCGGCCTGGAGCACGGCCACCCGGATCGGCACCGGCGCATCCAGGTCGTACGGCTCGAAGCCGAGGCGCCGCAGGTGGTCGGCGTCGAAGTACGGATCGTGACCGTGGACCCGCGCGCCGGCGGCCAGCAGCTCGTCGCGCAGGCGGAAGGCGGAGCTGAAGGCATCCTCTTCCACGTCGCCGCGGTAGGCGATACCGAGGACGAGCACGGGCTGGCCGTCGAGCGAGCCAAGCCGATCCTCGATCATGTCGACCGTGAAGGCGCCCATGCCCTCGTTGATCTCGCGCGCGAGCGGCGGCAGGCGGAGGTCGGGATCGTCGTTGAACAGGAAGTGCGGGTAGACCGGGATGCAGTGCCCGCCGACGCCGACACCCGGGGAGTGGATGTGGCTGTACGGCTGCGAATTCGCGGCATCGATGACCTCGGTCACGTCGATCCGGTGGCGAGACGCGTAGCGCGCCAGCTCGTTGGCGTACGCGATGTTCACGTCGCGGTAAGTCGTCTCGGCCAGCTTCGTCATCTCGGCGGCCTCGGCGCTGGCCACGGCGCGCACCTCGGTGGCGTCGTCGAGCACGGCAGTGTAGAAGGCCACCGCTCGTCGCGTGCTCTCGGGGCTCGTGCCGCCCACGATCTTCGGGTAGCGGCGCAGGTCGACCAGCACCCGCCCGACGAGGACCCGCTCCGGGCTGAACGCCAGGAACAGGTCGCGGTCGAGCTCGAGCCCGCTGCCGGCGGCCAGCTCCGGCCCGAAGCGGTCGCGGGTCGTACCGACCGGCAGGGTCGTCTCGTAGACGACCAGCGCACCCGGGCCGAGATGCCGTGCGATGTCGGACGTGGCGGCGTCGATCGGCTTGAAGTCGATCTGCCGGTCGGCGTCGACCACGACCGGCACGATGACGACGACCGCCTCGGCGTCGGCGAAGCCGGCAGGATCCTGCCAGGTCGCGGCCCGCAGCCGGCCGGCCTCGACGAGGCCGGGGATCTGGTCGGAGACCGCGGCCTCGTCGCGGTGCGGCGGCTCGCCGCGGTTGAGGGCGTCGACGATGCGCGGGTCGATGTCGATGCCGAGCACCTCGTGGCCGCGCGACGCGTACTGGACCGCCAGCGGCAGGCCGATGTGCCCGAGCCCGACGACCGCGATCCTCACGTCAGCGCCTCCGCCAGCGCGGTGCCGTCGACGACCTGGCCGGTGAGGGCCGACTCGACCATCTTGCGCGCCAGCAGCAGCGCGACCATCGCGTCGTGCGGCTCCACGGGCGGCGCGCCGCCCTGGCGCACCGCCTCGGCGAAGGCCGTGAGCTCGACCGCCAGCGGCTCCTCGCGCCGGATCGGGCGCCGGGTCATCTCACCCTCGGCGACCGAGGTGATCGGCGCGCCAACGCCATCGGCCCCGCGGTTCTGCCAGGTCTCGGCGGCCTCGGGGTTCGCGTAGAAGACCAGGTCCTGGGCGAGGTAGTCGGCCACGTACATCCCGCGCTCCCCGGTCACCGTCAGCGTGCGCCGCTTCGTGGGCGTCAGCCAGTTGATGTCCAGGATGCCGATCACCCCGTTCGCGAACTTCATGATGCCGTTGAACAGGTCCTCGTGCTCGGTATGGATGCGCCGCTCGGTCTCGGCGTAGATGCGGATCGGCTCGGAGCCGACCAGGTAGCGCATGATGTCGAGGTCGTGAGGGGCGAGGTCGACCACCACGCCGACGTCGCGGATGCGCGCAGGGAATGGTCCGAGCCGCGTGGCATGGACCTGGAAGATGCGGCCAAGCTCGCCGGCGTCCAGCCGGCGGCGCAGCTCACGGATGGCGGGGTTGAAGCGCTCGATGTGTCCGACCGTCAGCATGCGCCCAGCCTCGGCGGCGGCGACGATCATGGCCTCGGCCTCCTCGCGGGTGGCCGCGATCGGCTTCTCGACCAGCACGTTGGCTCCCGCGCGCAACGCCGCCACGCTGACGGGCAGGTGGAGGCCGGTGGGCGTCACGATGCTGACCAGGTCGAGCTCCTCCTCGGCCAGCATCCGCTCCGGCTCGGTGTAGCCGCGTGCGCGGCGGCCGCCGCTGGCACGCTGGAGCGCGGCAGGGTCGGGGTCGGCCATGGCGACCAGCTCGACGCCGGGGACCGACTCGTCCCAGACCCGGACGTGGTTGCGGCCCATCATGCCGAGGCCGACCACGCCGGCACGCAGCGAAGGCCGCTCTGCGTCGCTCATCGGGACGGGGCCCCGACCTCCAGGGGGCCGAGCTCGGTGGCGGTGGCGTTCACCGCCTCGATTACCGTCGCGACCTCGTCGTCGGTGAGCGCGGGGTGGACCGGGATGCTGAGGACCTGCTCCGTGAGGCGCTCGGTGACCGGCATGCGCTCGTCGCCGTAGCCGAGCGCGAGGAACGGCTTCTGCCGGTGCACCGGGATCGGGTAGTAGATGGCGCTGCCGACGCCCCGCAGCTTGAGCTTCTCGGCGAACGCGTCGCGCTCGTTCACCCGGATCGTGTACTGGTGGTAGACGTGGGTCACGCCGGGTCGCACGAACGGCGTGATGACGCCGTGCAGCTCCGCGTCGTAGCGCGCGGCGATGGCGCGGCGCCGCTCGTTGGCGCCGGCCAGCTTCGGCAGCTGCGCGAGACCGATGGCGGCGGCGATATCGGTCATGCGGAAGTTGTAGCCGAGGATGTCGTGGTGGTAGCGCACCTTCATGCCGTGCTCGCGCAGCAGCCGGACACGTTCTGCCAGCTCCCCGTCGTCGGTGGTGAGCATGCCGCCCTCGCCGGTCGTCATGTTCTTGGTCGGGTAGAAGCTGAACGTGCCGGCGCCCCATGTCCCGGAGTGGCGGCCCTCGACCGCGGCGCCGTGGGCCTGGCAGGCGTCCTCGACCAGCACGAGGCCGTGGCGCTCGGCGATGGCAGCGATGGCCGGCAGGTCGGCCGGTTGGCCGTAGAGGCTGATCGGCATGATCGCCTTCGTGCGCTCGGTGATGGCCGCCTCGATCTGCCCCACGTCGATCGTGAAGTCGCGCTCGTCGACGTCCACGAACACCGGCCGCGCGCCGGTGTACAGGATGCTGTTGGCGCTGGCGATGAACGTGAACGGAACGGTGACGACCTCGTGGCCGGGGCCGACCCCGTACCCCAGCAGCGCGAGGTGCAGCGCGGTCGTGCCGGAGCTGGCGGCCACCGCGTAGCCGGCGCCGATGAAGGCGGCGAAGCGCTCCTCGAACTCGCGCACGCGAGGGCCCTGGGCCAGCATCCCGGAGGCCATCGCCTCCCAGACGCCCTGTTTCTCCTCCTCGCCCATCTGCGGGCGCGCCATCGGAATCACGTGCTGCTAGGCCTCCTGTGGCATCCGTGCGGGGTCCCCGGCGCGCGACTGCTGTCGTGCGAGTGCTTCCACGATGCGCTCCGCAGCGCGCCCGTCGCCGTACAGCGACGGTCGTGCCCGGCGGCGGTCCATGAATGCCGGGTCGTCGAGCGCGGCCGCCAGGGCGGTTGCATCGGCGTCGACCACGCGGTTCCAGCCGGCCTCGACGGTCTCGACCCACTCGGTCTCGGAGCGGAGGGTGACGCACGGCACGCCGGAAAGGTACGCCTCCTTCTGCACGCCGCCCGAGTCGGTGGCGATGGCATGCGCATTCGCCTCGAGCGCCACCATCTCGAGGTAGCCGACCGGCTCGATGGCGATGACGTTGGGCGGCAGCGGCCGGTCGGCCCGGTCGAGGCTGGCCCGCGTGCGCGGGTGGACCGGGAAGATGACCGGCAGGTCGACCGCCAGGCCGTCGAGAATGCGGCCGAAGCGCTGCGGGTCGTCGACGTTCTCGGCGCGGTGCAGGGTGAGCAGCACGTACCGATCGTGCTCGCGCGCGACCGGCGGCAGATGATCCGCCGCGCGCGCCACGGCCCACCCGTGCGCATCGACCATCACGTCGCCGACCAGCTCGGAGCGACCGGCCAGACCCTCGCGCGCCAGGTGCGCCATGGCGGTCTCGGTCGGGGCGAGCAGCAGGTCGGAGAGGTGATCGGCCACGATACGGTTGCGCTCCTCGGGCATCCGCGGGTTGAACGATCGCAGCCCGGCCTCCACGTGCGCAAGCCACGGGCGTCGCCCGCCGTCGAGGGCGATCTTCGACGCGACGACCGCCGCGGCCAGCGTCGAGTTGGTGTCGCCGTAGACGAGCACGCCGTCGGGCTGGTGGTCGAGGATCACCGGCTCGAGCCGCTGCAGCATCTCGCCGGTCATGGCACCGTGCGGGCCGCTGCCGACCTCAAGATTGACGTCCGGCTCGGGGATCTCGAGATCGCGAAAGAACGAGGCGCTCATGGCATCGTCGTAGTGCTGCCCGGTGTGGACGAGGATCTCGACGTGGGCGACGCGCAGGTGGCGGCTGACGGGGGCAGCCTTGACGAACTGGGGACGCGCCCCGACCACGGTGAGGACCTTCACTCGGCGTGCTCCGGCGGGAACCCGGTGCCACAGCTCGGGCACGGCCCATCGAACGGCTGCCCGTCGGCGTCGTCGCGAAGCGGCTGCCCGCAGGCGCACGCGCTGCCCAGCCGCCGCGCGGGATTGCCGGCCACTAGCTCGTGGTCGGCCACGTCGCGGGTGACGACGCTCCCCGACCCGACCATCGCCCAGCGTCCGATCGAGATGCCGGGCAGGATGGTGCTGTTCGCGCCGAGCGCGGCGCCGCGGCGCACCAGGGTCGGGCTGACCTGCCAGTCGTCGTCGCCCTTGCGGCTGCCGTCCGGGTTGATCGCGCGCGGCAGGCGGTCGTTCGTGAAGCACACGTGCGGGCCGATGAACACGCCATCCTCCACGGTCACGCCACGGAACAGCGACACGTTGTTCTGGATCTTGACGTCGTCGCCGATGACGACATCGGCGTCGACATAGACGTTCTTGCCCACGATGCAACGGGCGCCGATCCGGGCGCGCTCGCGCACCTGGGCCTGGTTCCAGATGCTCGAGCCATGGCCGATGTCAGCGGTGGGAGACACCTCGGCGGTCGGGTGGATGCGCACCTCCGCACGCTGGGACATTCCGATCTCCTTGGGGCGCGGCCATTCTAACCGAGCGTCGACGCCCGTCCGGGATCGCCGGCTCGAGCCGGTGACGCTGACTAGCTGCCGCTGAAGCCGCGGTGCAGGAAGGCGGCCATCTGCTCGCGGGTCACCGTGCCATTGGGGCAGTACTGCCCGCCGCCGCAGCCGGTCGCGATGCCTGCCGCGGCAAGACGGTTGATGTCGCCCTCGTGCTGGCTCGCCTCATCGTCGCTGAAGAAGTCGGTGCCGGTCCCGGGAAGGTTCAGGGCGCGCGCAAGGAAGCTCGCCATCTGTTCGCGGGTCACGGTGCCGTTGGGGCAGTACTGCCCGCCGCCGCAGCCGGTCGCGATGCCTGCCGCGGCAAGACGGTTGATGTCGGCTTGGTGGGCGCTCGAGTCGTCATCAGTGAAGTAGTCCGTTCCGGCCGGCAACTGCCCCGCGCGGGCGAGGAAGCTCGCCATCTGCTCGCGCGTCACGGAGGCCGTGGGGCAGAACAGGGTATCGCTGCATCCGCTGGTGATGCCTGTCCTGGACAGCCAGTCGATCTCGGCTTCGAACGGGCTGTCCCCGGTGTCAAAGAAGCCGACGTTGTCGACATAGGCGGTCGAGATCGTGTACGCGTTGCGGTTCCCGTTCGGGGTGTAGTTGTGGACGCGGAGCAGGATGCGCCCGGGGCCGCTCATCTGCACCGAGCCGCGGTCGGTCGCCGCGGGGTTCGCGTCATCGACGGTGGCGATGTGGGTGCCGTTGGCGTGGTACATGTTGAGCACGACGTCGACCGTCAGCGAGTTCTTGTGCCATGGCCAGGCGCGGTTGTCGACGACAGGGACGACGGTGACGTCGAGCCGGCCCGCGCGCGGCACATCCACCGCAATGACGTCGACGTCGCCGGCGGGGTAGATGTTGGGCTGGAGCGTTGCCCCCACCGGGACGAGCGTCGCCTCCGCGAGGGTGTTGTCATACTCGAGGTTGTCACCGCCGCCGAGGGAGATGGCGGCCGGGGATCCGCCAACGGCCCGGAGCGCGTTTACGCGCCCGTGACCATAACGCCTGTCCCATCCGCCATACCCGAGGTCGTCAACGGTCGACTTCAGGCGATCCACGACCCATGCGTTGGGCATGCTCGGATAGCGGGCCCGGATGAGCGCCACGACGCCGGCGACGTTCGGCGCCGCGAAGCTGGTACCGCTGATGTAGGTGTATCCGTGGTCGCCAGAGATGTCCTGCTCGATCGGCTTGCAGACCGGGCAGTTGGTGGTGAGGACCGATGCGCCCGGGGCGCTGACGTCCACATCGGCGCCGTAGTTCGACCAGTTGCTGAACTCGTCGTCGACCTGGGTCGCGCTGACCGAGATGACCTCCGGGTAGCTCGCCGGGAAGAATGGGCCGTCGACGGCGCTGTTGCCGGCCGCGCCGATGAGCACGACGTCCCTGCTCCATGCGTAGCGGATCGCGTCGTGGACGTATTGTGAGTACGGGAAGCCGCCAACGCTCATGTTGATGATGGTCGCCCCGTGGTCCGCGGCCCACACGATGCCCGAGGTGAGGTCCGACGTGTCGCCGGTGCCGGCCGCGTTCATGATCTTCACCGGCAGGATCCGGTCCTGCCAGCTGACGCCGGCGATCCCGATCCCGTCGTTCGCGTTGGCGGCGATGATCCCCGACACCCACGTCCCGTGGCCGTTGTCGTCTACGGCGTTGTCGTCATTGTTCACGAAGTCGTGCCCGGGAAGGATACGTCCGGCGAAGTCGGCGTGACCGAAGTCGATCCCGGTATCGAGCACAGCCACCGTCCCGCCCCCGCCCGTCGTGAATGCCCAGGCGTCGCGGACCCGCATCCGATCGAGGGAGTACTGCGGCCCAGTCTTGGGATCGTTGACGCCGACCGCGGCCACGGTCGGATCCTCCGCGAGTGCAAGGACGTAGTTGGGCTCGGCATAGTCGACCCTTGGATCGGCACGCAGCTCGGCGATGACCTCGTCGACCGGGCGGCCTTCCGTCGAGACGACCTCCGGCAGGGCTGTCTCCGGACTCCCGAGCTCGGCTACGACCGACAGGCCATGTGCCTCCGCGGCCTCGGACCCGATCCCCTCGTCGTGCCATTTGACGATTACCTCGCCGGGGACAATCTCGCCCGCCTCGGGGACGAGCTTCGGATCCGGCTCGGGCTCGCTTGCTGCAGCGGGCGCCGCGGCGGCGAGGACCAACAGGAGGGCGAGGGCGGAGGAGAGTGGTCGGGACACGATCTGAGGGCTCCGGTGCGGTTCAGGCAGGCGGCCGTCGCGGCATGACGGCGCCACGACATCCACAGACCCTATGCGCAGCATGCCATGCGGACGACCGGACGATGGTAAGTTGGCCGCACGGACCGATGGGCTAATGCTCGGCCAGGAGCTCAAGGAGCATGGGCGTGGCGGCGGCCACGGCACGCCCGCGATGGCTGACGCGATCCTTCTCCGCCTCGGATAGCTCAGCGGTGGTGATCCCGCTCGCCACGAGGAAGACCGGGTCGTATCCGAATCCGCCTTCTCCCCGACGCTCGCGCGCGAGCATCCCCTCCATCACGCCGGCGAAGAGCTCGACCTCGGGTCGGTCGGCGCCGGGGATGCCGACGGCGAGCGCGCAGACCATCCGTGCGCGCCGGTCGCTGGCGCCCTGGACCGCCTCGACCAGCCGGTCCGCGTCCAGTCCGTCGCCCCGCCCCCAGCGGGCGCTGCGCACGCCCGGGCCCCAGTCGAGCGCGGCGACCTCGATGCCCGAGTCGTCCGCGAGGCTCAGGAGACCCGATGCGCGTGCGAAGGCTTCGGCCTTGGCGATTGCGTTGTCGGCGTAAGTCGAATGTGGCTCCTCCACCGTCAGCTGCAGGCCAATCTCATCCGGTGTGACGACGTCGGCAGGCAGATGCGCCAGGAGGCGCCGGAACTCGCGCTGCTTGCCGGCGTTGCCTGTGGCGACGAGGAGGCGCCGGCTCACCCGCCCGCTGCGCCCGGGGGGGCCTCGATGGCGGCGTGCTGGAGCGCGAAGAGCTGTCGGATGCCCGCCGCCGCGAGGTCGACCATGCCATCCATCTGCTGCCGCGTGAACGCGCCATGCTCGGCCGTGCCCTGCACCTCGATGAGCCGATCGTCGTCGGTCATGACTACATTGAAGTCGACATCGGCCGTCGAGTCCTCCGAGTAATCGAGGTCGAGGTACGGCAGCCCGCTCACAATGCCGACGCTCACCGCGGCGACCTGACCGGTCACGAGATACGCCATCCCGAACTTGTGGAGCGCCCGCGCGAGCGCCACGTAGGCGCCGGTGATGCTGGCCGTGCGAGTCCCGCCGTCGGCCTGGATGACGTCGCAGTCGAGCGTGATCGTCCGCTCGCCGAGGCGCGTCATGTCGATCACGCCTCGCAACGAGCGGCCGATGAGCCGCTGGATCTCGTGCGTTCGACCGCCGATCTGCCCGCGCGCTGCCTCGCGCTGGCTGCGCTCCGTGCCCGCTCGCGGCAGCATGCTGTACTCGGCGGTCACCCAGCCGCGGCCCTTGCCGCGCATCCAGCCCGGTACGCGGTCCTCGATGGTCGCGGCGCAGATGACGCGCGTGTCGCCGACACGGATGAGCACCGATCCTTCGGCGAACTTCAGGTAGTCAGGGACGATCTTGACCGGGCGCAGCTGGTTCGGCACGCGCCCGTCGTTGCGGCGTCCGGTCCCGGCGGGGATGGTCGTGGTCATCTGGTGCCGATTCTACCGGCACCGACAGCCGACACCGTCAGTCGAAGGCGCGATACAGGAATGCCGCCATCTGCTCGCGCGTCACCGGGTCGCCGGTGCAATAGCGCCCGGAGCCACAGCCACCGGTGATGCCGGCCGCCGCCGCACGGTTGATGTCGTCCTCGAACGGGCTTCCGTCGTCGTCCCAGAAGTAATCCGCGCTCGTCGGCGGCAGCCCGAGCGCCCGGACGAGAAACGCGGCCATCTGCTCGCGGGTGACGGTTCTCGTCGGGCAGTACTGGACGATCGAGCATCCGCCCGTGATGCCCGCATGCGCAAGTCGGTTGATGTCGTCCTGGTGCAGGCTGGACCAGTCATCTTCGAAATAGTCCAGCGGGGCGGACGGAAGGGCGATCGCCCGCTTCAGGAAGCTCGCCATCTGCTCGCGGGTTACCGGCGCCGTCGGGCAGAAGTAGCCCGGGGTACAGCCAGTCGTGATCCCGGCCTGCACGAGCCAGGCGATGTCCGCCCCGAACTGGGAGCCGTGCGTGTCGTAGAAGCCGCCCGGACCCGTGACCTGCAATGGCGCGGGCGTCGCACCGCAAACCCGGGCAAAGATCATGACCCCATAGTGGCGGCCATCGCCGCCCTGCTTCGAGTAGCCACCGACGTGCGTGTAGTTGCCGTCGAGCATGACCCCGCGATGCACCGTCGAGTTCATCCACTGCTGGATGAAGGTGTCGACGGCGCCGGAGCCGTTCATGGCGACGATCTCGCCGAGCGCCTCCCAGCAGACGCCGAGCTGGGCGAAGCGGGCGATCAGGGCCGGGAAATCGTGCCCGATCTGCTCGTCGGCAGCGATCTCGTGGCCGCGTTCGACAGCGATCTGGTCGATCGTCGCGTGAACGGCGACCGGACCGACGCCGGCGATGGCGCGGCGGGCATTCGCGGCCGCGGCGAAGCTTGCGCCGTCCGCGGCTGCCGCCGGTCGGGCGAGCGCCGGAACGAGCATGCCGGCCAGCAGCGTGGCGCCGAGGAGCGAGGTCAGGAGGCGTCGGTGCGGGCGGTTGGGCACTGCGGAGGCTCCGGGGTACGAGTGGCTTGCGTCCCTCGCAACGTACCGACCGACGGCGCCTCCGACGATAGACAAATGGAGCCACCGGACGGTGGGCCCATCGGCGGCGTGGTTCAGTCGCCCCTGGCGCGGTGCAGGAAGGCGGCCATCTGCTCGCGGGTCACCGACGAGGCCGGACAGTAACGGCCCCCACCGCAGCCGGACGTGATGCCGGCGGTGGCAACGCTGTTGATATCGGCCTCGTGCTGACTCCCGGTGTCGTCGCTGAAGAAGTCCGGAGACCCCCCCGGCAGGGCAAAGGCGCGTGCCAGGAAGCTCGCCATCTGCTCGCGCGTGACGATTCGGTCGCGACAGAAGGTCGTCGGGGTGCACCCGAAGGTGATGCCGGCCTCCGCCAGGCGATTGATGTCGCCCTCGTGGAGCGAGCCGATGTCGTCGGTGAAGTAGTCCATCGTGGCTGGGGGCAGGTTCACTGTGCGCGCCAGGAAGCTGGCCATCTGCTCGCGGGTGACCGCCGCGCCAGGGCAGAAGCGCCCGCCACCGCAGCCGAGCGTGATGCCCGTATCGGTGAGCCAGATGATGTCCTGCAGGAACGGCGACCATGCGACGTCGGAGTAGGGCAGGTCATCGAAGTTCCGCTTCAGCTCGTCCCAGAGCTCCGGACGATCGACGTCCATGAGCAGGTGCCAGATGCCCACGCCGCGCATGCCGTTCGCCTTGACCATCGCGTACTTGGCGCGCAGCGAATCGGCGTCATCGTAGTAGCCCTGAACCGGGGAGTTATACGTGGCGCTGTGGTACGTGTACCACGGGACCTGGCCGTTGCCGTCCCATACGCGTCCGTGGCTGCCGACGGCCTCGAGGGCGTCCACGTATCGTGGCGCCCACGACCTTCCGATTGCCACGTCATTGACGGTCGGGCAGATGGTGGCCGACCTGCACGTCAACGCGTTGACCGATGAGGTCTGTGTCGTCCACGCGCGACCGTAGTACGGCACGCCCCAGATGAGCCTGCTCGCGGGGAGAACGGCGAGGTAGCTCGTCATCGCGTCCCGGACGTCGAAGATGTACGGGCTGTAGATCGGGGCCACGCCGCCGGCGCGTGCCGAGCCCGCCCAGCTGAAGTCGTACCCCATGACCATGATCGCGTCCGCCGCGCCGGCCGCCGTCAGGCCGACGAGGTCGTAGCCCTCGTCCCACGCCGCCGCGCCTCCGGTCGCCGCGACGGTGAGGTAGTTCCCCACCCCGGCGGCGACGAGTGCCGCCTTCACTTCGCGCACGAACGTCGTGTACTGCGACTGGAGGGAGTTGGGGACCGGCTCGAAATCGAGGTTTACCCCGTCGGCATTGCGAGCCGCGACCGTCGCGGCGATGTCGCTCGCCAGGCTGGCGCGGGCCGATGCGTTGTTGAGGAGCTCAGTCATCGCGCTGTAGTCGCCGCCCCACGCCATCATGGTGACGGTGAGGTGGACGCCGACGCCGCGGCTGTGGGCGCGGTTGATCACGTCGGTCATGTGCGACGAGGCCCATCCCGACCAGCTCACGCCGCTCTTGAGGAGCGTCCCACTCGGCTGCGCGTGCACGCTGAAGTAGGCGATGGTAGAGACCAGGTCGTAACGCAGGTGCTGACGGAGGGAGGCGTCCAGCGCCCAGTACGGCAGGTAGCCGTACACCTCACGGGTCAGGCCGTTCGGCAGCGACGCGACGCCACCGACACCCTCGCCGCCCTGGATCGCCGCTTCGGGAGCGGCGAGCGGCTCTGGCACGTCACCTTGGACGAAGGGCTCCGCGCCGATCTCGGGGGCCGCGGCGAGCATCTCGGAATGAATCGTCGGCGGGCTCGTCGGCGCGAGAGGCGGGGACGGAAGCGTCGCCTCCGGCGTCCGCGTGGCCTCCGGCTCGGCGGCGGCGACTGGCGCGGCGCCGAACAGCATGCCGAACACAAGGGGGATACCGGCCAGCCGGCGAGCGGTGGTGAACATCGCGGCCGAGGCTACGCCCGGGTGGTGGGGTCCGGAATAGTACGGATGGGTGGGTGTCAGTTTCCGAGCGATCGGTGGAGGAATGCGGCCATCTGTTCGCGCGTCACGGAGACTCCCGGACAGTAGTTGCCGCCGCCACAGCCGGATGCGATGCCGGCGGCAGCCAGCCGATTGATGTCGGCCTGGTGTATCGACGCGTGGTCGTCTCCGAAGTAGTCCGTGCCCGTGGCGGGCAGCCCGAGCGCTCGAGCCAGGTAGCTGGCCATCTGCTCCCGCGTGACGTGGAGGGCCGGACAGTACCGGCCATCGCCACAGCCGGACGCTATACCCGCGGCAGCCAGCCGATTGATGTCGGGCTCATGCGGGGAACCCGCGTCGTCGCTGAAGTAGTCGGCACCGGTGGCAGGCAGGCCCAGGCCGCGCGCGAGGAAGCTGGCCATCTGTTCGCGCGTCACCGTCATCGTGGGACAGAATCGTTCGTGCGCGCAGCCACTCGTGATGCCGCTGGCGGCCAACCACAGGATGTCGTTGATGAATCCGGACGCTCCGATGTCACGGAACGGGCCGATGAGTGCCGGCTGTCCGCTCCCCGGCGTCCTGTTCGGGTCGCCGGCGAATGCATACCAGTAGTCGGGCTCACCGAAGTGGAAGCCACTGATCGTTGTCTGTTGCACCCACGTCTCGGCCCCACCCACGCTCGGGTGTGCGCTCTTGGTGAGCGTCGATGGTGAATACCCGCGCCCCGCGGCGAACAGACTGCCGTAGGTCGTGCCCGAGTGGGTCAGCAGCCGACTCACGATCTCGTTGGCATCGCTGTAGGCGGTGGCGATGAACGTGCCGCCGAGCGTCAGGATCGGGTGGGAGTAGTTCCCCACGCGCGCCTGCGCCTCGGCCAGCGTCGTCAAGGGCGTGGACTGCTCGTATCGCTCGCCAAAGCCGGGCGCGTAGTGGGCCTGCGCGTACACCATGGTGAACCCCGCTGCCGGCGTGATCGGCCCGCCGCCACAGTGTGTGCGCTGGGCCGCGCCGTCGCTTCCGGTCAGCGTGCCGAGCAGGGCCTTCTCGCCGCAATAGACGAGGGTGCCGGCCGACCAGCTGTCTGCGTCACCATTCGAGGTGCTGGTGTTCAATCCCCAGCCGTTCGTGCGATCGATCAGCTCGGTCGAGCCGTACGGGTTCGGATAGCCGTTGCCATGCCCCAGGTAGACGATGATGTTTGCCCCGTCCACCGCCGCCTTCACGTTGGCCCAAGTCGCGTTTGGCGAGTACACCTTGACGACGCTGGCGCCTGCTGCACTGGCGGCGCTCGCGACGCTGTCCGCCCTCGCACGATAGTTGGGCGTCAGGCCGCCCACCGGGCCGACGATGATGACGACCTTCTCACCCGCGGCGAAGGCCGGGGGTGGAGTCGGGCCGGCGGCGAGGAGAAGCGCGGCGAAGAGGCTGGCGACGAGGGAGAGAGCGCGGACGCGGACGGGCAATTGCGGCTCCAGTGAGATCGGTGGGCATGGCCACCGTAGGCGCGCCACGAGATCACGCCTATGGGCGAATGGTCCGACGATGGCCATGACCGATTGGGCAGTGCGGCAACGCACCGCGGGCAGCGCAGGCTCAGCCCTGGCTGAACTCGAGCACGATGAGCAAGCGCTCGACCGACCGCAGGTCGAATGCGGGGCGCACGAAGGCGGTCTGGGTCAGGGCGTTCGGGTCGGGCTCGACGGCCTCGATACGGCCGATGAGCAGCCCGCCGGGAAAACGACTCGCTTCCTCGCCGAACGTCAGGCCGGCGCTGACGATCGTGTCGCCGACGGCCAGGCCCTCGGTCAGCGGCACGTTGACCATGATCAGCTGGCCGCCGGGCTGACCGTGGATCTCGCCGAGCGCGCGACTGGCCTGGTCGACCGCGATCACCACCGAGCGCGTGTCGACGATGAGCCGGACACGCGCCGTGTCCTCGGTCACCGATACCACCGTGCCGGCCAGCGCGCCGGCGCCGTCGGCGTTGCCGACCACCGGCATGCCGACCTCGATCCCGTGCCGGCGGCCGGCGTCGACGCCGACCTCCCAGGCCAAGTTCGACGGATCGCGGCTGATGATGCGCACCGGCAGCAGCTCCATCTCGAGCGCCTCGGTGATGCCGAGCAGCTGGCGCAGCTCGTCGTTCTCGCGCGCCGCCTCGGTCAGCTCGGCAATGCGCTGCTCTGCCCCGGCAACCTCGCGCCGCAGCCGGTCGTTCTCGGTGCGCAGCCGGTCGATCTCGCCGATGGCGCCGAACAGGCCGGCCACCCCCTCCCCGACCGCGCTGATCGCGCCGCGCACGGGGTCGAGGGCACGCGTCGTCACGCGCTGGACGGTCTGCGCCGGCTCGGTCGAGCTGGCCAGCAGCATGAGCAGGCTGGCGATCGTGAAGGCCGCGAACCACAGGCCGGCCCGCGAGCGGCGATTCGGGCTGGACGGCCCGTACACGGCTCCCGCCTAGTGCCGGACCGTATATACGTATATACGGTCCATGGGTGGGAGGGAAGGCCGCGCCACGAGACTAGCGCGGCGCGCGCGTGAACTGCTCGCTCACCAGCACGCGCTCGAGCGTGTCGAGATCCTCGAGCACCCGCCCGGTCCCGCGCACCACGCAGGTCAGCGGGTCGTCGGCGATATGGACCGGCATCTGGGTCGCCTCCGCCACGCGACGGTCGAGGCCGGCGAGCAGCGCCCCGCCGCCGGCCAGCACGATCCCCTGGTCCATGATGTCGGCCACCAGCTCCGGCGGCGTCTCCTCGATCGTCTCCTTGATGGCCTCGATGATCTGCGCGATCGACGGTTCGAGCGCCTCGCGGATCTGGTCGCCGCCGACCTCCACGCTGCGCGGCAGCCCGGTGAGCAGGTCGCGGCCGCGGAACGTCACGGTCCGTTCCGACTTCTCCTGCGGGTACGCCGATCCGACGGCGATCTTGATTTCCTCGGCCGTCCGCTCGCCCATGAGCAGGTTGTACTCGCGGCGCGCGAAGCCGACGATGTCGGTGTCCATCTCGTCGCCGCCGATGCGGATCGATCGGCTCACCACGATCCCGCCCAGGCTGATGACCGCCACCTCCGTCGTCCCGCCGCCGATGTCGACGATGAGGCTGCCCGACGGCTCGCTGACCGGAAGCCCGGCGCCGATGGCAGCCGCCATCGGCTCCTCGATCAGGCGTGCCCAGCGCGCCCCGGCGTTGATGGTGGCGTCGCGGACGGCCCGCTTCTCGACCTCGGTCACCCCGGACGGGATGCCGACCAGCACGCGCGGCCGGGGGATGCGCGCGTATCGATCGTGCACCTTGTTGATGAAGTAGCGGATCATCTGCTCGGTCACGTCGAAGTCGCTGATGACGCCGTCTCTGAGCGGCCTGATGGCCACGATGTTGGCCGGCGTTCGGCCCACCATCCGCTTTGCCTCCGCGCCGATGGCGAGCACACGCTTGGAGCGCGTGTCCATTGCCACCACGCTCGGCTCGCTGATGACGATCCCGCGGTTGCGGACCGTGACGAGCGTGTTTGCCGTGCCGAGGTCGATGCCGACGTCGTGACTGAGGAGGCCGAGCAGGCCGTCGAAGAGTCCCAAGGTCCCTCTCGTGATCGCTCTCGTTTCGCCGGCCCGGGCACGACAGGGCGGGCGCTCAGCGTGTGACCGATGCGGTGCGTACGGGCACCTTCATGACCCGGCGCTACCCTACCACGCCATCCTCGCCCTACCGGGCGTACGATCGGCCCAGCCGAAGTGGCATCTGATACCGTCGCGGGCCAACGGGAGGCCGACGGTGAGCACGCGGAGGATGGACGTGGCTGACTTCTTCACCGACGTACCGGAACGGGTCGGATTCGGCGGGCTCGACTCGAACGAGCCCCTCGCCTTCAAGGTGTACGAGCCCGACCGCGTCATCCTCGGCAAGCGCATGGAGGACCACCTTCGGGTCGCGGTCTGCCTGTGGCACTCCTTCAACTGGCCGGGCTCCGACGTCTTCGGCGTCGGGACGTTCGACCGGCCGTGGCTCATCCCCGGCCGCGATCCGATGGAGGCCGCGCTCGAGAAGCTCGATGCCGCCTTCGAGTTCCTCGGCAAGCTCGGCGTGCCGTTCTTCACGTTCCACGACCGCGACGTGGCGCCGGAGGGACGAACGTTCGCCGAGACGAGGTCGACGCTCGACGCGGTCGTCGCCAAGATCGAGGGCCACATGGAGCGGACGGGAGCGCGCCTGCTGTGGGGCACGGCCAACCTGTTCAGCCACCCACGCTATGCCGCCGGGGCGGCCACGAACCCCGATCCCGAGGTCTTCGCCTATGCCGCCGCCCAGGTCAAGCACATGCTCGAGACCACCCATCGGCTGGGCGGCGCCAACTACGTGCTGTGGGGCGGGCGCGAGGGATACGAGACGCTCCTCAACACCGACCTCGCGCGCGAGGAGGCGCAGCTGGCGAGATTCCTGACCCTCGTGGCCGAGCACAAGCAGCGGATCGGCTTCACCGGCACCCTGCTGCTGGAGCCGAAGCCGCAGGAGCCGACGAAGCATCAGTACGACTACGACTCGGCCACCGTCGACTCGTTCCTGCTGCGGCACGACCTCGCCGATGAATACCGCGTGAACATCGAGGCCAACCACGCCACCCTGGCCGGCCACAGCTTCCATCACGAGATCGTCGTGGCGCTTGCCCGTGGCATCTTCGGCAGCATCGACGTGAACCGCGGCGACTACCAGAACGGGTGGGACACCGACCAGTTCCCAAACTCGGTCGACGAGCTCGCGCTTGCCCTGTACGAGATCCTGCGTGCCGGCGGCTTCACCACCGGGGGCTTCAACTTCGACGCCAAGCTGCGCCGCCAGAGCATCGAGCGCTCGGACCTGTTCCACGCGCACATCGGCGGCATCGACACCCTGGCGCGCGCGCTCCTCGTCGCGGCCGACCTGGTCGAGGCCGGCGACCTCGAGCGCGACCGTGAGGAGCGCTACGCCGGATGGGCCGATGGGCTCGGTGCCGAGATCCTGGGCGGTGCCTCGCTGGCCGACCTCGAGGGCAGGGTCGCCGAGGGCGGCATTGACCCGAAACCGCGCTCGGGCGGCCAGGAACGCCTCGAGAACCTCGTCAACCGGCGGATCTGGGCGGCCGACCGGGAGCGCTGAACGGCGTGCCCCACGTCCTCGGGATCGACGTCTCGACGACCGCCACCAAGGCGGTCCTGGTCGACGACGCCGGCCGGATCGCGGGCATCGGCAGCGCGTCGTACGGGTACGAGGTCCCCCGCCCTCGCTGGAGCGAGCAGGACCCGCTGCTGTGGTGGGACGGGACCGTCGCGGCCATCCGCTCCGTGCTCGCGTCGTCGGGCGTGGCCGCCGGCGACGTGGCCGCCGTCGGCCTGGCCGGGCAGATGCACGGCGCCGTCCTGCTCGACGCCTCGGACATGCCGCTGCGCCCCGCGATCCTGTGGAATGACCAGCGCACCGCCGCCGAGTGCGACGAGATCCGCGCCCTGGTCGGCCCGCGTCGGCTGATCGGGATCACCGGCAATGACGCCCTCACCGGCTTCACCGCACCGAAGCTGCTGTGGGTCCGCCGCCACGAGCCCGAGACGTGGCGCCGGGTCGCCCACGTGCTGCTCCCCAAGGACTACGTGCGGCTGCGGCTGACGGGCGACCGCGCCGTCGACCGGGCCGATGCGGCCGGCACGCTGCTGCTGGACCTCGCCGCGCGCGACTGGTCGCCGGAGGTGCTGGCGGCGCTGGATATCGAACGGGGCTGGCTGCCGAGGACGTGGGAGGGGCCCGAGGTCACCGGCGTCGTCTCGGCCGAGTCGGCGGCCGCCACCGGCCTGCCACCGGGCACGCCGGTCGTGGCCGGCGGAGGCGACCAGGCGGCGAACGCCGTGGGCGTCGGGGCCGTCACGCCCGGAACCATGACGCTCTCGCTTGGGACGTCGGGCGTGGTGTTCGGCGCGACCGATCGGCCCCTGTACGAGCCCGAGGGGCGCGTCCACGCCTTCTGCCACGCGGTGCCCGAGCGCTGGCACATGATGTCGGTGATGCTGTCCGCGGCAGGCAGCCTTCGCTGGTTCCGTGACGCGGTGGCGCCGGGGACCGACTTCGGCGACCTGGTTGCCGCGGCCGGTGACGTGCCGGCCGGGAGCGACGGGCTCTTCTTCCTGCCGTACCTCACCGGCGAGCGCAGCCCGCACCCGGACCCCCTCGCGCGTGGCGCGTTCATCGGGCTCACCGTCACCCACGACCGCCGGCACATGACCCGCGCCGTGCTCGAGGGGGTGGCCTTCGGCCTGCGCGACGGGCTGGACCTGATGACGGCGGCCGGCATGCCGGCGCCGGATCAGATCCGCGCATCGGGCGGCGGCACGGCAAGCCGGCTGTGGTGCCAGATCCTGGCCGACGTGCTCCGGACCGAGATGGCCACCGTCGGAACCTCGGAGGGTGCCGCGTCCGGGGCGGGCATCCTGGCCGCGGTCGGCGCGGGGTGGTTCCCGAGCGTGGACGAGGCGACGCACCAGCTGGTGCACGTTGCCCCGGTCGCGGAGCCGGGTGCGGACGCATCGGCCTATGCCGAGGCGCACGCGATCTACCGCGACCTGTACCCGGCGCTGGCCCCGATCTTTCCGCGGATGTAGGTCAGATCTGGAGCTCCGCGAGCTCCTCGCTGGAGGCCTCTTCGGGCTTCTTGCCCAGGATGATCATGGCCAATATCTCGTCGGTGGAGACGTTCGCCTTGTCGACGGTATCGACGATGCGGCCGTGGTACATGACGCTGATCCGGTCGGACAGGTCGAACACGTCGTGGATGTCGTGGCTGATGAGGAAGATGCCGAGGCCCTCGTCCTTCAGCTGCTTGACCAGATCCCGCACCTGGGCCGTCTCGGCCGGCCCGAGCGCGGCGGTCGGCTCGTCCATGATCAGGATGCGGGCGTTGAAGTGGACCGCCCGTCCGATCGCGACCGCCTGGCGCTGGCCGCCCGACAACGAGACCACCGCGCTCTTGAAGTTGCGGAAATTCGGGTTCAGGCGCTTCATGACCTTGCGCGTCGCCGACTCCATGGCCGCGTCGTCCAGCGAGCCGACCCGGCTCACCAGCTCCCGCCCGAGGAACACGTTCGCCGGCGCATCGAGGTTGTCGGCCAGCGCCAGGGTCTGGTAGATGCACTCGATCCCGTACGTCTTGGCCTCGGCTGGATTCGTGATCGATACCGGCTTGCCCTCGATCCTGATCTCGCCCGCGTCGGCCGGCTGCGCGCCGGACAGTACCTTCATGAGCGTGGACTTGCCGGCCCCGTTGCCGCCGACGAGGCCGACCACCTCGCCCGGCGCAAGGTCGATGTGCACCCCGTCCACGGCATGCACGCCGCCGAACGAGACCCGGATGTCCCGCATCTCGACCAGGGGGACGCGCGGGCCGCCGGCGGCGGGCGTGGTCGTGGCGTCGGTCGCCGTCATCGTCTGGCCTCCACGTGTCAGTTCGTCCGGCGCCGGAGCAGTGCGTCGAGGCCGACGGCGGCCACGAGCACGATGCCGACGACGATGTCCTGGGTCGGCGCATCGACCCGCAGCAGCAGCATGCCCGAACGCAGGGACTGCATGATGACCGCTCCGAGCACGGCGCCGGGGATGGTGCCGATGCCGCCCGCGAACGACGTGCCGCCGATGACCGCCGCCGAGATCACGTCGAGCTCGTTGGTCACGCCGAGGCCGGTCACAGCCGCGTTGAGCCGCGCCGTCTGCACCGCTCCGCTGATGCCGCACAGGAGGCCCATCAGGCCGAATGTGTAGACGAGGGTGCGGCGGGTGTTGATGCCACCGAGCCTGGCCGCCTCGGGATTGCCGCCCATCGCAAACACGTTGCGGCCGAACCGACGACGCGTGGCGAGGTAGGTCATGACGATCGTCACGATGATCAAGATGATCACAGGGATCGCGATGCCGGTCGGGATGATCAGTCCGCCCGGCGGAACCGTGATGCCGTTCGCCTCGGCGTACTGGGCCGCGAGCGCCGGCGGCCACGGGTAGCTGTTGGCCACCCAGACCGCGCCGAGGACTGCCCCGCACACGATCGCGCCGAGCGCGATTTCGGCCCACATCGGGCGCAGCTGGAACCCGTAGCGGCGGCGGCGGCGCCGGGAGGCGACCAGGCTGGCGACGATCGCGACGCACGCGACGATCCCCACGATCCAGCTCGGCCATTCGCCGAGCGACCCGGTCGGTCCGCCCCCCAGCAGCCGGAACGTGCCGTCCAGGGGCGCCAGGGTCTGCCCCTGGGCGTAGCTGAAGATCAGCCCGCGCCAGACCAGCAGGCCGCCGAGGGTGACGATGAAGGACGGGACCCGGCCGAACGCGACGATGAAGCCCTGGAACGCGCCGAGCAGGGCGCCGAGCACGATCCCGACGGCGAGCGTGATGATCCACGTGTAGGGCTGGTTCAGCCCCATCCCCAGGGTCACGGGGATCCAGGTGATCTGGACCATGGCCATCGTGTAGCCGAGGAAGCCGAGCAGCGCTCCGACGGACAGGTCGATGTTGCGCGACACGATGATGAGCACCATGCCGGTGGCCATGATGCCGATCGAGGCGCTCTGGACCGACAGGTTCCACAGGTTGCGGGGCGTGAGGAAGTCCCCGCCCGAGATGACGTTGAAGCCGATCCAGATGATCGCCAGGGCGGCGACCATCCCGAGCAGTCGGGTGTCGACCTCCGCCGCGCGAAGGAGCGGCACAGCCCGGTGCAGGGCGCCCCGAACGCGCGCCGACGCGTCCCCCGATGGACCCGGTGGCTGGATGGTCGATGGCTCAGACATCGTGCGCCTTCACGGTTGGCCCCGTGCGAGAAAAGAGCGCCCTGCGCCGCCGGAGCGGCGCAGGGCGCGGAACTTCAGGTCAGCCCGAGACCGTCACGGGCACGCGTCGACCGAACCGGGCTCGACGCCCTGGCACAGCTCTTCCTCGCTGATCCAGTCCGCATCGAGCACGACGTCCAGGTTGTCCTGGGTGATCGGGATCGGCTCGAGCAGGATCGAGGTGAGCGTGTTGCCACCGGGGCTCTCGAAGTCCTCGGTTCCCGGAACGGCCGCGAGGTCAGTGTTCTCGCACAGCGCGACCGCGGCCTCGCCGGCGGCCCGACCCAGCTCCCGGGCGTCCTTCCAGACGTCGACGGTCTGGCTGCCGAGCGCGACGCGGTTGAGCGCCGCGATATCGCCATCCTGCCCCGAGACCGGGATCTCGCCCGCGAGTCCCTGTGCCTCGAGCGCCGCCACGACGCCGCCGGCCATGCCGTCGTTCTCGGACAGCACCGCGTCGACCTCGTTGTCGTTCTCGGTCAGGAACTGCTCCATCTCGGTCTGCGCGAGGGCCGGATCCCAGTTGTCGGTGTACGTCTCACCGACGATCGTGATCGCGTCGCTGGACTCACCTTCCGCCGGGACGCCCACATTGGTGTAGCCCTGACGCAGGAAGTCGGAGTTGGCGTCGGCGCCGTTGCCCTTGATGATCACGAAGTTGCCCTCGGAGACCACCTCGAGGACCGCTTCGGCCTGCATCTCGCCGACCCTGACGTTGTCGAAGCTCACGTACAGGGTGTCCGCCGACTCGATGAGGCGGTCGTACGCAATGACCGGAACGCCCTGATCGATCGCGGCCTCCACTGACGGCAGGATCGTCTCGGTGTTCTGGGCAAGGATGATCAGGACGTTTGCGCCCTGCGAGAGCAGGTTCTCCACGTCGGTGGCCTGCTGCTCCTCCGAGGATCCGGCGTCTGCCGAGAGGTAATCGGCGCTTACCTCATCGAGGGCCGCCTGGATATTCGGCTCATCACGGAGCGCCCAGCGCTCTTCCTGGTAGTTGTTCCAGGACACGCCGACGACGCAATCGCCACCCGCGGCAGCGCCCGCGGTGGTCTCGGCCCCAGCGGCCGCCGTTCCCTCAGCCGCAGCCGCCGTGTCGTCGGACGCGGCGTCCGTGTCGTCATCGTCGCCGCACGCGGCGATTACCAGGCTGGCGGTCATGATGAGCGCCGCCGTTCGACGAATGTGCATTCGTTGTTTCCTCCCCCGTTCGATGCCGCGGCCCGTATCGATCCGCGAACGATTGGTGATGTTAGCCACGTCGAATGCGTAGCGGTAACATCCAACGGTCCGGTCGGTGGCGGCGCTCGGATGCCTATCGCCCGGGCGCCCGTCGCCCGGATGCCCGTCGAACAGTTCCCTGTGATTCAATCCGACGATGCGCCCTCCGATCTCCCGGCGAGTGATCGTCGTGGTCACGGCGGTCGCGGCGGGCGGCCTCGCCGTCGCCGTCGCCGTTGCGGCCGGGGGCGCGGGGCCGGCCGAACCGATGGCGCCGCGGTTCATCGATGAGACAGCCGTCGCCGGCATCGATCACCGGTACGACGGCGACTTC
>CAYVCE010000039.1:0-43264 GCA_964449915.1 uncultured Steroidobacteraceae bacterium | reverse complement strand
CGGAACTTGTGCTCATGGACGTGCATCACGGCGACCGTATACTAGCCGCCGTGCGCCGAGCCCACACCGAGGCCGTCCTCCGCGTGGAGCCCGCATGCGACGCTTGACCCGGGTGGCCGCGTTCGTCGCGGCGGGCGTGCTCGTCCTGTCGGCGCAGGGCTCGATCGGGCCGTCCGCGGCCGCCGGGCCACCGCTGCGCTACCTGGCCGGTCCGGCCGGGACGCTGGACCCCGCGTTCATCAACAGCGCCGGCGATGTGCAGCTCCTCCTCCAGCTCTACGCCGGGCTGACGCGCCTCGACGAGACCGGTGAGCCGTACCCGTCGCTCGCCTCCGGATGGGAGATCAGCGACGACGGCCGCACCTACGAGTTCGTCATCCGCGAGGACCTGACCTTCAGCGATGGCACGCCCCTCACCGCCGCCGATGTCCGCCGCTCCTGGCTTCGCCTGCTCGACCCGGCGACCGGGGCCTCCGCGCCGGACGTGCTGAATGTGGTGGTGGGCGCGGCCGAGCGGGTGGCGGGTGCGGCCGACGAAGACGTGGTGGGCGTGCGTGCGCCGGACGCCACGACGCTGGTGGTGGAGCTTCGGCACCCGGCCTCGTACTTCCTCGACATCGTGGCCACTCCGGCGACGTTCGTGGTGCCCGAAACCGCGGACGCGACAGAGACCTGGCAGACGGTCGACGCGTTCGTCGGCAGCGGCCCGTACGTCATCGATGGGGTCGAAGGCCTCGACCTCGTCCTGCGCGCCAACGATCGGTACGTTGCCGGGCCGCCGCCGATCGACGAGATCCGCTGGCTTGCCGCGGTCGACGCAGAGCCGGCCGAGGCATTCACCGCCGACCAGGTCGACCTCACCCAGGTGGCAGGCTGGGACGCGACGTGGATCGCCTACGACGCCGACCTCGGGCCGCGGCTGCACGCGGCGGAGCCGCTGACCATCAGCTACTTCGGGTTCGACACGACCCGGCCGCCGTTCGACGACGAGCGGGTGCGACTGGCGTTCGCGCTTGCCCTCGATCGGGAGCGCCTGGTGCCGCTCTCGGAGGGCGCGGCCGCGCAGGCGGCGGCCAGCCTCGTGCCACCCGCCATCTGGCCGGAGGGATTCGCGCCCGACACCGAAGCCGATCCCGACCGCGCTCGCGAGCTGCTGGACGATGCCGGGTACGCCGATCGGTCCGACCTCGGCGAGATCGTGGTGAACGGCAATGGCCTTTTCGTCGACCCGGCGGTGGCGGCCTGGCGCGAGGAGCTCGGCGTCGAGATCAGCGTCGAGACCATGGACTTCGGCAACTTCCTCGATGTGCTCGACACGCGACCGCCGCAGCTGTTCACCGTCAACTGGATCGCCGACTACGCGTCGCCGAACGCGATCTACGGCCTGCTCCTGGAGCCCGGGGCGCTGAGCAACTACGGCGACTGGCGCGACGACGAGTTCGTCGAGCTGCTCGAAGCGGCCGCGGCTGCGCCCGAGGACGAGGTCGGCACGGCGTACGCCGCGGTCGAGGACCATGTCGCGGAGCAGGCCCCGGTGATCCCGTGGTCGTACGGCGAGACCTGGTGGCTCGTCCGCGATGGGCTGCGCGGCCTCGGCAACCTCACGATCGGCCTCATCGACTTCGGGCGGGTGTCATGGGACGGCTGAGCCGATGGGTCCTGGCGGCCGCCGCGGCGGCAGCCATCGGCCTCCTCGCTGCGACTGACGCCGCAGGCTTCGACGGCTTCGGCACGGCGACCGCGGACTCCACCTACGGCGTCGAGATCACGTTCGACGTGGAGCTGAACGGAGACGAACCCGACCGGCTCGAGCTGCTCCTTCACACGCCGGGCGGGGAGGGCTGGTTCGTGACGCCGGTCGAGCCTGACGGTGAGAGCGCCTCGTACGTGTGGGACACGTCGGTCGAGTACGTCACCCCGCACACGCCGGTGTCGTACCGCTGGCGCGCCACCGAGGGGAACGAGGTCGTGCTGAGCCGGGAGCAGACGATCCGCTACGAGGACGATCGGGCGGGCCTCGACTGGCAGAGCGCGCAGCTCGGCGAGGCCACGGTGCACTGGTACGGCTCCGCGGAGGCGCAGGCCATGCGCTTCGGCGAGCTGACCGCCATCGGGGTCGAGCGCGGCGAGCAGTTGCTGGGCACCGAGCTGGCCGGTCCGGTCGACGTCTTCGTGTACGCCACCCGCGACGACTTCCTCGGCGCGCTCGGCCCGGGGGCGCGGGAGTGGGTCGGGGCCGTGGCCTACTCGGACCTGCGCACCATCTTCATGTGGCTGGAGGGCGGGTCGGCTGCATACCTCGAGGTGGCCATGGTCCACGAGGTGACGCACATCGTCTTCCACGACGCGACCGACAACCCGTACCACGAGCCGGCGCGCTGGCTCAACGAGGGGGTCGCCACCTGGTCCGAAATCTCCGACGCCGGCGAGCAGCGCTCCATCGTGGAGTTCGAGGCCGCCGGCGGCGGGCTGTTCAGCTTCGACGCGATCACCGCCCAGTTCCCGATCGGCCAGCGCGGCGCGGAGCTGTCCTACGCGCAGGGCACCACCATGATCGACCTCATCGTCGACCGGTACGGACCCGAGGCGATCGCCCGCATCGCGGCCGCCTATCGCGAGGGTGCCTCGGACGCCGAGGCGCTCGAGGCCGGCACCGGGGTGCCCGCCGACCAACTGTTCGGCGACTTCTTCGCCGAGTTCGGCGTCGCGGCTCCGCAGCCCATCAGCCCGGAGCCGATCGGGCCGTCGAATGTCGACCGCCCCGTGCCGGGCCCGGTCGACCCCGGAGGCGTGGATGCCGCACCCGAGGTGTCGCCGCCCGATGCGGCGCCGGTCCCCGGCACCCCGACGGACGACCCGGGCGCCGTGCCGCTCGTGATCGCCCTGGCGGTGGCGGGATCGGCCGCGGTGGCCGCTGCGTCCTGGATGGCCCGCCGCGCGGCCAGGCGCGGCACGTGAGCAGGCGCCGCCCACCCCCCTCGCCGTTCACCCGCCCGCAGTGGGCGATCAGCATTGCGGCGGCGCTGGCCGTCATCGGCTTCGTAGGCGCGGCGCAGTGGAACAGCTCGCTTGCGCGCCAGGAGTTCATCACTTCGGCGCAGCGGGTGCTCATCACCGAGGCGGAGCAGGCACAGCGCCAGCAGGAGGGGCTGCGGGCCGAGATCACCGAGGCCGAGGCGCGCGTTCGCACCTTCCAGGAGCGTGGGGCCGGCTCGCAGTCGCAGCTCGACGCGCTCAACCAGGAGCTGGCGGCGGCCCGCCTCGTGGCCGGCCTGGAGGCGGTGCGCGGCCCCGGGGTGGTGGTCGAGATCGCCGACTCGCAGCGCCCCGTGCCGGGCGGCGAGAGCCCGACCAGCTACATCGTGCTCGTCGACGACGTGCGCGACATCGTGACCGCGCTGTGGGCCTCGGGCGCGGAGGCCATCACGATCGCGGGCGGCGCGGCGCCCGGCATCGCGGCCGAACGGCTCGTCGCGACGTCCTCGATCTACGGCGTGGGGTCCTCGATCCTCGTCAACACCGCCTTCCTGTCCCCGCCGTTCCGGGTCGAGGCCATCGGTGCCGACGGGCTCCACGACCGGTTCCTGTCGCACCCAAGCTACCTGGCCCGCGTGGCGCGCCGGATCGATGCGTACGGGCTCCAGTTCGCGAGCGAGGCTCGCGACGAGCTCACGCTGCCGGCCTTCGTCGGCAACACGCGGCTGCGCTGGGGCGCGCCGGTGCAGGATCCGGACTGATGGCGGCACGCTTCGCCCAGGTCAGCCTGTCCGCGGTGGCGATCATCATCGGCGTGCTGCTCGTCGGCCAGCTGCGCTCGCAGGCACGACCGATCGAGCTGTCGAGCCTCTCCGCCCAGGAGCTGTCGACCCTGATCGAGACGCTGAGCTCGCTCAACGTCCAGCTGTCGGACGGCCTGGCGGACCTGCGCGAGCAGATCCGCGACTACGAACGCGCCGAGATCGAGGGACGCTCCGCGCTCGAGGTCACCGAGGAGTTCCTCGTGCAGCTGACCACCTTCGGCGGGATGCGCGGCGTGACGGGACAGGGAATCGTGATCGACATCGAGGGCTCGTTCGACCCGACCGCGGTGAACGACCTCATCTACGAGCTGCGCAACGCCGGGGCGGAGGCGATCGCGGTCGACGACATCCGCATCACGGCCAGCTCGGTGGCGGTGCTCGGCACCGGGGCGATCGAGATCGACGGCGTGCCGATCGGCCAACAGTTCGCGATCAGCGCGGTCGGCTCTCCCGACGGCCTGCGGGCCGCGATCGAGCGGCCCGGCGGCATCCTGACCCTGCTCCAGCAGTCGATCGACGCCGTCTTCCGGGTCGAGTCGGCCACGAACCTGCAGGTCCCCGGCACCGAGCGGGACCTGACTCCGCAGGTCGCGCGCCCGTTCGAGTAGATCGGGTAGCCTGTAGCGCCACCCACCCGCTGACAACGGAAGATGCCGTGAACGACCTGATCCAGCGCGCCCTCGACACCGCGGATCGCCTCGGCGCTGCGTATGCCGACGTGCGCGTCGTGGAGCGCAGCAACGAGCAGCTGACCGTCAAGAATGGGCAGCTCGAGGCGGCAACCTCGAACCAGAGCGCCGGTTTCGGCATCCGCGTCCTGCTCGACGGCGCCTGGGGCTTCAGTGCAAGTGCCGTCCTCGAACCGGCGGAGGTCGATCGGATCGCGCGCGAGGCGATCGACATCGCCCGTGCCTCGGGCCGTGCGCAGAAGGGCCCGGTCGAGCTCGACGACACGCCGCCGCTGACCGACACCTACCGCACGCCCTTCCAGGAGGACCCGTTCGCGGTCAGCATCGACGATAAGCTGCGCATCCTCCTCGACGCCGATGCGGCGATGGCGCGCGTGCCCGGGGTGGCCATTCGCGAGGGAAGCGTCACCTCGGGGCGCGAGGTCAAGTCGTTCGCCTCCACGGCCGGGGCGCGGATCGACCAGGAGATCGTCGAGTCGGGTGGCGGCATCGAGGCGACCGCGGTCAACGACAGCGAGATGCAGCAGCGAAGCTACCCGAACAGCTTCGGCGGCCAGGTGGTCACCGGTGGCTTCGAGGCGGTCCGCGCGCTCGACCTGGCGGAGCACGCCCAGGAGACGGCCGAGCTGGCGGTGGCGCTGCTCGACGCGCCGCAGTGTCCGTCGGGCGAGATGGACCTCGTCCTCGACTCGACGCAGGTCGCGCTCCAGATCCACGAGTCGTGCGGCCACCCGACCGAGCTGGACCGCGTGTTCGGCACCGAGGCCAGCTTCGCCGGCACCAGCTTCCTGACCACCGACAAGCTCGGCAGCCTGCGCTACGGCAGCGACCAGGTCAGCATCGACGCCGATGCCACCGCGCCCGGCGGCCTCGGCACGTTCGGCTACGACGACGAGGGCGTCCCGGCCCAGAACGTGCCGCTCGTCGAGAACGGGGTGCTGGTCGGCTACCTGACCAGCCGCGAGACGGCGCCGCAGATCGGCCGCCGCAGCATGGGCAGCGCCCGGGCGTGGACGTGGAGCCACATTCCGCTCATTCGCATGACGAACATCAATCTGCGACCGGGCAACGCCGGCAGCCTCGAGGACCTCATCGCCGATACGCGCGAGGGCATCTTCATGAGCGTCAACAAGAGCTGGTCGATCGACGACCGGCGGCTGAACTTCCAGTTCGGCGACCAGGCGGGCTGGCTGATCCGCAACGGCAGGCGCACCCAGCTGGTCAAGAACCCGACCTACACCGGGATCACGCCCCGCTTCTGGGGCAGCTGCGACGCGATCTGCGGGGCCGACGAATGGACCCTGTGGGGCCTGCCGAACTGTGGCAAAGGGGAGCCGATGCAGATCGGCCACGTCGGCCACGGCGCGGCGCCGGCGCGCTTCCGCGGGGTGAAGGTGGGAGTGGGACGATGGTAGCCACCCTCGACGAGATCGACGCCCTGCTCGACCGCGCGCTGGGGCACTCCAGCGCCCAGCAGACCGAGGCCCTCATCCTCGCCCAGGACCTGGCGCTCACGCGCTTCGCCACGAACCGCATCCACCAGAACGTCCGCGAGCACGACGCCACACTCCAGGTGCGGGTCATGGACGCCGACCGCATCGGCGTGGCCAGCACGAACAAGCTCGACGAGGCCGGCATCCGGGACGTCGTCGAGCGTGCGACCGCCATCGCCGAGCGGTCGGCGCCAAACGCGCGCGCGGCGGTCATGCCCGAGCCGGACGGACGGCAGCATGATCCCGAGCTCGGCCACGTGGCCGCCACCGCCGAGGCCAGCCCGGACCTGCGCGCCGAGGGCGCGCGCGCCGTCATCGCGGCCGGGGAGGCGAAGGGCCTCCAGTCGTCCGGCTCGTTCTCGACGTCGGAGATGACGATCGCGGTCGCCAACTCGCTCGGCGTACGCGCCCGCCACCGCAGCACGAAGGCGGCGCTCCTGACGGTGATGATGGACGGCTTCGCCTCCGGTGCGGCGTCGGGCTACGCCCACGCCGGCTCGCCGGACGTCGCCGCCATCGACGCCGAGGCGCTCGGACTCGAGGCGGCCGAGAAGGGCGACCGCATGCGCGGCGCCGGCGAGCTGGAGCCCGGTGAATACGAGGTCATCCTCGAGGAGTACGCGGTGGCCGGGCTGCTCGAGTACCTGTCCTACATCGGGTTCTCGGGCCTCGCCCACGAGGAGGCCCGCTCGTTCATGGAGCTCGGCAAGCAGCTGATGGGCGAGAACGTCAGCATCTGGGATGACGGCACCGACCCGACCGGGATGCCCTCGCCGATCGACTTCGAGGGCGTGGCGCGGAAGCGGGTCGACCTCATCGAGCACGGCGTGGCGAAGGCGGTGGTCCATGACGCGGCCACCGGCTCGCGAGCCGGCACCGGCTCGACGGGGCACGGGCTGCCGGCGCCGAACCTGCTCGGGCCGATGGCCCTCAGCCTGTTCATGGCCCCGGGCAGCACGCCGCGCGACGATCTGATCGGCGCCGTGAAGCGCGGCGTGTGGGTCACCCGCTTCCACTACATCAACCCGGTGCACCCCAAGAAGGCGATCCTGACCGGCATGACGAAGGACGGCACGTTCCTCATCGAGGATGGCCGGCTCGCGCGGCCGCTCCTCAACTTCCGGTTCACGCAGTCGATCCCCGAGGCCTTCAGCGACGTGCGGGCCGCGGGACGCGAGACGAAGCTGCTCCCCGGCGAGTTCTTCGGGGCCTCCCGCGCGCCCGCGCTGCACCTGGGCTCGTTCAACTTCACCGGCGTCACCGCCACGGAGGGCGGGGAGTGACGGTGGCCCCGCCACTCGAGCTCCGCATCGGTGACAGGCTCCGCCTGCGCAAGGAGCACCCGTGCGGCAGCCGTGACTGGGTGGTCGTCCGCCTCGGCGCCGACATCGGCCTGGTGTGCGACGGCTGCGCCCACCGCATCCTGATGGACCGCCTGGACGTCGAGCGCCGCTTCACCGGCTACCTCGAACGCGGGCCGGAGGGCGGCTGAGCGGTATGGCGCACGTCGTGCTGCCCGCTGACGAAGGGGAGAACGGCGGCCTCTCCGGGGGCGGGTCGCTCTTCGCGAACCGCAACTTCGTCTACCTGTGGTCGGCCCAGGCGCTGAGCCAGCTGGCGAGCAACATGGTGCTCGCGGCGCTCATCGCGACGGTCGTGGAGACGACCGACTCCAACACCGCCAACGCCGTCCTGATCCTGACCTTCCTGGTCCCGGCGGTGCTCTTCAGCACGCTGGGCGGGATCCTGGTCGAGCGCGGCGACGCGAAGGTCATCATGCTGGGCACGAACGTCGTGCGCGCCGCGGGCACGGTGCTGTTCATCCTCGTGGCGCCGACCACCGGCACGGCGATCGTTCCGCTCGTGTACCTCATCAACTTCATCGTTGCGACCGCCACCGCCGTCTTCGCGCCCGCGGAGCTGACCTCGATCCCGCGCATCGTCGACCGTCGCCACCTGATGGCGGCGAATTCGATCTTCATCCTCACCATCAACGCCACCTTCGCGATCGGCTTCGGCTTCCTCGGCCCGCTGCTGCTCGGCGTCCTGGGGCCCATCGCCGTGTACGTCGTCGTGGCCGTGATGTTCGGCCTCTCGGCGGTCGCGATCCTGCCGCTGCCGTCGGTGAAGCCGGATCACCATGCCCCCGCCGTGACCGCTGCGGCCGGGCGCGCCGTGCGGGAGCTGTTCGGCCAGCTGGCGGAAGGTGTCGGCTTCGTGCGGAAGCATCGCCGGATCGCCTGGAGCCTGACCTACCTCGGCGTGGCCGCCAGCCTCATCGGCGTGCTCGGCGCAATCGGTCCTGGGTTTGCGCGCGACATCCTGGGCCTGCGGACGCAGGACTTCTTCTTCATCATGGGTCCGGCAGGGATGGGCGCAGTGGTCGGCATCCTGTTCCTCAACTCGTACGGGAAGGGGCTGCCCAAGCGGCTGGTCATCGACATCGGGCTGGTGGCCATGGGGATCACGCTCGTGGCGCTGGCGCTGGTGCGTCCGGTCGCCTCGTTCTTCGGCCCGGCGGTGCAGCCCATCCAGGATGTGCTGCCCGAGTCGATCGCGCCGCTCATCAGCGTCATCGCCGTCGTCGTGGTCATCGCCGTGCTGGCAGGCCTCGAATACGCGTTCGTGGCCATCCCGAGCCAGACGGCGCTCCAGGAGGAGCTGCCGGCCGAGGTCCGCGGCCGCATCTTCGGGATCCTGAACACCCTGCTCTCGGTCGCCTCGTTCCTGCCGGTGGTGTTGGCGCCGGCCGTGGCGGACATCCTGAATATCTTCTTCCCGGGGGCCGGCATCCCGGTGGTCATGGCCGCACTGGGCGCTGCGACGCTGTGGGCCGGGGTGGCCTCCTGGCGCAGGAACGCGCGTGCCGGCCTGCACGGGCACGACCAGGGCGCCGAGCCGCCGGCGAGCGCGGTCGACGAGGTCACCGCGCCCGGCACGCCCGACCTGGTCGGGCCACGTGAGGCGCCCCACCGGCGCCGGCGCCGCCATCGACCGTCGGTCGATGGCGATTAGGGCCTCCGCCCTCGCCTTCCTGCTCGCGTCGGGCGTCGTGGCCTGGCTGACGATCACCATCCCGATCGCTGCGCGCGCGCTCCAGCTCGGCGTCGCTGCATCGGTTGCCTACGTGGCCTGGCTGGCCTGGCACGGCAGCCGCGTCCTGCGGCGCGCGCTCGCCGACGCGCGCAGCGGAGCCGGCGAGCCGACCGGCATGGCGCGCGATCTCCCCTTCGTCTCGTTCATCGTGCCGGCCCGCAACGAGGCGAGCGTCATCCATGACACCGTGCGCGCCCTGGCGGCGCTGCGCTACCACAACGGCGCGTCGCCGGCCTACGAGGGGCTGGTCGTCGACGATGGATCGGACGACGGCACCGGTGACGCGGCGCGCGCCGCCGTCGGCGCGGCGCCGATCCGCGTGCGGCGTCGGGACCCCGGCAGCGGCCCCGCCACCAAGGGCGCCGCGCTGGCCTTCGGGATGCCGTTCCTGAAGGGCGACGTGATCGGCGCCATCGACGCCGATACGCGGGTCGAGCCCGCCTTCCTCGAGCGAGCCATGCGCGCCTGGGCGCGCGATCCCGGCGCCGACGCGCTGCAGGTTGCGCGGCTCCCGCGCAACGCCGGCGTGTCGTGGCTGACGCGCGCGCAGGCGGAGGAGCAGCTGATGGACATGGCGAGCCAGTGCGGCCGCTGGGCGACCGACGGGACCGCTGAGCTGCGCGGGAACGGGATGTTCGTTCGGCGCCCGGCGCTCGAGGCAGTCGGGGGCTGGTCCGAGCAGGCGCTGACCGAAGACCTCGAGCTGTCGACCCGGCTGTCGGTCCACGGCCGGCACGTGACGCTGGCACCCGAGGCGACCGTGCGTGAGGAGGCGGTCGAGCTGCTCGGCGACCTCTGGCGCCAGCGGCTGCGCTGGGCAGAGGGCAGCCTGCGCCGGCTGCTCGAGCACGGCCCGCGCATGATCTCCGGCCCGCAGCCGATCAGCCGCAAGGCCGACTTCCTGGCCTTCACCGGCGAGTTCCTTGTACCGCCGCTGTTCGTGGCCACCATCGCCGCCTCGCTGGTGACGATCCCGCTACCGCGTCCGGCCGACTGGACCGTGCCGCTCTCCCTGTTGGTCGGCTACGGGCTCGGGGTATTCGCGATGGCGCTCGGTGGCCTGTTCGCGACCGGCGTGCGCGGCCTGCCCCTCGTCGGGCGCGCCACGCGCGGCGCACTCTTCCTGTCGCACTGGCTGCTGGTCGTCCCTGTTGCGCTGGCGCGCATCGCCCTGGCGCCGCGGCCCGCCGCGTTCACGCAGACCCCGCGCTCGGCCGGCAGGGAGGACGCATGACCGCCCGCGCCGAGCTCGTCATCCGCGGCAGGATCGTGCTGGCTGCTTCGCCTCGCGGGCTCGAGACCGCCGACGCCATCGCGATCGCCGGTGGGCGGGTGGTCGCCGCCGGCAGCCGTGACGAGGTGGCTGTCGCCGGCGCTCGGGTCGTCGAGGCCGGCGACGCGGCGGTGGTGCCGGGCATCCACGACTTCCATATCCACCTCGTCGGCCTGGCGCGCGCGCGGGGCGCCGTGCGCCTGGACGACGCCCGCGACGCCGGCGAGGTCGCCGATCTGATCGCCGGAGCGGTTGCCACGGCGCCTCCGGGCGCATGGATCGGAGGGCGCGGATGGACCGAGGCGCAGCTGGCCGGGGGCGTCGGGCTGCTCGAGGAGGCGGCCGGTGACCATCCCGCCTTCCTGTCCAGCCACGACGGCCACTCGGCGTGGGCATCGGCGACCGCGCGTCGGTTGGCGAGCATCCAGGCGGCGACGCCGGATCCGACCGGGGGTCGCATCGAGCGCGACGCCCATGCGGAGCCGACCGGCATCCTGCGCGAGACGGCCCTCGACCTCGTGGCGGCGCATGTCGCGCGCGCCCAGGGCGATGCCCTGCGCGGCCCACTGGACGCGACGCTGCGCGAGCTCGCCGGCCTGGGCATCACCGGCGCCAGCGAGGCGGGCGACTACACCGACGCCAACGGCACCGGCACCGATGCGGCCCTCGGCGACTCCTATTCGTCGCTCACAGAGCTCGGCGACCTGCTCGACGGGCGTCTGCGGATGACGCTGGGCATCCCGGCCGACGCCATCGCGGCGGCGGCCGCGCGCGGCCTGCGGACCGGCCAACGGCTCGACGGCCGGCGCACGATGCGCTTCGGGTGGGCCAAGGAGTACGCCGACGGCGCGCTGGGCTCGGGGACCGCCGCGCTCCTGGCTCCCCGAACCTGCGGTTCGGCCGATTCCGGGATCCTGCGCGTCTCTGACGACGAGCTTGACGCCCTGTTCGCCGCGGCGCGGCCTGCCGCGATCGGGATGGCGATCCATGCCATTGGCGACCGGGCGGGCCGAGCGGTGCTGGACGCCGTCGGTCGCGCCGGCCCACGGCTGGGCGACGCGCCGACCGACCGGGTCGAGCATGTCCAGTTGCTGGAGCCGGCCGACGTCGGGCGCTTCGCCCGCCTCGGCGTGACGGCCAGCATCCAGCCGCTCCACGCGGCGGCCGACCGCGACCTCGTCGAGGCCTGCTGGGGCGGCCGCCAGGGACATGCCTACGCGTGGCGCCGGCTCGTGTCGGCCGGGGCCCTGCTGGCCGCCGGCTCGGATGCGCCGGTCGAATCGGTCAATCCGTGGCTCGGCGTCTTCGCGGCGGTGCATCGGCGCCTGCCGTCCGACGACCGCGGCGACTGGCGACCCGACCAGGCATTGGCGGTAGCCGAGGCGCTGTCGGCCTACACGCTCGCACCGGCGCTCGCGATCGGCGCCTCCGACGAGGGTCACCTGCGGGTTGGCGCCAGGGCTGACGTGGCAGTGCTGAACGTCCCGCTCGAGGTGCTGCTCGCCGCCGACGAGCGGCTGGCAGGCGTGCGCTCCGAGCTCACGCTGGTCGACGGCGGCGAGGCTACCCGGGACTGAAGTACTGCATTGCGACTGGTCCCCGGCCCGCGCTACCATGCTCGCCACACGAGCAAGCAGCCGGGAGGCAGCGGTGAGCCTGCACGACGAACAGCGATCGTTCGACATCGGCGACGGCGAGACGACGCCCATGGGACCGGGTGGTCCGACGACCTTCGACGCGAACATCCTCGATTTCGGCCACCACGCCGGGCGCAGCATCGACGAGCTGGCGACGGTCGACCCCGACTACCTGCGCTGGTTGGCGCGGCATCCGTCCGGGTTCCGCTACCGCTCGGCGATCGAGCAGGTGCTCGCGTCGGCGGTGCCGCGTCCCGGTGACTGGGAGCGCTGACCGTATACTCGAGCGTGCCAGTCAGCAGCGCGGTGGCCGCGGGGGCATGTTCATCATCATCGACGTGACGGTCGCCGGGGACGCGCGGCCGCCCGAGGACGCGATCGTGCGGGTCGAGGTGCGCGACACCTCGATCGCCGATGCGCCGGCCATCACGCTCGGCAGCGGGCATGGTCGCGTGCGAGGCCACGGGACCTGGCTCGAGACCGTCGAGGTCGCCGTCGACGAGCTGCCGGACGGGTGCACCGTGTTCGCCCACGTCGACGTGGACGACGACGGACGCGTCAGCTCCGGCGATTTCCTGACGACCCAGGCATACCCGGTCCCACGGGCTGCCGAGCCACGGCTCTCGGTGGCGGTGCAGAAGATCTGAGCCCGGCCTCGTCCGGCGCGTTGGGGGCGGCGAGCCAATCGGCCATCGCCTGGCTGATCGGCTGCCCGGTGCGCTCCTCGACGAAGAGGAACTCGCCGGCGGTGTTGACCTCCAGGAAGACGTAGTCGCCGTCGGGGGTGCGTCGCATGTCGATGGCGCCGTACACCAGTCCGAGCCGCTCCATGAGCGCGCGCAGCCGATCGGCGACGGCCGTGGGCAGCTCGGCGGCCTCCACCCGCGCCTGGCCGAGGCTCATGCGGAAGTCGACCTCGTAGTTGGTGCCGCGTGCGTCGATGGCGGCCGCGAAGATCCGGTTGCCGACGACCGTGATGCGCAGGTCGGCCTCGGCGGGGATGAGCTCCTGGAAGATGACCGGCGCCACGCGCACGGCGTCCAGGCTCTCGAGCTCGCCCTGGCGCACGAGGCGGGTTTCGCGCCACACGGCGTGGGTGGCCGAGAACGTCTTGAAGATGGTGTGGCCGATACCCTGGGCCTCGATGAAGGCGCGTGCCCTGTCGGGGTCCGAAGTGATGAGCGTGCGCGGGGTGCGCAGCCCGACCGCTGCCGCCACCCGCAGCTGGTGCGCCTTGCGCCCGGCCACCTCGTCGCGCGCCGGCGGATTCATCCACGGCGCGCCGATGAGCTGCCACAGGCCCTGGAGGGCCTCGTTCCACTCGTTGGCCGAGAACATGCGGGCGTCATGGTCGGTGACGCTCGACGGGTCCGGCACCTGCGGGCGCCGCCACCACACCGAGCGTGCCGCGCCGAGATCGATCGATCGCCCGTCGAGCCGGTACTCGATCGAGGGCGCAGCCGGATCGGCGTAGTCGAGGCTCAAGGTGGCCCGGCCGGGAAGGTCGGAGAGGGTGAGGGGCAGCACCTCGTGCTGCCCCTCGGCGAGGAGGCTCGTCACGCGGTTGGCGTGCGGGTCCTCCGGGTACGAGATGACGACGATCATCCGCCGGATGCCTTGTCGTGGGCGTCCATCGCCTGGTTCAGCAGGCCGGCGGTCTCGTCGTACTGGGCCTGGAGCTGGGCTCGGGCCGCCTCGACCTGGGCCAGCTGATCCGCGATGACCTGCAGCCGACCATCGAGATCGGTGGCGGCGGCCTCGAGCTGCTCGGGCTCGTCGGCAGCCGGTGCCTGGTGCGGCGTCGTCACCGCGAACGGAAGGCGGCCGGGACCGATGATGCCCGGCTGGACCGGGTTGATCACCGGCCCCGGGCCGGTGATGATCGGATCGGTGGCGGCGTGCTTGCCCCACGGCGGGTCGAAGGCGACCTCCTTGATCGTGTCCTTGATCAGCTCCTTGCGCGTATCGGTGATCAGCTCCTTGCGCGTATCGGCCCAGATGTCCTTGGTCAGCTCCTTCCTGGTGTCCCAGGCGACTTCCTTGATGTGGTCCTTGACGAGCTCCTTCTTGAGCTTCGGCGGGCACATCGTGTTGGCGGTTGCGATGTCGCCGGGGCTGAGCGCGGTGCGCTGGCCGATCACCGCGGATGCGACCACCGGCGTGATCGTGTCCGTGCCGTCGATCGAGAACGCGTTCCGCGGGTAGTGCATGATCGACCCGTAGTCGTACGTGCCGATGTCGTCGCCATCAGTGATGTGCTGGTTGAAGTTGTGCTCGTAGCCGGGCTGGATCTTCGCCCAGATGATCGTCACGTGGGCATCGCGATCCTGGCGGCTCTGCTCGTGCCAGAAGCCGACGGCATGGCCGATCTCGTGGATGGTGTTGCCCTTCGTGCAGCCCGACGCGAGGTTGATGAACTGCTGACCGCCGCGCTTTCCGACGTGGGACGAGCAGCCCGTCGACGGCCGGAAGGTGACGTAGTCGGCCTGGGTGCTGCGGGCGACGAACGTGAAGTTCGTCTTCTCCTGCCAGTGCGCGATGGCGTCGGTCACGCGCGCCTGGTTGGGCAGGGCGGGGTCGATGGTGTAGGGGACCGTGCAGTTCGGCCAGCGGTACTGCGAACCGGTGATGAGGACGCCTCTCTGCACCTCGCCCGTGATCTCCTGGCGGAGCTGCTCGCTGAGCTGTTCGACCTCCTCGACGGTGCCGAGGACGATGTCCCCCTCGAACATGGCCAGCCCATCGATGACGGCGTACTGGACGGCCTTTCCTCGGAAGGTGTTGCCCTCGATGAGAGCCGTTCTCACCTCGGGGCTTGACTGGAACTCCTCGCCGTTGGGATCGTCCTTCCTGCGCCTCCTTCCGCGACTGCCGGATGCTCGCCGGGTGGGTTGGTCCTCGTTCGAGGGCCCAGTGCGTGGCTCGGCCAATGCGCATTCCTCATGGAACGGGGGTGCCCGATCCCGTCCCGCGGAACGGCCGACAACAGGCCGTCCCGGATCGACCCCCTGACCTTCCCACCCGCGTCAATACCTACATGACTCCGAGTCTCATGACGCCGTGCCGGCCGTTGCGCGTAGACTCCGCCGCATGGCAGAGGAGCTGCGCCCCGAGACACCGTTCGGCCTCCAGGGTGTGTACGAGAACATCTGGCACATCGCCGCGGCGGAGCGATGGAGCGACGGCCAGCTCATCGGTCACCGCACGTTCTGCGGACGCAACTATCCCGGCTCGGTCGAGCAGCGCGAGCTGGCGGAGCTGAGCCAGGTGTGCTCGGACTGCACCGCCCAGGTCGCGCAGCGCCACTGACGCAGAAGTCGCCCCGGCGTGAGCCGGAGCGACCAATGGGCAGTGGTGCGGTGCCGGCCGGTCGTCCGACCGGCAGCTCAGCACGCCTTGCGGAGGGCGTCAGCCCTGGATAGGGTCAGCGGGGCCGGACCCGCTGTCGCAGCCACTCGCGTCGACGATGCTCACGAAGGGTGAACATCGCCGCGACGAGTGCCGGGATGGCGATGGCTGCAACGAGCATGGTGTCGACCATCCGGTCAGGCCGAGACGGGAACGCCGTGGAAGAGGGCCAGGTCACCGATGGTGGTGGTCACCAGGCGAACCCGGTCGGCGATGTTCTCGCGGACCCAGCTCGCGGCCATGCTGGCCGACTTCTGGGCGGCTTCGCGAGTCTCCCAGATGGTGATCGACACAACCTTGCGGTCGCCGGCGTCGACCAGTCCGTAGTTCACGAAGCCCGGCTCCATGGCGAAGGTCGGAAGGATGCCCTTCTCGGCAATGTCGGTCAGCTCGTAGAAGCTGCCCTTGGTGATCTCGTAGGTGGAGAGTCTGATGTAGCGCATGTCTACTCCTTGTGCCCCCGTTGCGGCTAAGTCGACACGAAGCGGATTCGCCGGTGGCTCGCCGTCGTTCGAAGGGCCAGGGGATCAATAGGTTCGCGGCCTTGCAACCGTGCACGCAGTGTACCATGAAACCACTCGTGATATATTCGTGACAGATACGTTACAAGTAAGTACAGGAGACGCAGGTGCCAAGGATCGAGTTCGAGGCCGATACCGAGCAGCAGCTGCTGGCGCTCGCCTGGCGCTGGGTGATGGGCCCTGAACGCCGCTCCGGCGAACCGTTCGCGGACCAGGCGGACCAGGCGGACCTCCGCCGGAGGCAGCTGGGAGAGGTGCTCAACGCCATCCGCGGAACCGACAGCCGTCGTCTGCTCGGCGAGGTCGCCGACCTGTCCACCCGGAACGCTGCCCTGGTGCTGGATGCGGACCTGGCCGCCCGGTACGGGAAGCGGACGGGTACTGCCTTCGCCGGCATCGTCGCCGGCCCGAACAAGGTCATGCGGCGCGTCGCTCGCCGCGACCTGATCACCTGGGATGCCGACGCCCGAGGCTACCGAATGGACCCGGCCGACGCGGAGATCGTCCTCGCCCGCCTGGTCGCGCCTGAGCCCACGGGCGAGCGCCGCGAAGACGCCGGACCGCCACCGGATGAGGGCGGCCGCTGATCAGGTCGAGGTGGGCGGTTCGCCCGACGGCAGCGGCGGCGGGGGCGCCGCGTCAGCCGCTCGCTGCGGCCGGAAGCGGAAGTAGGCCCAGAACAGGACCGAGCCGCCGCCGAAGACGACGAGCAGCCAGATGACGGTGAAGAGCGACGTGCGCGCGCTGTCGGCCAGGTAGCCGGAGGTCGGGTTGAGCAGGATGTGGCAGAAGCCGAAGGCCGCGATGCCGAGCAGCCCGACCCAGACTCGCCGGTTCCAGGCGCGCACCCGCTCGCCGGGCATGAAGCGCAGCGGCAGCATGGCGATGGCCGCGGCCTCCAGCCCGGCCACCACGATGGTCGCGAAGGCCGTCTCCAGCAGTGCCGCGCCGAACGGCTGGCTGTCGGCAGCGGCGCTGCCGCGAACCATCGGCAGCGCGATCCAGGCCGCCACGGCGACGCCCAGCGCGCACCCGGCGGCGACCGCCTCGAGCTTTCCGACACTCGCCTTCGACAGCTGGCGCGAGAATGTGAAGCCGATGATCATGCCGTACAGGTAACCGGGCTGGAAGTCGGCCACCCGGCTGATGAGGACGCAGACTGCGGCGATGAGGATCGTCGCCGGCAGCGCGCGTGCGCTGAACCCGACCCCCTGGCGCCGCGCGCCGATGAGGAGCGGGATCGTGAACGCGAGCAGCATGACGACCATGCCGAGCGCGAGCCCGAGGAAGGTCGCCACGGAGCTGGCGTCGAAGCCGAAGGTCGGATCGAGCAGCCCGTAGAGCAGCGCACTGGCGAGGATGAAGGCGGCGATCCCCAGCGGCGAGCGCCAGAACGCCTCGTCCACCGTGAACCGTCGTGCGGGCGTCGCATCGGCGGCTGCGGGCACGTCCGGTCCGGGAGCTCCGGGCGGGGTTGCAGCGCGTCGGGTCCGCGCGTCGGACACGGCCCGCCACCCTCGGCTGATGAGGCGGCCGAGCCATCCCCGGAACCGCGCGACAGAAGACATCACCTCGGCGTAGTGCTGTTCGAGCGTGCTGTTGAAGAGCGCGGCCGGGAACGGCAGGAAGACGACCACCCCGGCGGCGATGACGGCGCTCGCGGCGACAACGACCGGGTCGACGCTGACATCGGCGGGGCCGGGAACCGAGTCGCGCAGGGTGGTGGTCGGCTGGCGCCCCTCGGGCGAGAAGAACGTCAGGTGCGAGACCTCGACGCTGCCGCCGGCCGGGATGACGAGCTCCCAGCTGAGCCCGGCGCCGTTGTCGATGGCCTGGTCGCACAGGCACTGGTCCGGGAACGACGCCCCCGAGCCGACGCGCTCCCAGACGTCGGAGTAGCCGCCCTCGAAGTACCGGCTTCCCGGCGTCACGGGCACCCACTGCTCGATCCGCGCGTCCGACGCCTGCGAGATCACGCAGGCCGGCGCACCCTCGTCGACGCGGCCGAATCCGACGTCGGAGTCCTGCAGGAAGCAGTCGCCGGCCCGGTACAGGATCGCGCGCTGCTCCCGGTCGCCGGCGTTGGAGATGCGCACGTCGGTGCGATAGGACTCCTGGCCGACCTCGTACGAGTCCGTCTGCTCCACCCGGATTCCGGCGTCGCCTGCCTCGACCATCGTCACGAGCCGGAATGGGTCACCCGTGCGGCCCGAACCGACGACCGCCGACTGGCTGTCGGCGGTCCACGCCTCCGAACCGACGAGGCCGACGGGGGGAACCGAGGCCGGACCGTACAGTGAGCCGCCCACGGACAGGAACGTGCCGCAGGCCCCCGCCTCCCCGCCGAAGAACTCGAAGCTGATGTCGTCCTCGTGCGCGACCTGGCAGTTGAGGTCGGGCGTGACGAGGATGCGGGTCAGCGGGCCATCCGAGGTGATCTCGCCGTCGGCGCCGGCCGCCGGGGAGGACCAGGCCGGCGCGAGCCCGATCGCGGCGATGGCGAGGGCGGCTGCGGCGCGCGCGGCGCGCGCGACGACGCGCAGAGCCGGCCGTGGCGATGACGCGAGGCTCGGGGACACGCGATGCATCGGCGCGAGTATAGGACGCGCGGTCGGCGCGTCAGTCGCAGTCGTCGCAGTGGCCTACGACGGTCACGTGGGAGAGGTCGACGGTGAATCCCTCGGGCGCGAACGCGGCGCTGATCGCCGCCGATGCCGGTGAGCCGGGCTCGATGTTCCAGTGCCGGCCGCAGCGTCCGCAATAGCGGTGCCCGTGCTCGCCGGTCGGGCGGACGTGGTACTCCTCCCGCCCGTCCGCGCCGTGCCCGTGCTGAACGAGGCCCATCTCCTCGAGCGCATCCAGCGTGCGGTAGACCGTCGACGGAATGGTGGCCGCGTCGACGGAACGGCAGCGTTCGACGAGCTCGGACCCGGTGAGATGGCCGTCGGATGCGGCGAGGACATCGACCACCGCGGCGCGCTGCGGCGTCCAGCGCAGGCCGCGGGCGCGCAGCCGCTCGGGCAGCGAGCGCCACGGTTCGGCGAGCTCGTGGGTCGGCCTCATCGGCAGCAGTATATGAGGCGTGCCGCGAGCTGCAACCCCTTGCAATAACAATGGCCGGCTGGCTAGAATGCCGGGACCGTGATCGCCTCGATTCTGGCGCCGCTCGACCATACGATGGGGCCGAACGCGCTCCATGCCCCCGATGGCTTCCTGTCGTTGCCGGTCGCACTCGCCATGTGGGCCCTGACCGCGGCCGTCCTGGCGCTGGCCGTGCGGCGCACGAACCGCAGCCTGAGCGAGCGTGCCGTGCCGCTGCTGGGAGTGATGGCCGCCTTCATATTCGCGGCCCAGTTGTTCAACTTCCAGGTGATTGGCGGGACGACGGGCCACCTGCTGGGCGGCGTGCTGGCGGCGGTGCTGCTGGGTCCATGGGCGGGCACCCTGGTGATGGCCTGCGTCGTCGCCGTGCAGGCGCTCCTGTTCCAGGACGGTGGCCTGCTGGTGATGGGGGCCAACATCTTCAACATGGGCGTGATCGGCACCCTCGGTGGCTACGCGACGTATCGGGCGCTCGTGCGGCTGCTCGGCGGCGAGCAGCGTGGCCGCGTCCCGGCTGCCGCCATCGCGGCCTGGGTCGCGGTCATGGGGGGTGCGCTGGCCATGGCCGTCCAGCTGGGCATCTCGGGCACGGTGCCGATCGGCGTCACCCTGCCGGCCATGCTCGGCGTGCACGCGCTGATCGGCATCGGGGAGGCCCTGATCACGGCCGCCGCGCTCGGATTCATCGCCGTCACGCGCGCCGACCTGTTCGAGCTGCGGGACGCCGGCATCGCGGCGGCGTGAGCTCGAGACCGATGACCGACGGGCGCACCCCGAAGCGCCACCTCCCTCGGCGCTGGTGGCTGGCTGGCCTGGCCGTCGCAGCTGCCGCCGTCATCACCTCGGCACTGCTGGCGTCCGGCGATCCCGACGGCCTCGAGCGGGTCGCGAGCGACCAGGGGTTCAGCCAGGCCGCCCAGGATGCCCCGTTCTCGTTCATCCCCGACTACACGGTGCCCGGGATTGGCGGCAGCCTGTCGACCATCGTGGCCGGCCTCATCGGCGTGGTCGTCGTCTTCGGCATCGCGTGGCTGGTCGGGCGGGCGCTAGCGCGACGCTCGCGGGAGGGCTAGCTGGACCTCGACCGATCGGTCCCACGTGCCTCGCCGATCCACGGATTCGACGCCAGGCTCAAGTTCGTCCTCACCATCGGCGCCATCCTGGCCATCACGCTCGTGCCGATCGGTGCCTATGCCGCGCTCTTGGTGGCATGGCTCGGCCTGACGGCGGCCTCGATGCTTGCCCGCCTCGGCCCGCTGCGGCTGTCGCGTGGCGCGTTCGTCGCCACGCCGTTTCTGCTCGCGGCACTGCCGCTCGTGTTCGTGCGACCCGAGAACCCGCTGGGCAGCGTCGACCTCGGGCCGCTGCGTCTCACGGTCAGCGGCGAGGGCCTGCGCATCTTCGCCACCATCGCGCTGAAGAGCTGGCTGAGTGTGCAGGCGGCGCTGCTGCTGACCTTCACGACGCCCTTCCACGACCTGCTCGACGCGCTGCGCGAGCTGCGGCTGCCACGGATCATGGTCGCCATCATCGGGTTCATGTACCGCTATCTCGCCGTGCTCGGTGACGAGGCGCAGCGCCTCATGCGGGCCCGCGCCGCACGGTCCGCGGTGGCCGAGGGCGGCGGCGGGGGAGGCTCGCTCGCCTGGCGGGCGCGGGTCACCGGCAACATGGTGGGCTCGCTGTTCCTGCGCAGCTACGAGCGCAGCGAGCGCATCTACGAGGCCATGCTGGCGCGCGGCTTCGAGGGCACCTTCCGCCACATGGGGGCGCGGCCGATCCGCACCGTGGAGTGGGCGGCCGGCGCCACCGTGATCGCGGCGCTGGTCCTGTACCAGGTGGCCGCGCACCTGTGGCTGCCACGCCTGTGACCATCGAGTCCGATCCGCACCGTCACGCGCACGCCCACGAGCACGCACCGCTCGGCGAGCACGCCCACGGCCACGAGCACGCGCACCCCGAGCCGGGTCCGGCTGACGCGGAGTCGGATGCCGGCTGGTTGACGATCGAACACCTGCACTACGCCTACCCCGACGGGTTCGAGGCGCTGCGCGGCGTCGACCTGCGCATCGCGCGTGGCGAGAAGGTGGCGATCGTCGGCCCGAACGGAGCCGGCAAGTCGACCCTGCTCCTGCACCTCAATGGCATCAACCGGCCGCGCCACGGGTCGGTGCGGGTGGCGGGCCTGGTGGTCGACGACCGCAGCGTGCGTCGCATCCGCGCCGAGGTCGGGCTCGTCTTCCAGGATCCCGACGACCAGCTCTTCAGCCCGACCGTGTTCGACGACATCGCCTTCGGGCCGCTCCACATGGGTGTGCCGACCGACGAGATCCACCGGCGCGTCGAGCGCGCGCTGGAGGCGGTCGGCATGGGCGGGTCGGAGCGGCGGCTGCCCTCGCACCTGTCGATCGGCCAGCGCAAGCGAGTGGCGCTGGCCACCGTGCTGTCGATGGACCCTTCGGTGCTGGTCTTCGACGAGCCGTCGGCCGGGCTCGATCCGCGGGGCCGGCGCCAGCTCATCGAGCTGCTGCGCGGCCTGGGGCAGACCGTGGTGGTGGCGACCCACGACATGCGCCTGGTGGCCGAGGTGCTGCCGCGCACGATCGTCATGGACGGCGGCCTGGTCGTGGCCGACGGCCCGACCGCGGCGATCCTGGGCGACGGGGCGCTCCTCGAGCGCCACGGCCTGGAGGGAGCTTAGCCGGCCGCTCCGCCGGTCGCGAGCAGCTCGGCCGCCTGGGCGGCGATGACCCGGTCCTCGCGGGCGTGGACGACGACCACCGCGACGGCTCCATGGCCGACGACCGCGTCGCCCGCGGCCTCGTCGAGGTCGGAGTTCACGCCCAGGCTACCCAACCGGCGAGCGATCTGGCCGCGAACGGCGGCCGAGTGCTCGCCGATGCCGCCGGTGAAGACGAGCGCATCGATGCGGGGCAGGGCCGTCGCGGCGGCGGCGACCGCCGCGGCCGCCCGACGCGCGAACATCGCCACCGCGAGCCCGGCCCGCTCGTCGCCTCCGGCCGCGCGCTCCTCGAGCTCGCGGGCGCCTGCGGTGCCACCCACCGCCAGCAGGCCCGAGCGATGCGCCAGGCCATCGGCGAGATCGTCGACGGTCAGTCCGTCGCGCATGAGTCGAAGCAGGATGCCCGGGTCGATCGAGCCGGAGCGGGTCCCCATCATGAGCCCTTCGAAGGGCGTGTAGCCCATGGAGGTGTCGACCGATCGCCCCGCGTCGACGGCGGTGACGGAGCAGCCCGACCCGAGGTGAGCGACCACCATCGCCAGGTCGTCGCTCGTGCGGCCGAGCAGCTCTGCCGCGCGTCCGACCGCCCATGCGACCGACAGGCCGTGGAAGCCGTAGCGACGGATCCCGCGCGGCTCGACCCAGTCAGCGGGCAGCGGGTAGCGCCACGCATCCTCCGCCAGGGAGGCGTGGAAGGCGGTGTCGAAGCAGGCGACGTGCGGGAGTCGGTCGACGAGCTCCCGTCCGGCGCGCATGACCGACGCCGATCGCCGGTTGTGGAGCGGCGCCAGGGAGTCGAGCTCGATCACCGCCTCGATGAGCGTGTCGTCGACGAGCGCCGGGCCGCGGTACCGCGATCCGCCGTGCACGACCCGGTAGCCGACGCCGGCGGCGGCCTCGACGGGCAGCCGAGCCAGGGCGCCGGAGACGACGTCCGTCGCGCCCTCGTCGCCGGCCGGCCATTCGACCGTCACGTCGCCGAGCGAGGTGCCGTCCTCCGAGTCCAGGAGCGCGGCTTTCAGCGTGCTCGAGCCCGGGTTGAGGACGAGGATCCGCATCGCTGGCGGCGCGCTCAGCCCGGCCAGGTCCAGCTGCGGATGGCGGGGTCGTCCTCGCCGTGCTCCCGGGTGTAGGCGCGCGCCGCGACGCGCGCATCCTGCATCTCCTGGCGCAGCCCGCCGGCTCGGTCGGGCAGGCCCGGCACGCGGTCGATGACGTCGATCACGAGGTGGAAGCGGTCGAGGTCGTTGAGCATCACCATGTCGAACGGGGTCGTGGTGGTGCCCTCCTCCTTGTAGCCGCGGACGTGGAGGTTGGCATGGTTCGCCCGCCGGTAGGTGAGCCGATGGATGAGCCACGGGTAGCCGTGGTAGGCGAACACGATCGGCCGGTCGGTCGTGAAGAGCGCGTTGAACGCGGCATCGGACAGACCGTGGGGGTGCTCCGCCGGGTCCTGGAGCCCCATCAGGTCGACCACGTTCACGAAGCGAACCTTCAGGTCGGGCAGCCGCCGGCGGAGGATGCCGGTCGCGGCCAGCGCTTCGAGGGTCGGCACGTCGCCGGCCGATGCGATGACCACGTCCGGCTCGCCGCCGCCGTCGTTGCTGGCCCACGGCCAGATTCCTGCGCCGCGGGTGGCGTGCAGGATCGCCTCGGGCATCGCCAGCCAGTTCGGGCCGGGCTGCTTGCCGGCCACGATGACGTTGACGTAGTCGCGGCTGCGCAGGCAGTGGTCGGCGACGCTCAGCAGCGTGTTCGCATCGGGCGGCAGGTAGACGCGGATGACGTCGGCCTTCTTGTTCATGACGTGGTCGATGAAGCCGGGGTCCTGGTGGCTGAAGCCGTTGTGGTCCTGGCGCCAGACGTGGCTGCTGAGCAGGTAGGTGAGCGACGCGATCGGGCGGCGCCACTCGATCTCGCGCGTCGACTTCAGCCACTTGGCGTGCTGGTTGAACATCGAGTCGACGATGTGGATGAACGCCTCGTAGCAGTTGAACAGCCCGTGCCGCCCGGTGAGCAGGTAGCCCTCCAACCATCCCTGGCAGGTGTGCTCCGACAGGATCTCGAGGACGCGGCCGTCGGGAGCCAGGTGCTCGTCGGTGGGCAGGACTTCGGCCGACCAGGCCTTGTCGGTCGCTTCGAACACCGCCTGCAGTCGGTTGGAGGCCGTCTCGTCGGGGCCGAACAGCCGGAACGTGCGCGGGTTGTTGCGGATGACCTCGCGCAGGAACTCGCCCAGCACGCGCGTCGGCTCGGACGAGGTATCCCCCGGAGCCTCCACCCCGACGGCGAAGTCACGGAAGTCGGGGAGCGCCAGGTCACGCAGCAGGAGCCCGCCGTTGGCATGTGGATTGGCGCTCATGCGCCGACTGCCCGTCGGCGCGAGCGCGCTGAGCTCCGGGCGCAGCGCCCCGGCAGCGTCGAAGAGCTCCTCCGGCCGGTAGCTGCGCATCCACGTCTCGAGCACGTCGCGGTGCGCGGGGTTGTCGCGAACGTCCGTCATCGGCACCTGATGGCTGCGCCAGGTGTCCTCCACCGGCTTGCCATCGACCTCGGCCGGGCCGGTCCAGCCCTTCGGCGTGCGCAGCACGATCATCGGCCAGCGCGGGCGGTCGCTCGGGCGCGTTGGGCGACGTGCGCCGTCCTGGATGGCGGCGATCTCGTCGAGGACGCGATCGAGGGTGTCGGCCATCTGGCGGTGAACCTTGGCCGGGTCGTTGCCGCTCACGAAATGGACCGTGTGGCCGAACCCCTCCAGCATCGAGCGCAGCTCGCGCTCCGGGATGCGGGCCAGGACCGTCGGGTTCGCGATCTTGTAGCCGTTGAGGTGCAGGATCGGCAGGACGGCCCCGTCACGACGGGCATCGACCCACTTGTTCGAGTGCCAGCTGGCGGCAAGCGGTCCGGTCTCGGCCTCGCCGTCGCCGATCACGCAGGCCACGAGCAGGTCCGGGTTATCGAACGCGGCGCCGTACGCGTGCGACAGGGCGTAGCCGAGCTCGCCTCCCTCGTGGATCGAGCCCGGCGTCTCGGGCGCCACGTGGCTGGGGATGCCGCCCGGGAAGCTGAACTGGCGGAACAGGCGGCGCATGCCCTCCGCGTCCGGCGTGATCGCCGGATAGACCTCGCCGTAGGTGCCCTCCAGGTAGGCGTTGGCGACCAGCCCAGGACCGCCGTGGCCCGGGCCGGTGATGTAGATCGCATCCAGGTCGCGTGCGCGGATGGCCCGGTTCAGGTGCGCGTAGACCAGGTTCAGCCCCGGCACCGTGCCGAAGTGCCCGAGGAGGCGCGGCTTGATGTGCTCGGCCGCCAGCGGCTCGCGCAGGAGCGGGTTGTCGAGCAGGTAGATCTGCCCGACGCTGAGGTAGTTCGCCGCGCGCCAGTAGGCGTCGATCCGCGCCATGTCGTCGTTGTCGGGGCCTGTGGTCGGCTCGGCAGCTCGGGTCGTCATGCGGCGCTGTCTCCGGCGTGCGGGGGATCAGCCTAGCAGCGTGCGGCCGTCCTGCCGCCGAGCGGCGCGACCTACGCGGAGCTCGCCACTCGTCGCGCGGCCCGGCGGGCGGGCCGCGTTGGCGACGCGGCTGGCGGAGATCATCGCTCGATGCTGCTCAGCTGGCGATGGCCGCCGTCGGTCGCGGCACCACGGCGCCGACGCGACGGGCGAGCCCGGCACCCCACGCCAGAGCGCGATCGAGCTCGCCGGGCAGCAGCTCGGGCTTCATGCTCACCATGAAGCTCTCGGGCGATGCCACCAGGCCGGCGCCCATCGCCTCGAGCCCTTCGGCGATCCGATCCGCCGCCGACCCGGACAGGAAGCGCGGCCAGCGCAGGCGGGTGTCGAACGCGGCCACGAACCGCGGCGCGCCGCGGGACGCCAGGGCGTCGAGCAGGTCGGTGACCGGCTCGGTCATGCCGTGCTCCTCGGTCGGTCCTCCGATCACGACGAGGTCGACCTCGTCGGTGAGGGCTGCGACACCATCCTCGGCGCGGACCACGTCGACCCGTCCGCCGGATCGGAGCCCGTTCGCGATGGCCTCTGCCACGTGGCGGGTGTTCCCGGTCCGCGAGGCCACGATGACGATGCTGTTCATACCGGCACCTCCGCTGCGAACAGCTGGCGGGCGATCTCATCGGCCCAGGCGCGGATGGCTTCCCAGTCGCGGAAGTCGCCGCTCGGTGCGAGCAGCGCCCGCGTGACCGTGCGCTCCACGAATCCCAGGCTGCCCGTGTCGAGCCGTCCGGTGAAGGTCCGGTGCTCGCGCGCCTTCAGCCGCTCGACGAGCGCTTCCCCCTCGGGAGCAGCACCCTCCGGCTTCGGCGGATCGCCGATCGGTCCGCTCGAGAAGAGCCAGACCGGCCGCCCGACCAGGGTGGTCGCGTGGCGATCGACGAACGCGCGCGCCGGTTCGAGCCAGCGACCCGCATAGACGGCGCTGCCCAGGACCACGGCGTCGAACTCCTCGAGGCCGGCGACGTCCTCGGGAGCGTGCGTGGCCACGGCGTGCCCCGCGTCGCGCAGGACGCCGGCGATGATCTCGCCGATCTCGCCGGTGGCCCCGTGCTTCGAGGCGACGGTGACGAGGATCTTCATTACGGATTGCCTCCTGTGCTGCGGACGGGCATCCGGCGAACGTGGCGCGGCGCATCGACCGCCATCCAGCTGAGTAGGTTGTCGAGCTCAGCGTGCCCGGAGCGGCCGTCGCGGCGACAGTGCCGGAGGTCCCGCCGCGGGACGCCGAACGGCACGCATCAGGGGGAGCCGGCCGCAAGGCCGAGCTCGTCCAGCAATTGCCGGCCGGCGTCGATCGCCTCCGGGCGGTCGAGCCTCACGCGGTCCAGCTCGCGGACGACGGGTGAAGCGTCACCGGCGGCGGCATCCCGCAGCATCGCGGACGCGGCCAGCCTGCGTTGGCTGTACACCAGGAACGCCGCGTGCAGCGCTTCTGGTCCGGCGTCCGCGACGAGGGCCTCCATGTCGGGGGAGCTCCACAGGCGGGGGACCATGCGCCCGAAGAACGTCAGCGCCTGGTCCGCCGCGCCGTCGGGTAGCTGACTGTGGCCGGGCAGGCGCAGGATCGGGGCCTGCGAGCTGAAGATGAGCAGCGTGGCGCCCGGGCCGACGCGCTCACCGTCCAGCCAGCCGCCGAAGCCGACGAAGCTGTTGCGCATCCCGAGCCGATCGATGAGCCGGATCCGTCCCCAGCTGAAGGGCCGACTGAGCGGCATCGGCGTGTCGCGGTCGACGACCTCGATTCGACCGTGGTCGTCGTCGAGTACCCAGAAGCTGGCGCGCTCCGGGTCGAAGTGCCGAAGCGTGGGCACGTCGTGGATCATCGCCATCAGGCAGGTATCGGGTGTTGCCGCTCCGGGCGGGGTCCGGAACGCGACGAAGCCCAGGTGCGCCATGAGCTGCGACGCCTCCTGGATGGTGATCGGCGCGTCGCCGACGGAGTCGGGGGGCATGCCGTTCGTCATGCCACCAACGTTGCCTCAGCCGTGCATCGGCCGCGAGTGTTCGCGCGCCATCACCGATGCCGCGCCGGGTTCACGCTCGCCGGGTTCCGCCGGCCCGATCGTCCGGTCGTCGACCTGCCAGGTGAGGTAGCTGTCGACGGCATAGACCCCCTCGACCAGGCCGACGAGCTTCTCGAGGATGGTCGCGGTCGAACGTCGGTCCACCATGCCGGCGAGGCGCACGATGCCCTCGCGCACCTCGACGTCGAGCGCGTCGGGATCGAGCCACATGGTCTGGGCGATGACCTCGTGGCGGACGGTGCGCAGGATGTCGTCGTCCTGGCGCAGGTACGCGCGCACGAGGTCGGCCCGCGTGACGATGCCCGCCAGGCGCCCCCCATCGGTCACGGGCAGCCGATTCACTTGGCGGTCCACCATCAGTGCGGCCGCTTCGCGGATCGGCCGGTCGGCATCGATGGTGATGGCCGGCGCCGTCATTGCCTGTCCCACCGTCGTCGCGGCGCGCCGCCGGAGCTCCCCGGCGTCAGGCCTCTCGCCGAAGACCCACGAGATGGGGGTGCGTTGCCCGGCAGGGTGCCCGAGGTGCTTTGCGACGAGGTCGCCTTCGGAGACCACGCCGATGATCGCTCCGTCGTCGTCGACGACCGGCACGCCGCTCAGGCGCTGCGCCGAGAGCAACCGGGCCAGGTCCTTCAGGCGCGTCTCCGGTCGTGCGCTGACCACCGCTTCCGTCATGATGTCGCGGACCTTCATCGTGCTCGGCCGTCCTTCGGGCTTGTGGATACGCCACGACGGTGCGCCGGCGGGCCGCCGGTGGCCACGTCCGATGGTCACGATTCGCCCGTGCCGGTTGTCAGCCCGGCGAGGTCTCGATCCGCGCGTGCGCAGCCGCGATCATGGTCTCGCCGGCGCCGCAGCCCACCTGTCAGTCGCCCAGCATCGACGCGGCACCTCCTCGATCGGGGTGTCAGCGTGGCGCGTGCGCCGCCCGCGCTCCAGTGCCGTCGGTCGCCAAGTTGCCTGCCATCCGGCAGGACGCGTCAGACGTGGTACCGGCGTCGGGCCTCGTGCGCGAGCTCGTCGCGGAATGCCGGGTGGGCGATCGCGATGAGCGATTGTGCCCGCTCGCGCACGCTGCGGCCGAAGAGCTCGGCCACGCCGTATTCGGTGACGACGGTGCGGACGTGGGCGCGGCTGGTCACCACGCCCGCGCCTTCTGCCAGGACCGCGGCGATGCGCGAGATCGAGCCGTCGCCGGCCGTCGACGGCAGCGCGATGATCGCGCGACCCTCGGGGGCCAATGCGGCGCCGCGCATGAAGTCCATCTGGCCGCCAACGCCCGAGTAGAAGCGCGTCCCGATCGAGTCGGCGCTGACCTGCCCGGTGAGGTCGATCGAGAGGGCGGAGTTCACGGCCACCATGCGCCGGAAGCGGCGAATGACCGACGTGTCGTTCGTGTAGTCGACGGGACGCATCTCGATCATCGGGTTGTCGTGCACGAAGTCGTAGAGCCGGCGGCTGCCCATCAGGAAGGCAGTGACGATCTTGCCGCGGTTGATCTCCTTCGCCGCACCGGTGATGGCGCCGGCCTCGACGAGGTCGAGCACCGGATCGGTGAACAGCTCGGTGTGCACGCCGAGGTCGCGCTTGTCGGTGAGCGCCAGCCCGACCGCCGCCGGGATCGAGCCGATTCCCATCTGCAGCGTCGCGCGGTCCGGCACCAGCTCCGCCACGCGCTCGCCGATGCGCCGCTCCACGTCGCCGATGGCGGGGGAGTGGTGCTCGTGCGGCGGCTGGTCGACCTCGACCGCCAGGTCGATCTCGTCGACGTGGACGAAGGAGTCCCCGAGGGTGCGCGGCATGGAGGCGTTGAGCTGGGCGATCACCGTCCCGGCCGCCCGCACGGCGGCGAGCGCCGCGTCGACGCTGGTGCCCAGCGAGCAGTAGCCATGCGCGTCCGGCCGCGAGACGTTGATGAGCACGGCGTCGAGCGGCAGGACGCCGGAGGTGAACAGCTCGGGCACGTCCGACAGGAAGATCGGAACGTAGTCGGCGCGCCCCTCGTTGACCGCCGCCCGCGCGTTGGCGCCGATGAACAGGGCTCGATGCCGGAAGCTGGCAACCATGTCGGGCGCGAGGTGCGGGGCGGGGCCCTCGATGTGGAAGTGCACGATGCCCACGTCTCGCAGCTCCTGCGAGCGTTCGGTGAGCGCAGTGAGCAGGATCGACGGCGAAGCCGCGCCGCCGTGGACGAAGACCTGCTGCCCGGAGCGGATGCCGGCGACGGCGTCGGCGACGGTGACGATGCGCATGTGGTGAGTATGCGCATCTCGCTGGCGCGCGGCTGAAGGTCCAGCGTCCCCTCCGATCGGGCCGAACGGCCCTACGCCGTCCAGCACCCGCGGCGAGAGGATCTCGGGCGAAGGAGAGGCACGGACGCATGAACGCAACCGCATCCCACGCCAGGTCGACGCCGGAACGGCATCAGATCGACCGCACCCGATGGGTATCGATCCGCCCGATCGAACGCTCCGATGCGCCCGGCCTCTCCGACTTCTACGCCCGCCTGTCCCCGGAGTCGCGCCGCCGTCGCTTCCTCAGCTGCGGCACGCGACCCATCGACGACCTGGCGCGCGCGTTCACCCAGCGCGACGGCGATGGGTTCGTCGGCATCCTGGGTGAGCCTGGACCGCGCGACGGGGCCGTCGTGGCCCATGCATCGGTCCAGGCCGACGGCCACGGTGGCGCGGAGATCGCGTTTGCCGTGGCGGACGAGCTGCAGGGTCGCGGCATCGGCAGGGACCTGATGAATGCCGTCGTGCAGCACGCCCGCCGGCACGGCCTTCGACGGCTGAGCGCGATCCTCTTCGCGGAGAACGCGCCGATGCGCCAGCTTCTCCGCGGGGCCGGCCGCCCGGTGGTGTCCGACCGGATCGATATGGGGGTCGAGGAGATCACGCTCGCCGTCTGAGGCCCGCCGGCGGACTCCTCCCGCTGTCGGCGGATCCCGGCCGCTACTCGGCGGCCAGGGCGACGAAGTCCATTGCCGAGATGACGCCGATCGGCCGCCCATGGGAGTCGACGACCACCAGTCGATGCAGCCGATCGCCGTGCATGAGCGAGGCGGCATCGCGCAGGGTGGCTGTGCTGTCGATCGTCACCGGTGGCGTGCTCATCACCTCGCCGACGCGGACGCCGCTGTCGCGATGCCGGATCAGAGCCTGGACGCTCGGCATCGCCAGGTAGAGCACGTCGGTCTGGCTGATCACGCCGACCAGCCGGCCGGCCGGGTCCACCACCGGCAGCCCGCTGATGCCGTGGCGGCGCAGGAGCTCCTCGGCGTCCTCGATCGAGGCGTCGTCGGACACCACGATCGGGTCGATGGTCATGAGGTCCGCGACCCGCAGGTCCGTCGCTTGAACCGGCATTGCATCGTTCCTTTCGACTGTGTCTGGACGCGCCTCGGCCTGGCGCCGCGATGCACCACACCATGTCCGCTGCGGGCTCGGTCGGCGACGGCCTTCCGGCCCGCTGCGACATGCCGAACGTCCCGTTCCGCACGGGCCTGCGTGACGAACGGCACTGGGCGGGCGTTGACCGGACGGCGATCGTGGAGGCGACACCAATTCCAAGGAGAGGGCGATGGTCAGCACGAGTAACGAGCGCGCGGTGGAGGCCGACGAGGCCCGCGGCGTGGAGGCCGACGAGGTCAAGGTCCAGCGCATCGCGGTCGGGATGGTCCGCGGCGGTAACGTCGACGTGTCGCAGGCCGGGGTCGGAGTGGTCCTTGCGCGCGGCGACGTGTCGGTCAGTCAGGCAGGCGGGCGCGCATTCCTCGCCGCGGGCGACCTGCGCATCCACCAGGGTGGCGGCGGGATGTTCATCGCCGGGGGCGACGCATCGATCCGCGAGGGCGGCGTCGGAAGCCTCGTGGCGCTCGGCGACGTGACGGTCGAGCGCGGCGGCATGGGGCTGGCGTTGACCCGGCGGGTGACCGTCGGAGCAGGCGGCACCGTCGGGCTGGCGTTGGCTCCGCGGATGGAGGTGCAGCCGGGAGGACGCGTCATGATCGGCTTGCGAGAGGCGATCCTGGCCGGCATCGTGGCCGGCGTCGTGGCGACCGGGCTGGGCGCCATCGTGAGTGCCGGCCGGCGAGCCCGCTGACACACGTGCGAGGGCGGCAGCCGCGTGGCGGCTGCCGCCCTGTGGTGTACCCGCGCGACCTCAGATGGGTCGGGGGTGCGCCGCGTACGACCCGTGGGTCGAGTAGCGGAACAGCGCGTCGACGATGCCGCCCAGGACGACTGCGCCGATGAGTGCCGGAAGGACGTAGAGCCCTTCGAATTCGTAGCCCCAGGTGCTCAGGGTTCCGAAGGCCTCACTCCCGAGATAGCCACCCACCAGGGCGGCGAGCGCGACGATCGCCCATTGGTATCCGACGGTCACTTCGCCGATCACGTACGAAACGCCCCCGATGATCAGCGCGCCCGCGATGAGCATGAGCGCAGCGAGGGTGGTCATTCCGACGTCCCAGCCAAACAGGTCAAGCATGCCTAGCCTCCTTCGATGTAGCTGCGAGCCAATGTCAGCGTCGATCGCCGGCGTTTCCGCGACCAGTGCCAAGGGTCGCCCTCGGCACGGGCCACTCGGCCCGAGCCGTCACGCCACCCAGGAGCGATCTCGACCGCAAGCGAACGCGCCGCCTCGTCGGCGGCGCGTGCGTGCTCGGCAGTGCTGACGTGGTGGCCCATCGGCGATCAGACCCTGCCCCTCGGAACGGTGTGCCAGTACGTCTTGTTGAAGACCACCTTGCCGAGATGCCACAGGCGGTTCGGCTTCGGCGGCCTGGGCGGATGATCGTAGTCGAACTGCAGCAGCGTGCCCTTCCCGTCCCCGACCTCGAAGAAGCACATCACCTTGCCCGTATAGCTGCCGGCGACGGCATCGGGCGCTCGGCCCTCGACCTCGGCCACGATGCGCTCGACCACGACGGGCGCCTCGAAGTGCGCCGTCGAGCCGGCCTTCGAGAGCGGCAGGTCGGTCGCATCGCCGATGGCGTACATGCGCTCCTGGCCGCGGACCTCGAGCGTGTGCGGATCGGTCGGAAGCCACCCCGCCGCCGGCGCCAGCCCGGAGTCGACGACCACCTGCGCTCCCCGGTGCGGCGGCACCAGGATGAGCAGGTCGTACGCGAGCTCCTCGCCCTCCAGGCTCTCCACGACCTTCCGCTCCGGGTCGATGGTCTCGACGTTGAAGAAGGTGTGCAGCTCGATGCTCTTCTCAGCCAGGATGGGGGTGGCCATGTCCGAGACGCTCTCGATCGTGAACGCCCGGCCGATCGGGGAGCAGTAGTGGATCTCGGACCGCTCGCGCAGGCCGCGCTCGCGCAACTCGGCCTCGAGCAGGAAGGTCACCTCCAGCGGGGCGGGCGGGCACTTGTACGGCATGCCGGCGATGCCGACCACCACCCGGCCGCCGTCGAACGCGTCGAGGGCCGAGCGCAGTCGCTGGGCCGCATCGGCACCGTAGAAGTGGTGTGCCTGCGTGTCGAAATGCTCGATCTCCTCGGGCACGATGCGCGACCCGGTGGAGATCACGAGCCAGTCGTAGCCGATCGGATCGCCCTCGGCCATCTCGACGCGCTGCTCGACCGGGTCGATGCGCGTGGCGCGCGCGACCCGGAGCTGGACCCGGCGGTCGAGCAGCGAGCGCTCGGGGCGGTGCAGGCGCTCGGCGCGCTCGCCGCCCATGGCGATGTACATGAATCCCGGCTGGTAGACGTGCTCGCCGGACTCGTCGACGACCGTCACGCTCGCCTCACCGCGGTCGATACGGCGGCGCAGCTTGCGCACGAGCAGGTTGGCGGCCAGCGTTCCCCCGACGCCTCCACCCAGGACCACGACGCGGTCCATGGCCGCTACCTCCGCTTCTCGATGGTGATCTCGTCGTAGCCGTCGCGGGTCTCGACGCCGACCAGCCGGTGGCCGGCTTTCGCCGTCCAGGCCGGGATATCGATGCGAGAGCCCGCGTCCGTGGACCGGACGGCGATCACGTCGCCGACCGACCCCTCACGGATGGCCCGGATCAGCTCCATGAGCGGGCCGGGGCAGTAGCTGCCGCGCGCATCGACGATGCGGCTGACCGGCGCTTCGATGGTCATGATCGGTGACTCCTTCGTGGATCAGATGAAGAGGGTCGCGTCGGCCGACGCCATGAGCGACAGGGCGACTGCGGCGCCGACAGGCTCCTCGACGCCGTCGATGAGCTGATCGGCCCGGATGCCCATCATGTCGAGCGACATCTGGCAGGGAATGAGCCGCACGCCCATGGCCTGCGCGATCTCGATGAGCTCGTCGGGAAGCGCCACGCCCTGCTGGCGCGCGAGGCGCTTCATCATCCACGGGCCCATGCCGGCGAAGTTCATCTTGCTGAGCTTCAGATGACCGATGCCGGGGCGGTTCAGCACGGACATGCCGCGCTGCATCCAGTTCTGTCCGGTGACCCGGTGCTCCGGGCGCACGAGCGGAAAGAGTCCCCAGAAGGTGAAGAAGATCGATACCTCCATGGCGCTCGCGGCGGCGCTGGTGGCCAGGATGAGCGTCGCCCAGGTTCGCTCGAGATCGCCGCTCTCGGCGACGATCACGATCGACTTGGTGGGTGCCTCCGTTTCGGCCGCGACGGTCGGGGCCGGTGTCGGCTCATCCTCGAGCGCCTTCGCAATTACCTGCTCGAGCGCCGCATCGCGGCGAACGCGGGTCGTGGTAGTCATGGCGGAGCCTCACTTCCTGCGCAGGACGAAGCGATAGACCCCGTCCTCCGCGGACTGTTCGACGAGCTCGTGGCCCGTCGTCGTCGACCACGCGACGAAATCCTTCGTGGAGCCCGGATCGGTGGCGAGGACCTCGAGGAGCTCGCCGGGGGCCATCGCCTTGATGGCGATCGCGGCCTTCACGATCGGCATCGGGCAGGCGAGCCCGCGGGCGTCGACGCGCTGTGATGTCTGGACGGTCATGGGTGCACCTCGTCAGATGAAAAGGACCTGGCCCTGCTCCGCGTTCATCCAGAAGGCGGTGACGCCCTCGACGCCGTCGACCAGGGGATCGAGATCACCGGGCTCGAGCTGGAGCAGGTCCATCGACAGCGAGCAGGCCTGGATGTCGACCGGCCCGATCTCCTTGGCCTGGCGGAGGGTCTCGGCCCAGCTGGCCTGGCCCTGGCGTTGCAGCCGGCGCACGGCGTTGTGTCCCTTCGGACCCGCCTCGGGTGCCAGCCCGTGCTCGGCGTCGATGGATTCGGCCCGGAACGCCTCGAGCGCCCAGTACTGGAGGAAGACGTGGACCGGGCGGCCGAGCGCGACCGCACCGGCGACCAGGACGGCCGCCGCGTTGAGCCGGTCATCGGTGCCGGAGAACAGGCTGATGGCCAGCGGTTCGCTCATCGACCGGGTACCTCGAAGCGGGTGTGTTCATGACCAGCGTGCGCGTGGCCTCGCGTCACGCCGCAGTGCCAGCCGGCCCCTTCCACCGTGCCATCCCTCCCCGGCTGCGTGTGCGAGTCCCGGCCGGATCGGGCCGAATGGCAGGTCATCGGGGGACGTCCAGTACTGGCACCCGGATCGGATGCGCACGACCGTGGGGGTCGAGGCACACGGAAGGAGAGGTCATGCGCATCGTTGTCGGAATCGATGACTCCACCGTCTCGCGCGTGGCGTGCGAGCTGGTCTGCAGCCGGACGTGGCCGGCGGGCACGCGCGTCCGGCTGGTGACGGCGCTGGAGCCGCTGGGCATCGCGCCCCCTGATCGCATCGAGGCGATGCGTGCCGCGGCCACCGCCGTTCTCGACGAGCGCGCCGATCAGATGCGGCGCTGCGGCCTGGCCGTCGACACGCTGGTCGAGGTCGGTGGGGCCGCCGAGCTGCTCATGCGACAGGCCGCCGATGACTTCGCCGACCTGATCGTGGTCGGCAGCCGCCGGCGCGGGCCAGCCGTTAGCGCCGTGCTCGGATCGGTGTCGGCACACCTGGTCGACCACGCCGAGTGCCCCGTCCTCGTGGCGCGCTCGCCATCGGCCACGCACATGCTGCTGGCGACCGATGGCACGCTGAGCTCGCAGCGCATACCGCACATGCTCGACGCCTGGGGGAACGCGTTCCGCGGGCTTCCGGTCGAGGTGCTGATCGTCGTCCCGCGCGAGGGATTCGTGACGCCGTGGGCACTCCTCGCGGAGTCTGCAGACCAGGATCACGTGATTCACGAGGGGATCGCCGGCAGGGTGGCGGATGAGCTCAACGACCTCGGCTGGCGCGCGGAGGCACTCGTGCGCGTCGGTGACCCGAGCCGTCAGATCGTCGATGCCGGGCGGGAGACCGGTGCCGATCTCATCGTCACCGGTTCGCGTGGCCTGTCGACGCTGCGGCGGCTGGTGCAGGGCAGTGTCGCCCACGAGGTGCTGCTCCACGCCGGCTCCTCGGTGCTCGTCATGCGCGGCCTGGTGCCGGCGCCCATCCGCGAGCCCGCGCGGGCTTTCGGGGCCGCCGCCACCTGACCCGCCTCCGGGCGCGGCCGTCGGCGCCTGCTTCGAGGGACCTGCCTACGGCGCGCCCGGGGTCGCCTCGACGGCGCGCCGAAGGTCCGCGTCGTTCAACGGCCCGGAGTAACGGATGCCGTCGATGAAGATCGTCGGCGTCCCCGACAGCCTCATCCCCTCGGCCGCGTTCCGATCGGCGGCAACCACATCGGCCGCCGCAGACGACACGGCGTCGGTCCGCCAGCGGTCGACGTCGAGGCCCAGCTCCGCGGCGAGCGCCTCGAACGCGGCGGCGGCTCCCGATACGGACAGGTCGGCCCACGCCGCCTGGCGCGCGAAGAGTGCGTCGTGGAATGCCCAGAACGACCCCTGGCGAGCGGCGGCCTCCGCAGCCTCCGCGGCCGCCGTGGCGTTGGGGTGGATTTGTACCAGCGGGAAGTAGCGATAGACGAGCGAGACCGAGCCATCGTTCGCGAGCTGCGACAGGATGGGTGCCGCGGTCGCGCAGGCCGGGCATTGGAAGTCGCTGAATACGACCACTTCGACCGGTCCGTCGCCGAGTCGTGGACGCTCCGAGCTCGCCACCTGGGCGGCCTCGTCGACCGGTGCGCCTGCCGTGAAAGCGGGTAGGGCAATGAGCGCGACGAACGCGACGCCAAGCACGCCGCCGATCGTGCCCGCAAAGCGACGCAGGTCGTGGCGCGAACGATCGACCTCGGCCATGAGGCGCCGGCGGGCGTGCGCCGAGCGCGCCACGACCTCGGGAACCGGCTCGCCGCTGCGCCAGGCGGCGATGGCCCCGCTCGCGAGCAGTACGCTGGCCACCGCCGACAGGAGGCACCAGCTGCACAACGCGCCGATGACGAACAGCTCGACGATGGTCAGGAACGCCATCACGCCAACGCCGATGACGGACCAGCCCGCGGCCATCGCGTCCGCGCGCAGCCCGATGACGCGCCGCGGCGGGGCGGCCAGCAGCATGACCATCGCGAGGAGATAGAAGACGAGGCCGAGGAGCGGCATCGGGATGCCGAGCGGGTAGGCGAAGTCACTGGCACGCACGAGGTCGCAGCCGGAGCCGGTGAGGCAGATTCCCGAGCCGAACACGTAGTCGACCAGGAGGTACGCCGAGGCGAAGACACCGAGCAGCGCGCCGAGGATCGCGAGGCGCCGACCGGCCAGATGGCGCCCGTTTGGCATCGGCTCGGGCGTCGGGGCGGTCATCGGCGTGGTCTCCTCTGGTCTCGCGTGAAACGAACCGGCCGGCGTTACCGCCGGCCGGTTCGCCACGGGAGGGTGTGGCTCCCTCTATCCGAAGGCGTATCGCAGGCGGCTACCGGCTGCACAGCGGTGCGGCGCGGTCGCGCTCGCGATGGTCGACGCCGGCGCAGTGCCTGCAATCCGACCAGGACCACCGTACGTGCCCGGTGGGGAACTCCCCCGTGCCGCGCGGCCCCTTCTGGCGGGACCGATGGCCCTGGGCTGCGGGCCCTTCGGCACTGCCTGCCGGCCGCCCACGGGGGCCCAATGGCTTCATGCGCGCCGATCGTCGGTGCGCACCAGCACGAACCACGGGAGACCGATGCACCGCACCTTCCTGTACTTCGCCGCCTTCACGGGCATGGGGACCCTGTTCGTGGCCACGATGGTGGTCGCGGCCCTGGTCCTGGGCAACGTCAACGCGCCGGCCGAGCCGGGACCGTCGACACCCGAGGCCGAGGCTCCGGCGCGCGAGTTCACGATCACCGCCTTCGACCTCGGCTTCGAGCCGGCAATGGTGTACGTCACCGAGCCCGGCACCTACGCCGTGACCTTCGTCAACGACGGCGGGACGCTGCACGACGTGACCTTCGCCGACGGCACGTCCATCCAGGCCGAAGGGCACGCCACGGCGACGGGCTCGGTGACCATTCCGGCAGCGGGGATGACCTTCATCTGCTCGGTGCCCGGCCACGCCGACGCCGGCATGACCGGCGAGGTGATGGTCGGCGCGACCGCTTCTGGCGAGCCGAGCCCATCTGCCGACGCTCGCACAGCGGAGGAGATGCGCGACATCGACGCGGCCGTCACCGCCCAGTTCCCGGCCGAGACCGAGGGGCGCGGCAACCAGGTCCTCGAGCCCGAGGTACAGGCCGACGGGACCCTGCAATGGGAGCTCACCGCATCGGTCATCGAGTGGGAGACGTCGCCCGGCACGGTCGTCGAGGCGTACGCCTACAACGGCATGGTGCCCGGGCCGCAGCTGCGCGCGAACGTCGGGGACCGGATCCGGATCATCCTTCACAACGAGCTGCCGGAGCCCACGACGATCCACTCGCACGGGCTGTTCGTGCCACCCGACATGGACGGTGTGCCGGTGATCAGCCAGCCGGCGGTCATGCCGGGCGAGACGTTCACGTACGAGTACACCCTGCGCAACGCGGGATCGCACATGTACCACAGCCACTTCATGGCCGAGCACCAGGTGCCGATGGGCCTGCTTGGCGCCTTCGTGGTCACCGACCCCACCGCCACCGGCGAGCCGGCAGCCGATGTCGACTACGCGATGGTGCTCAACGACGGCCCGCTCGGGTTCACGATCAACGGCAAGGGTTTCCCCGCCACCGAGCCGCTCGTCCTGGCGCGGGGCCAGACGATCCGGATCCGATACATGAACGAGGGCCTTCAGATCCACCCGATGCACCTGCACGGGGTCCCGCAGCTGGTGATCGCCAAGGATGGCTGGACGCTGCCGACGCCGCATTTCGAGGACACGGTGCTCGTCGCGCCTGGGGAGCGCGTCGACGTCATCGTCGAGGCCACCGAGGTCGGCACCTGGGCGTTCCACTGCCACGTCCTCACCCACGCCGAGAGTCCCGACGGGATGTTCGGCATGGTGACCGCCCTGGTGGTGACCGAGTGATGGTCGCTGCAGCCGACGCGCGGGCCCTGCCCGAAGGGTTCGTCCGCCTCGTGGCGTCGATGCCCTCGGGTACCGATCCCGACCGCGTAGCAGTGCGCCTGGCGCCCGGGCATCTCGGATGGCTCGGTGAGCCCGCGGAAGCACGCGGGTCTGGATCAACCCGACGGATGGTGGCGGACCTGCGGTTGCGGGTCGGAGGCGAGTCGATGGGCATCACCACCTTCCGCAAGGCAGCCTACGTTGACGTCGGCATCCCCGAGCGATCGGGCGATGGGTGGGTGGCCGAGATCGGCTGGCAGGCGTCGACCGCCGCCCCGCTCTTCCCGGTCTTCTCGGGGGTCCTCGCCATCCGACCCGGTGAGCTGCACATCAGGGGCGTCTACGCGCCGCCCGGTGGCGTCGTTGGGCGCGTCGCAGACCGCGTGCTGCTCCACATCGCGGCCAACGGCACCGCGCGCTGGCTCCTCGCCGAGCTGGACCGGACCGCGAGGGACGCGACCGGCTAGGTTCCCGCCGGGGGCTCGCCGAGGTGGTGCTTGGCCACGAACGCCGCGGCCTGGGTGCGCCGCTGGAGGTTGAGCTTGGACAGGATGCTGCTGACGTAGTTCTTGACGGTCTTGTCCGACAGGAACACCGCCTCGGCGATCTCCTTGTTCGTCTGGCCCTCGGCGACGAGGAGCAGGATGCGCCGCTCCTGCGCGGTGAGCACCGCAAGCTCGTCCGTCGCACCGCCGGACGCCGCGGTGCGGACGCGCTGCAGGACCTTCTCCGTGACGGCCGGATCGAGCAGCGAGTCGCCACGGCCGACCGACTCGAGCGCGGCCACGAGGTCACGCCCGCGGACCTGCTTGAGCAGATAGCCCGACGCGCCCGCGATGATGGCCGACAGGACGGCCTCCTCGTCGGGGTAGCTCGTCAGCATGACGACCCGCGTCTCGGGACGGGCGGCACGGATCTCGCGGCAGGCCTCGATGCCCGAGCCGTCGGGCAGCCGCACGTCCATGATCACGATGTCGGGCTGGAACCGGATCGCTGCGGCGATCGACTCCGCGACGGTTCCGGCCTGGGCCACCACCTCGAGGCCGGGGCGTCGGTCGAGCAGCGCGACCAGCCCCTGGCGCACGACCTCGTGGTCGTCGACCACCAGCAGGCGCAGCGGGCGCTGATCGGATGGCTCGGTCATCGTTCCTCTTCGTTCGACCCCGGCGGAAGCGGGACTGCGACGATGATACGGGTGCCAAGCTCCGCTGTGCTCGCGATTTCAAAGGTGGCGTCCAGCGCGCGAGAGCGGGCCCGCATGTTGCCCAGCCCGTGGTGGCCGGGGTCGCCGCCGCGGTCGACGTCGAACCCGCGGCCGTCATCGCTGATCTCGAGGCGCAGTCCGTCGACACTCGCCCCGACCGCCACGTGCGCCGAGGCTGCCCCTGCGTGACGCGCGATGTTACTGAGCGCCTCGCGGCTGATGGCCAGCAGCTCGGCGATAGCCTCCATCCGGAGCCCGGCGATCCGCCCGGCCGGATCGTCCACGCTAACCTCGACCTCGATGCCGTTGCGCTGGACCTCGCGTGCCAGCTGCTCCAGGCCGCCCTCCAGGCCGCCGCCCTCCATGAGCACCGGGCGCAGCCCGAAGATGAAGTTGCGGATGTCGCGAATCACTGCGTGGAGGGCGTCGATGGCGGTATCCACCCGCTGGCGCGCTTCGTCGGGGGCATGGGTCACGAGGTCCGGCACGTCATCGAGCGCCAGTGTCTGCGCATAGATGGCCTGGATCACGCTGTCGTGCAGGTCGCGGCTGATGCGCTCGCGCTCGTCCACCACCGCCAGGCGACGCACCATGTCGTGCAGCCGAGCGTTCTCGATCGCGATGCCCGCGTGCAGCGCGAACATCTCGACCAGCCCGGCGTCATCCTCGCTGAACTCGGCCGCGCCGAGCTTGTTCGTGAGGTAGAGGCGTCCGACGGGCTCGCCCTTGGCCACGATCGGCGTGCCGAGGAAGGACCTCATCTCCGGATGGTTCGGCGGAAACCCGTGACGTTGGGGATGGGCGGCGATGTCCGCGACGCGATACGTGCGCCCCTGGCGAATGATGAGGCCCAGCAGGCCGCGGCCTCGCGGCGGGTCGCCGATCCGCTGACGCTCGTCGTCGGTGATGCCACTGGTGATGAATCGCTCGATGGCGCCGGCCTCGTCGACGATCCCGATCGCGGCGTACTGGGCATCGACGAGCTGACGCACCTGGTCGGCGATCACCTGCAGCACGCGGTCGACGTCGAGCACGTCGCTGATGCCGCGCACCGCCTGGTCGAGCGCGCCGAGCTGGCGCGAGGTTCGCTCGACCTGCGCCCGAGCCTGGGCCGTGATGAAGACCAGCTCGAGCGCGCGCGCCAGGTTGGCCGACTGCTCGCGCCGGCCGGCGATGCGCAGGTGCCCGATCGGCAGCTCGTGGCCGGGCGCGCGGAGTGTGAGCTCGCGGCCGCCGATCCCGGACCCCAGGTCGAGATCGAGATCGGGGAGGGGCGGGGCGCTGACGCGCAGGCGCCCGACGACGACCCCCAGCTGGGTCGCCACGTCGTCGAGCGCGGCACGAACCGCCTCGTACTGCTCGCTGCCCGGTGCCGATCGCCAGGCGTCGACCGCTTCGATGAGCGGCGGCAGGACGAGGAGCCGCGGGGGCGCGCTGTCAGCATCCATGCGGGCCACAGGCTACGCGCAACGCCGGCCGGACGTCCTCGCAACCCGGCGGGCCAAGCGGACCGCCACCGGCGGGCGGATCGGCCCTTGCGTCGGCCGATGCGGGTCGGCGACGCTGCGTGACGGAGTCGCATCGGTCGAGGAACAGTCGTGGAGCGTCGCGCGCTGGCGAGAAGGTCTCCTTCCCTGACCGCCACGGTGGGCACCGGTGGCGCCACGGCGACGGCACGTCCCCTCGACGCGCGGGTGGCATCACCGTCGGCGGTGTGGGGGATGCTCTTCGTCCGCAGCGGCCTGGCCGTCGGCCTCCAGGCGTCGGTCGCTCTCGCCGCCCTGTTGGCCGGGGCGGCCGACCCGTGGCGGGTGGCCGCCGATTGGTGGCTGGGATGGTTCGCGGTGGCCAACCTGCTGACCCTGGCCGTCCTTCGCCGGGCACTCCACCGCGAGGGACGCCGGCTGCGCGACCTGTACAGAATCCGGCGGGCGAACGTCCGTGGCGACCTGCCGTGGGTCGCCGCTGGGCTCTTGCTCGCCGGCCCGATCGGCTTCCTGCCCAACCTGCTCATCGGCGGGGCGCTGTGGGGCAGCTCGGAGGTCGGCGCGGACCTGAGCTTCCGCGCGCTGCCGGTCGCCGGCGCCGTCCTCATCCTGCTCGTCTTCCCGATCGCGCAGGGAGCCGCGGAGCTGCCGACCTACTTCGGCTATGTCATGCCGAGGCTGCGCGCCCGCTACGGGTGGGGGATCGGGGCGCTGGTTGTGAGCGCCGCGATGCTCTCCACCCAGCACATCTTCCTGCCGCTCCTCTTCGACTGGCGCTTCCTCGTCTGGCGCGCGCTCATGTTCGTACCGTTCGCGCTGTGGATCGGGTTCGTCATCCATCGGCGCCCGACCACGCTGCCGTACCTCGCCGTCGCGCACGGGCTGCTCGATGCGTCGCTGCCGGTGATGGTGCTGTTCGCGTCGCTGTGATGCCGCGCGACGCCAGGCGCACGCCGCTGTGGAGCGGAGCGCTGACGGAACCGCTGGCCCGACTGGTGCCCGGTGCCTGGAGGCCTGCCGCCCTCGAGGCCATCAAGGGCATCCACACCGCGGCCTTCTTCTCGATCGGCGCGGCGATCGTTCTCTTCGCCTGGGACGGGTTGCGCGGGCGCCCTCGCCGGCGCACCGCCGTGGCGCTGACGGTCGCGCTCGCCGAGTCGGCCATCTACGCCAGCAACAACCAGGTCTGCCCGCTGACGCCGCTCGCGGAGGAGCTCGGCGCCGGCAGCGGCTCGGTGGTCGACATCTTCCTGCCCGACTGGATCAGCCGCCGCATCCCGCTGTTCGGCGGCAGCGCCCTGCTGTTAGGTGTCGCGCTCAACGCGCGGGCGCTCCTCGGGCGCATCGCTCCGCAGGTGCCCGCGTAGCCCTCGGGGGCCGGGCGCCGGCCCGGCCCCCGCGGCTTCCCCCCTCGCAGCCGGCCGTCAGGCGGCCTTGACCTTGATCTCTCGAGGCTTGGCCGTCTCGGCCTTGGGGATCGTGAGGGTCAGGATCCCGTCGGCGTATGCCGCCTCGGCGGCGTCGACCTTCAGGCCGGCGGGAAGGCCGATGCTGCGCCGCAGCTCACCACGGCTCAGCTCGCGAACCAGGTAGCCCTGCTCCTCGCGCTTCGCCTCCTCTCGGTAGGTGCCCTCCACGGTCAGGACGTTCCCGGTGACGGTGGTGTGGATCTCATCGGGCTTGATGCCCGGCATGGCGGCCTTCACGACGAAGGCCTCCGGGGTGGTGTAGGCATCGATCGCCGGGCGATCGAAGCGCTCCGTCGCGAGCCACTCGCGCGGTGAGACGAACGACTCGTCGAAGAGCCGATCGATCGCATCGCGCAGGCTCGGCAGCTCGGAAGACACGCGCGGTCGCATGAGGGTCATG
>CAYVCE010000038.1:0-5347 GCA_964449915.1 uncultured Steroidobacteraceae bacterium | reverse complement strand
GCCTGGAGGTTCAGCCAGAACCGCTCGGAGGTCCCGAAGTAGCGGGCTAGCCGCAGCGCGGTGTCGACCGAGATCGCGCGAGCGCCGTGGACGATCTCGTTGATCCTGCGTGGCGGCACCCCGATGTCCTTGGCCAGGCGGTACTGGCTGATCTCCAGCGGGCTCAGGAACTCCTCCCGCAACACCTCGCCGGGATGGACCGGGGGAAGTCGCGTTCTCATCATTCCTCCTCAGTGGTAATCCACGATCTCGACATCGTGGGCGTCGCCGCCCCGCCATCGGAAACAGATCCGCCATTGGTCGTTGATCCGGATGCTGTACTGGCCCTGCCGATCTCCCCGCAGCCGCTCCAGCCGGTTCCGTGGGACCCGCAGATCCTCCAGGCCCTCCGCAGCGTCCAGCATCCGCAGCTTCCGCAACGCCACCCGCTGCACGTCAACTCCGAAGCGTCGGGTCGGGTGCCTCGCGAACAGCCGCTCGGTTTCCCGATCGCGGAAGCTCTTGATCACGGGCGCATGATAACGCGCCGCGTTATCATCGGTCAACTCGAGTCTGCTTCGGCCGGCTCGCGTCACTGGGCCTGCAGCCTCGCGGACTCAACGTCAGGACGGAGACTGGCAGTGCCCATCAGCCCCTCGCGCGCCACCGCTTCCAACCGATCGTGTTATCTCCGCGGCATGAAGCGACTCTTGAGCGCGCGCTCTCCGTGGGGGAGCCAGGACCCTGCCTGTCGAGGGAGCTCATGGGCTCGACGCCACGGTCACGGTCGAGATGACCCGAGGGCTAGGATGGCGCTGTGCCAGTCATCTGTGGGTCGTGCGGCGAAGAGAACCCGGAGCGAGCCCGGTTCTGCCTGGGGTGTGCCGCCCCGCTGGGGGCCGACCGCCCGCACGAGGAGCGCAAGCTGGCCACGGTCGTGTTCGCCGACCTCGTCGGCTCCACGGCGATGGCCCACGACCAGGACCCCGAACGCACGCGCCTGACACTGGACCGCTTCTACGACGCGATGACCGTGGAGGTCGAGCGGTGCGGAGGGACGGTGGAGAAGTTCGCCGGAGACGCGGTGATGGCCGCGTTCGGCGCGCCCGCGGCACTCGAGGACCATGCCGAGCGAGCGCTGCATGCGGGGCTCGCCATGCGGCGTCGCCTGGCTGAACTGTTCGGCGAGACGCTGGCGCTGCGCGTCGGCGTCAACACCGGAGAGGTCGTCGTCGGACGGCCGCGGGTGGGCAGCTCCTTCGTCACCGGGGATGCGGTCAACGTCGCGGCACGGCTGGAGCAAGCAGCCGAGCCCGGCCAGATCCTGGCCGGAGAACGGACCGTCACTGCGGCTCGCGGCGCCTTCGAGTTCGGCGATCCTCAGGCGATCGAGGGCAAGGGCAAGCCGGACGGGGTCCCGGCCCGGCCGGTCCTGCGCGCCCTTTCGCTGATGCGGCCGCGGGGGGTGCGCGGCCTGCAGTCCGTCTTCCTCGGTCGCGAAGCGCAGCTCGACGAGCTCACGGAGCGCTACCGGCAGGTCGTGGCCAATGGCGAGGCACACCTCGTATCGATCCTCGGCGACGCGGGCGTGGGCAAGAGCCGCCTGGTGCGGGAGCTCTGGGGTCGGCTCAGCGCCCAATCGCCGGAGCCGCACTGGCGCACCGGTCGCACGCTCTCGTACGGGCAGGGCACGACCTATTGGCCGATGGGCGAGGTGCTCAAGGAGCACTTCGGCATCTCCGAGAGCGAGACGCCCGAGGCGATCAGCGCCCGGCTCGCGGATCACCCCTACCTCGGGCTGACGCTTGGACTTGCGCCTGTCGACGACCTGCACCCGCTGGTCGCTCGTGAACGCCTGCACGACGCGTGGGTCGAGTTCCTTGAGAAGCTTGTCGGCGACCGGCCGGCGGTGCTGCTCATCGAGGACGTCCACTGGGCCGAGGACGACCTATGCGATCTGATCGACACCCTCGTGGCCCAGGTGTCGGGGCCGCTGCTCGTCCTCGCGACGGCCCGCCCCGAGATGCTCGACCGCCGCCCCGCCTGGGGTGGCGCGTGGCATCGGACATCGGCCATGCGCCTGGAACCGCTTCAGCCGCCAGATGCTGGTCGGCTGTTGGAGGAGCTCCTGGGCGCCGATGCGCCGCGTGCCGTCCGCGACCTCGTCATCGAGCGCTCCGAGGGCAACCCGTTCTTCCTCGAGGAGCTGGTCGGGACACTGATCGACCGCGGGGTCCTGGTGCGGAGCAGCGGGACCTGGACCTTCGGGGAGCTGCCGGCGGGGTTCACCGTGCCAGACTCGATCCAGGCAGTCCTGGCCGCGCGGATCGATCTCCTCCCCGCCGCCGAGAAGAGCGCCCTCCAGGCAGCCTCGGTCATCGGGCGCACGTTCTGGACGGGCCCGGTGTACGAACTGATCGCCGGGCAGACTCCGGACATGGGGTTGCTCGAGGAGCGCGACTTCGTTCGTCGGCGCCCGGGATCGACGCTGGTTGGCGAACGCGAGTACGTCATCAAGCACGCACTGACCAGGGAGGTGGCGTACGCGAGCCTGCCGAAGGCCAGACGGGCGCGCCTCCACGCCGACTTCGCCGGCTGGCTCGAGGGTCGGGTCGAGGGCCGCGAGGAGCTGGCGTCGCTCGTGGCTCATCACTACGCGGAATCGATCCGGCCAGAGGACCGTGACCTGGTGTGGACAGCCGAGCAGGAGGAAGAGGCGTTCCTGCGAGAACGCGCCGTCACGTGGCTGCGGCGAGCCGCGGACCTGGCCGTGAGGCGCTACGAGATCGCTGACGGCCTCGAGGCCCTCCGCCGGGCCGTCGCCCTCGAGCAAGATCCAGCTCGTCAAGCGGACCTGTGGTACGAAATCGGCCATGCCAGCGCCCTCAGGTACGACGGCGAGGGCTTCGTGGTGGCCATGGAGAGGGCGCTCGAGCTCGGAGCGCCGGAGGCCAAGGTGTATCCGGAGCTTGCCTACCAGACCGTGCAGCGTATGGGCATGTGGCAGCGGCGCCTCGACGACCGCCTCATGGAGGGCTGGATCGAGCGGGCCGTGGAGGTCGCTGCCGACGGCACCCCGGCGCGTGTTCGGGCGCTCGTCGCCAGCGCCGTCTGGCACGATGACCTCGCCGCGGCGCGGACGGCCCAGACGATGGCCGACGACCTGGCCGACGTCGAGCTCCGTTCCGACGCGCTCGGAGCACTGCAGACCGTCCTGGAGGACAGCGCTCAGTTCGGCCTCGCCCGCGAGGCCGCGGAGGCCCGGACGCGGCTGCTCCCCTCGATCGCCGACCCCGACCACGTGGCCGAGGCGCAGATGATCGCCGTGGAGCTCTACTTGAATCTCGGCCGGATTGCCGAGGCGCGGGAGGCGGCTTCGCGACTCGAACAGACCGTCTCCGGCCTGACGCCCCATCACCGAGTCCACGGGATTGGCACCCGGATCTTGCTCGAGGCCGCGGTGGGCAACTGGGAGGTGGTTCGCGGATGGATCATGCAGGCCGAAGGCGCCGTTGAGGCCAACCTGGCCACACCATGCCCCTTCAACGTAGGAATGCTGCTCGTCACTGCGCTGGCGCAACTGCATGACGGCGACGGCGCGACAGCGGGACGATTGATGTCCAAAGCCGAGTCGATCGGCATGGTCGGTTATGGAAGGACCCACGCGCCGAAGTGGCTGCGCCTGGCGATCGCTCGCCACGACCGCGGTGAGATCCGGCGGGTCCTCGATTCGATCGACCCAAGCTGGCTGACGCCTGCCGCGTGGGAGCGATGGGCGGCGGTGCTCGACGGCCTCGCCGCGCTCGACGACCGGGAACGGATCGAGGCCCTCGCCCCGCAGTGGCTCGACCAACAGGCCTACGTGGCGCCGTTCGCCCGACGCGCGCTGGGCATCGCGCGACGGGATCGCCAGCTGCTTGCGGAGTCGGTGGCCCGCTTCGAGGCGATGGGCCTGGAATGGCACGCCCAGGAGACACGCACGGCGCTCCGCCACCTCGGCTGACCGGGTCGGACGCCGGGAGCCGGGCCGGTAGGCATCGCGGCGTAAGGTAGCCCCGACCGGGCCTTGGCCCCTTAGCGACGAGGGGCTTGGTGGGCGACACTGGAGTGCCTCCCACCGCTATGGCCTCTTGGCCCATCCGACATCGGCCGCGATCGGCGGCGCCAGGTGGTTAAGGGTGCGTAGGCTCGCGCTCGAAGCCAGACGATGTCATTCTGCCGCGAAGACAGCGAAGATCGGCGGAAAGGTCAAGGCGAAGCCCAGGGCAAGCAGAACCGCGCTGGCGATCAGTACGCTGCGCAGATGGATTTCGCGGCCGCGCCAGGCTAGGGCGAGGCCAATAAAGCTGATGACATAGGCCAAGGTCCCGGTGATGACCTTGCCGGATAGTGGCCCGACGCCACTTCCCACGCCGTAGGTCTTGGAGAAGTCCCAGAAGGCAGTTTGGCCTTCCGCCGGCGGAAACGTCGCTGCGAGGGTTACCGTCAACCCAAGCACGAAGGCGCCGATGCCGGCTGCCAAGAAGGCTGCAGCTGCCGGGCCGTTCGGCTTGACGTCGAGCTCATCGGTGCTCATCGCGAGCGCTCCTCTCAGTAGATCGGTGCTGCCTTGGTAATGAATGCGCCGAACGCGCCGGCGATGCCAGCCGCCACGAAGGCAAGGGTGAAATAGATCAGGAGTGGCATGCGCCATTCGCCGCGACGAGCAAGCTGCACGCCGTAGTACAGGATGACGAAGGCGACGGACGTGGCCAGCATCGGCGCGATCCAGGCGACGTGTTCCTTCCACTCCATCCCGAATGTATGCCAGGCGGACGTGGCCGGATCTGAGAGCAGCAAGGAGCGGGGAAAGGCCGTGAGATCGGTCGTTCCTTCCGGCGGCATCGCCCGATACCAGGGATAGACGATCCATGTGCCAGTGAGCACGGTGAGCCATGCGACGATGGCCATGACCCAGCCACCAACCAACATGCGTGGCAGCCGCTCGGCGACCCCCTCGCTTGTCAGCAGACGTTCGCGCAGGCTGTAGATCCCAACGAACCCGCCGCTGAATGCCAGCAAGAAGAGCGTGCCCAGAATCAGGCCGTGGATGACCGCCCATAGCTCCCTGTCGGTGAGTGACATGTGAACCTCTATTCCGAACTATTGCTTGGCTTCAATGTAGTTCCCGACCGGACTCCAGCGCCGGTTATCTCGGCTGGCCACTCCGCCCGCTGGCTAACGGGGTGGACGTTGACGAGCTTCCCGGCGGCTCCGAAGTCGAAGGACCTCGGACCAACTATCGCCGGGTCCGCCGGACCGCCGGAGCTGAACGGCAGCGTCATGGCGACGAGGCGCCCGTTGGTTACGGTAAACGCGGTTCCTGCGT
>CAYVCE010000037.1:0-3123 GCA_964449915.1 uncultured Steroidobacteraceae bacterium | reverse complement strand
CGCGTGGGCGTGTCGACGGCAAGCACCGAGCACGGCCGTCCGGCGGCCGCAGCATGGGTGCGGGTGGCGTTGACGAGGTCGACGGCGGTCGAGATCGGCTCGCGCAGCGGCCCCGAAGCGCCGGAGCCGAGCAGCGCGTCGACGAGCAGCGTGGCTTCGGCGATGCGCTCGCGGAGACGAAGGAGCAGCTCGGGCGTGGGCGCCACGAAAAGCTCGAGCGACCCGGCCGATGCCATCGCCTGTAGCACGCTCCAGTTGTGGCCGGCCGACCGGCCGGAGAGCCGGGAGGCGTCGCCCACCAGGATGGCCAGCACCGCGCGGCCGGTGGCCGCCAACCGGCGAGCCACGACGAAGCCGTCACCGCCGTTGTTGCCCGGGCCGCACAGGACGATCACCAGCGGTGGGCGAACCAGGGGGCCGGCCGGGCCGCGAATGCGCTCGGCCAGTCGGCCGAGCTCGGCCAGGGCGACATCCGCCACGGCGGCCCCGGCCGACTCCATCAGCGCGTCCTCGCTCAGCCCGAGCGCGACGGCGGCCTCGTCGATGCGCGCCATCTCATCGGCGCCGATGAGGACGGGAACGCCACGCTCCGCGCTCGCGGCCGGATCGGTCACGGACGCCGCTAGAGGCCCTTCAGGTAGGCGACGATCGAGTCGATCTGCTCAGGCGTGAACCGGTCGCCGAACGTCGGCATCCCGCCGCGGTCGAGGCCCTCGGTCTCCGGGGTGGTGCCGTCGATCCAGAGCGCGATCCAGTCGTCGGGGTGATCGGTCCCCAGCTGCTGGAGGTTCTGGCTGACCGGGCCGTCGCTCACGCCGAGCAGGCTCGGGAAGGCGCCGGAGCCCGCCAGGTCGGGGCCGTGGCACCCGGCGCAGCCGCCCTCGGCGACGAGCGCCTCGCCGACCGCGGGGTCGACCCCGCCCGATGGCGGCGGGCCGCTGGCGCCGGGGATGGCGAACGCGGGGTTGGTCCCGACCAGGTTCGAGAGCAGGTACACCCCACCGACCAGGAAGACGAACACGGTGAGGCCGATGGCCCACGGCGGAAGGCCGCCCGAGCGGGTCTCGATCGGGGTATGGACGGTCATCGGTCGCTCAGTGTCCCGCGGCTGCCGCTGCGGTGGTGCCGGGCACGGCGTACTCCGCGGGCTCGCCGGCGGTGTACATCAGGAAGAGGTTGACCAGGAACGCCAGACCGGCCAGCGCGACCATGCCAAGGCCGATGAGGGCCGCGCCGCGGTAGATGACGAGGCTTTCGCCCACCGCGTCGGGTGCCGTGCCCTGGGCCAGGAGGGAACCCCCGGCCATGCCGCTGCCCATGAGCGCCAGCCCGGCAATCGTCACCCCGCCGAAGGCCAGCCACAGCTGGCCACTCGACAGCAGCCCGCCGTTCCAGGCGCGGCGGAGGATGCGCGGCAGCGCGTGGTCGGCAAGCGCGAAGGCCGCGAACGTGAAGGCGCCGTAGGCCGCCCACAGGAAGGCGCCGCGCACCCAGTCGGTGCCGCCGACCAGGACCTGCACCGATCGCAGCGACGCGATCGCGTCCAGCAGGCTCACCGCCAGCAGGAAGGCCAGCGCCACGGCGCAGAACGCGACGGTCCCGGGCCCGAACAGCAGGCTCCATCGGCCGCGCACGGTCTGCACCAGGTTGATGACCGTCAGCGCCGCCGGCACGAGGAGCAGCATGGTCGCCACGTTCCCGAGGCTGGTGACCGCGTACGGCACGCTCGGGTCCAGCAGCGCCCCCAGCGCCGACGCCGGTGCCAGCACGAGCCAGGTCAGGAACGTGAGCATCCCGATGCCCGCCGATGCCAGCGGCTGCCCGCTGGCGCGTGGCACGACGTAATGCAGGACGGCGTACGCCATGCCCAGCAGCCACAGCGTCGCGACCGCGCGCACGTCGAAGGCCGATGCGAGCGCGAGGGGCAGTTCCGGCAGCTCGATGAAGAGCTCGACGATGCCGATCAGGGCGTTGAGGCCGACGAGGCCCATCAGCGCCAGGAGCGCGACCGCGCTGAACCACAGGCTCACGTAGCCGGTGCGCAGCGAGGCCGCGGCGGTGGCGAAGAAGGCGCCCGTGACGATGAGCGCCCCGAGCGCCAGGCCGCCCTCGATGAGCCACGGCAGGGCGGTGAGTGGCGCATTCGGCCCGAGATCGAAGACGTAGAGCGCGGCGATGCCGCCGGCCAGCGACAGGTTCCAGACGAGCATCGCCAGGGTCAGCCCCGACTCGGCGACGAGACGGCGGCCGAGCAGGCGCGGGGTCATGAACGCGACCGCCGCGAAGCCGGCGTTCGTGAGCCAGCCGAAGACGGTGGCGTTGACGAACGCGTACTCGACGCGGCGCTGGTCGAACTCGAAGCTCCATCCGAACAGGAGCGGGACCGTGAACTCGATGCTCACCAGGAGCAGGCCGATGGCCAGGACGCCCAGGCCGGTCGCCACCGCCAGCCACAGCGCGGCGGCGATGAAGAAGCCGGTGGCCGCGCTGTCGGGGCCGTCGGGAATCAGCCTGCGACGACGCCTCGGCGGCTGGTCATACGGTCGCAGCTTCTTCGGATTCACCGTCATCGGGCGCGTCGACCCTCCTGGGGCTCGCTCTCGGGGCGGAGTAGGCCGCCGCATTGTACCCAACCCGACAGCACGAAAGCCGCCCGGCGGGGGGCGGCTTTCGATCTGGAATGCGTGGTTGCGGGGGACGGATTCGAACCGCCGACCTTCGGGTTATGAGCCCGACGAGCTACCACTGCTCCACCCCGCGACCTCCCATGGTAGGCGCGGACCGGGCTTCGGTCAAACCAGGGTTGGTGTCAGCGCCGGCTCTTGAGGATCGAGCGCAGCACGAGGAGCAGCACGATCGCAACGATCTGACCGCCGAGCACGATCCGGTTGATGTCGATCGCCGGCTCCCAGCGGACGTTGCCGTCGCGCACCACGTACGCCCCGGCCGGCTTCGCGCTCAGGCCGAACCCTCCGCCGCCGTTGCTGTCGCTGTCGCTTCCGCCTCCCCCGCCACCGCGCACGCTGGCGGCCGGGATGATGAGCGCGCCGTCGCGCTCGATCGGCTCGGCGAAGACGGTCTTCGCGCTCAGGGCGTCCCGCGCGCCCTGCAGCATCTCGTCCA
>CAYVCE010000036.1:0-18721 GCA_964449915.1 uncultured Steroidobacteraceae bacterium | reverse complement strand
CCGGAGACAACGAAGGCAAGCCGGAGAGCTCATAGACGTGAAGACATACGCCGTCAAGGCGAGCGAGATCGAGCGGACGTGGTGGGTCGTTGACGCGACCGACCAGACCCTCGGGCGGTTGGCGACCCGCATCGCCACCCTGCTGGAGGGCAAGCACAAGCCGATCTACTCGCCGCACCTCGACACCGGCGACCATGTCGTCGTGCTCAACGCTGCCAAGATCCGCGTCACCGGGGACAAGCTCCAGCAGAAGAGCTATTTCCGACACTCCAACTACCCCGGCGGCCTCCGCGAGGAGAAGCTGGGGATCCTGCTCGAGCGTAAGCCCGAGCTCGTCATCGAGCGCGCGGTGAAGGGCATGCTGCCGCAGAACCGGCTCGGTCGAGCCATGTTCAAGAAGCTGAAGGTGTACAAGGGTGCCGAGCACCCGCACCAGGCCCAGCAGCCCACCACCATCGAGCTGTAGGAAAGAGAGAACGGTGAGCACCAACTACGTCTACGGGACCGGCAGGCGCAAGACCGCCGTCGCGCGGGTCCGTCTGCTCCCCGGCGACGGGAGCATCATCGTCAACGGCAAGCCAGCCGCCGAATACTTCGGCGGCGCGTCGCCCGAGGGCGCCATCCTCCTTCCGTTCCGGGTGACCGAGACCGAGGGCCGCTACTCGGCCAGCGTGCTCGTCGCCGGTGGCGGCGTCTCCGGGCAGGCCGGCGCGATCCGCCACGGCATCGCCCGCGCGCTGCTGGTCGCCCATCCCGACGCGCGTCGCGCGCTGCGCGAAGCCGGCCTGCTGACCCGCGATCCGCGGGCCAAGGAGCGCAAGAAGTACGGCCTCAAGCGGGCCCGCAAGGCGCCGCAGTACACCAAGCGCTGACGAGTACGAATCGAACAGTTGACCGATGAGCCCCGGCCGCCGTGCCGGGGCTCTTGGTATCATCGATCTCCCTTGCCGCAGCACGCAGCGCAGTACCCGCCACCGTGATCGACGCGATCAACGAATTCCTCGACACCTACCTTCGCGGTACCTGGACGTCGATCATCGACATCCTGCTGGTCGCGTTTGTCATCTACTGGCTGTTCATCCTCATTCGCGGCACGCGCGCGGTGCGGATCGTCATCGGGCTGTCGATCCTCTACCTCGTCTATCTCGGTGCCATCCTCTTCAACCTCGACCTGCTGCGCAGCCTGATGGAGACCGCCGCGGTGGTCGGGCTCTTCGCGGTCGTGGTCGTCTTCCAGCCCGAGCTGCGCCGCGCACTCGAGCAGATCGGGCGCATCGGCAGCGTCAACCGCTTCTTCGTCAGCACCGAGGTCGCCGCCGCCGAGCGTGTCGCCCGCGAGATCAGCCGCGCGGCGCGCATCCTGGCCGGCTCGCGCCACGGCGCGCTGATCGCGCTCGAGCGCGAGACCGGGCTGCAGGACCTCGCCGCCGAGTCGGGCGTGCCGATCCACGCCGACCTGCGCGCCGAGCTGCTGGTCACCATCTTCTACCGGGGCACGGCGCTCCACGACGGAGCGGTCGTCATCAGCGGCGAGAAGATCACGTCGGCCGGCGTGCTGCTGCCGTTGAGCCAGATCGCGCTCGACTCCGAGCGCTACGGCACGCGCCACCGGGCCGCGATCGGGATCAGCGAGCAGACCGACGCGGTGGTGGTGGTGGTCAGCGAGGAGACCGGCTCCATCAGCCTGGTGGTGCGCGGCCGGATCGAGCGCAACCTGACCGAGAGCCAGCTCCGCCGGCGCATCTTCAGCCTCATCCGCCCGCAGGCGCCGCGGCGCGCCGTGCCGTTCATGCGCCGCTCCGTGGACGGCCGCTGGCAGGTCGGACCCCGGGACGACGTGCCCGACGAGCCGATCGATCCCGAGGCGCGCGTCGTGGGGGGCGCGGCCGATGCGCGCGGCGCCGAGAGCCTGAGGCGCTGAGATGCGCATCCTGCTGCGCAACTGGCACCTGAAGCTGTCCGCGGTGCTGCTGGCGACCGTCCTGTACACCGGCCTCGTGTTCTCCGGCTCGTTCGAGCAGGACCGCGTGGCGGTCAGGGTGGAGGGCGTGAACCAGCCCGACGGCTCGATCGTCATGAGCGGCGACCTGGGCCTGGTCGACGTCCAGTACCGGACGTCGCGCGACCTGTCGACGACGGTGAGCGACCAGGCCTTCGCGGCGACCGTCGACCTGTCCGAGTACGACATGGAACGCGCTCCGGAGCCGCAGGTGCTCGACGTGGAGGTGGACTCGCTGTTCGACGGCGTCGAGGTGCTCTCCGTGGCGCCGGCCACCGTGCGGGTGGCGATCGACCGCATCGAGGTCCGCAGCGTGCCTGTCGAGGTCGATCCCGGCGAGGTGCCGGACGGCCTTGAGATCGAGGACCCGGTGCTGAGCGCCGACGAGGTGCAGGTGCGCGGTCCCGCCTCGATCGTCGGCGCCGTCGACCGGGCGGTGGCCCGCATTCGCATCGACGAGTCGGGCATCGACTTCAACCAGCCGGTCGTCCTCAACGCCGTCGACGTGCAGGGCCAGTCGGTCGGTACCGGATTCATCGACATCGACCCCGAGACGGTCTCGGTCCAGGTCGACGTGCAGGCGGTCGAGACCGCGACGACGGTGGCCGTGCGCCCGACCTTCGAGGCCGGCACCACCCCTGCTGCCGGCTTTGCCCTCGAAGCCATCAGCGTGGACCCGGCGAACGTGACGATCGTGGGCCTGCCGGAGGTCCTCTCCGAGATCGTCGCCATCCCGACCGAGCCGCTGAGCATCGACGGCGTCTCCGAGGACCAGATCTTCGAGGCCGAGCTCCAGCTGCCCGATGGCGTGGAGCTCGCCGACGGTGACGAGGCAGTGGTCATGGTGACCGTCACGATCGTCCCGTCGGTCTCGAGCCGGACGTTCGTGGTCGGCGTCGTGTGCGTGGGCGCCGGCGAGAATGCCTGCCTGCCGAGCCTGGACCAGCTCACGATCACGCTCAGCGGTCCGGGCGGCACGCTGTCGGCGCTCGGCGCCGGCGACCTGACTCCCACGCTCGATGCGACCGGCCTCGCGCCGGGCACCTACAGCCTGGCGCCGGTCATCGGCGGCCTGCCCGCCGGGATCGAGCTGCTGAACATCACGCCCAGCGCCGTGTCGGTCACCATCCGCGCGCCGGCCACGCCTTCCCCGGCCCCCGCGCCGTAAATGGGGACGCGTTTCGGCACCGACGGCATTCGCGGCGTGGTCGGGTCGGAGGTCACGGTTGACCTCGCCCTCGCCCTGGGCCGCGCCGTCGCGCATCGCTTCGGGACGGCCGTGGGTGGCGTGCTCATCGGCCGCGACACGCGGCGCTCGGGAGAGATGCTGAGCGCGGCGCTCACGGCGGGCATCACGGCCGCCGGGGTCGACGTCATCGACCTGGGGATCGTGACCACGCCGTGCCTCGTGCACGCATCGGGCGAGGCGGCATCGCCCGCGATCATGGTGTCGGCGTCGCACAATCCGGCCCCCGACAACGGGCTCAAGGTCGTCCTCGCCGGGCGCAAGGCGGCCCCGGACGAGGAGGCTGAGCTCGAGGCGCTGCTCGACGACCCGTCGCCGATTTCCCATCGGCGCAACGCCGAGCTGGGACGGGCGCGGCCGGACCGCGGCGCACTGGCCGCCTACGAGCGGCACCTGGCCGCGATCGCCGGCGACGCCTTCGAGGGGCTCCGTCTGGGGGTCGACTGCGCGAACGGCTCGGCCAGCCAGCTTGCTCCGCAGCTGTTCCGCTCGCTCGGCGCCGAGGTCACCGTCCTGTTCGACGCGCCCGACGGCACGAATATCAACGCCGGGTGCGGGTCGACCCATCCGCAGCGCCTGGCCGAGACCGTTGTGGCGGCCGGGCTCGACCTCGGAATGGCGTTCGACGGCGACGCGGATCGGCTGATTGCCGTCGACGAGCGGGGAGGGCTGGTGGACGGTGACGCCGTGATGGGCATCTGCGCGCTCGACCGCCTGGCGAACGGCACCCTGCGCAACGGCGTGCTGGTGGTGACCGTCATGAGCAACGGCGGCCTCGAGCGGGCCGTGCGCGCAGCGGGAGGCAGGATGGTCCGGACCCCGGTCGGCGATCGGCACGTGTTCGAAGCGATGGAGCGCAACGACGCGGTGCTGGGCGGCGAGCAGTCCGGCCACATCATCTTCCGCGACCGCGCCACCACCGGCGATGGGATCCTGACCGGCATCGAGCTCGTGCGCGCCACGCGGGCGGACGGGCGGCCCCTCTCGGAGCTGGCCGCCCGCATCCCGAGGCTCCCGCAGGTGGTGATAAACTCGGTCGTCCGGCGCCGAGACGCGTGGCAGGACGATCCCGAGCTCCACGGCGCCATCGAGCGGGCCACGGTCGAGATGGGGGGGCGCGGCCGGATTCTCGTCCGCCCGTCGGGGACGGAGCCCAAGATCAGGATCATGGTCGAGGGCGACGACGCTACCGAGATCGAACGCATTGCCCGCGAGCTCGCAACGCTCGCCGAGGCTCGGCTGAACTGAGGAGAGACCATGTGCGGCATCGTCGGATACGTCGGGCCGCGTGACGCCGCCCCCATCCTGCTGGAGGGCCTGCGGCGGCTCGAGTACCGCGGCTACGACTCAGCCGGCATCGCGATCCTGACCGAGGACGGCAAGGTCTTCATCGAGAAGAAGGCCGGCAAGCTGACGAACCTGACCGAGCACCTCAACGGCGACGCGCCGGCCGGCCACCCGGGCATCGGGCACACCCGCTGGGCGACCCACGGAAGACCGAACGACGCGAACGCCCATCCGCACACCGACTGCACCGGCAAGCTGGCCCTCATCCACAACGGCATCATCGAGAACTACGCCGAGATCAAGGATCGCCTCGTCGCTGCGGGACACCGGTTCACCTCCGAGACCGATACCGAGGTGCTGGCGCACCTGATCGAGACGAAGTACGACGGCGACCTCGTCGGCGCGGTGCGCGCGGCGCTCAACGAGGTGCGCGGCGCGTATGCCATCGGCGTCATGCACACCGCACATCCCGACCGGATCGTGGGCGCCCGCATGAACGTGCCGCTCATCGTGGGGCTCGGAGACGGGGAGGGCTTCCTGGCCAGCGACGTGCCCGCCATCCTGGAGCACACCAAGAACGTCGTGATCCTGCACGAGGGCGACATCGCGGACGTGACGCCCGACGGCACGCGGATCGTGTCTCTCGACGGCACCGAGGTCCAGCGCGACGTGACCGAGATCCACTGGAACCTCGACGCCGCCGAGAAGGGTGGCTTCGCCCACTTCACCCTCAAGGAGATCTACGAGCAGCCGCACGCCATCCAGGAATGCCTCCGCGGTCGCGTCGACGCCACCGGACGGGTCCACCTGCCGGAGCTCGACGCCATCGAGGACAAGCTGCGCGTCGTCGAGCGCGTCTACGTGGTCGGCTGCGGCACGGCGAGCTACGCCGCGCACGTGGCGGCCTACCTGATCCAGGACTGGGTCGGGCTGCCCGCCACGATGCAGGTGGGCTCGGAGATGCGCTACAGCCCGCCGCCGATCGATGCGCGCACGCTCGTGATCGGCGTGAGCCAGTCCGGGGAGACCGCAGACACGCTTGCGCCGCTCAAGATGGCCGAGGAGCGCGGGGCGACGGTGGTCGTCGTCACGAACGTCGTCGGCAGCGCCATCACCCGCGAGGCCGATGCGGTCTGCTATCTCCAGGCCGGCCCGGAGATCGCCGTCGCCAGCACGAAGGCCTTCGTGACCCAGGTGCTCGTGCTCCAGATGCTGGCCCTCCACGTCGCGCAGCTGCGCGGCACGCTCAGCGACAACCGGCAGCGGATCTTCGGCCAGGCGCTGCGCAGCCTGCCCAGGCTGGCGGCCGAGACGCTCCAGTTGGCGCCGCAGGTCAAGAAGCTCGCGCAGCGCTACGCGCGGGTCCGCGACTTCATCTTCATCGGTCGCGGCGTCGGCTTCCCGATCGCCATGGAAGGCGCGCTCAAGCTCAAGGAGCTCAGCTACGTCCACGCCGAGGGCTACGCCGCCGGCGAGCTCAAGCACGGGCCGATCGCCCTGCTCGACCCCGACACGCCGCTGCTGGCGATCGCCACGAAGGGGAGCGTGTACGACAAGGTGGTCAGCAACGTGGCCGAGGCGCGGGCCCGATCGGCGCCGATCATCGCCATTGCCACCGTGGGCGACGACCAGATCGACCGGTACGCCCACGACGTGCTGTACGTGCCCGAGACGCCGGAGCAGATCAGCCCGGTCATCGCCGTCCTCCCGCTCCAGCTCCTGGCCTACGAGGTGGCCGTCGCTCGCGGGACCGACGTGGATCAGCCGCGCAACCTGGCCAAGTCGGTCACCGTCGAATAGCCCGGCCCGCCGACCCCGCCATGAGCCGCCATGAGATCGGGATCGACCTGATCGACATCGATCGCATCCACGCCGTCCTCGGCCGTTTCCCGGATCGCTTTCGCCGGCGCGTGCTGACCGAGCACGAGCAGCGCTATTGCGGCCATCGGGTCGAGCGGATCGCGGGCCGCTGGGCGGCGAAGGAGGCCATCAGCAAGGTACTCGGCCTCGGCGTCCGCGGCGTCGGCTGGCGCGAGATCGAGATCCTGCCGAATCGCGCCGGCGCGCCGCAGGTCCACCTGCATCGCCGCGCGGCGCGGCGCGCCGAGTCGATGGGGCTCGACGAGGTCTCGGTCTCGATCTCGCACGAGCGGCGCATGGCGGTGGCGGTCGCCGTCGCGCACCGCCGCCACGCGTAGCGAGCGCGCCGGCATGCCCGCGGCCCCCATCCGGTCGCTCACCCAGCGCTGGGTCGCCGAGCGGCTCCTGCCCAGGCCCGAGCGCGCGCACAAGGGCGACTTCGGACGGCTGCTCGTCGTCGCCGGATCGGCCGCGTACCCGGGTGCCGCGATGCTGGCCGGCCTGGGGGCGATGCGCGCCGGAGCCGGGCTGGTGACCGTCGCGGCGGCGCAGTCGGTCGCCGATCGGCTCGCCGGTGCCGTGCCGGAGCTGACATGGATGGTGCTCGACGAGGAGGCGCCCGGGCTGATCGCGCCCAGCGGCTGGCGAGCCGTGACCGCCGCGGCGGCCGGCTACGACGCAGTGGTCGTGGGGCCCGGGCTCGGCCGCCAGCCCGCCACGCTGCGGCGCACCAGGAACCTGGTGGCTGCGCTCCCTGGGCCGACGATCGTCGACGCCGATGCGCTCAACGCCCTCGCCGCCGGCGCACGGTGGTGGCGGGCCCTCACCGCCGGCCTAGTCCTGACTCCGCACCCCGGCGAGTTCGCTCGCCTGTTGGAGGGCGAGGCGCCCGCGTCCGACGACGATGCGGCGCGCGCCGAGGCAGCCGCCGACGCCGCCGAGCGCTGGAACCAGGTCGTCGTCCTCAAGGGCGCGCACACGGTCATCGCCGCGCCCGGTCGCGAGGTGATCAGATCGGCGGTCGCGTCGCCGGCGCTGGCGACCGCCGGGAGCGGCGACGTGCTGGCCGGGGTCATCGGCGCATTCGCGGCGGGCGGTTCCGAGCCATACGTCGCCGCCGCCTGCGGTGTCGCGGTGCACGGCGCGGCCGGGCTGCTGGCCGAGGATCGCATCGGGCGGGCCGGGGTCATGGCGCGCGACATTGCCGCGCTGCTTCCCGCGGCGATCGAGCAGCTGCGCGGGGGCAAGGCGCGATGACGGAGCCCGGCAGCCCGCACCGGGCATGGATCGAGGTCGATCACGCCGCGATCCGTGCCAACCTGGCCGTCATTCGCCGCGCGGCGGGCGAAGCGCAGCTGATCGGCGTCGTGAAGGCCAATGCCTACGGGCACGGCGCCGTCGCCGTCGCGCGCACGCTCGTCGCCGGCGGGGTCGAGCGGCTGGCGGTGGCCACCATCGACGAGGCGGCAGATCTGCGCACGGCCGGCATCGATGCGCCGCTACTGCTGCTCTGGGGCGTCGGCCCGCAGGAGGCCGCGGCGGTGGTCGAGCACGCTGTGGAGCCGATCGTGTACGACGAGCGCGCGGTCGCCGCGCTCGAGGCGGTGGCCGATCGCGTCGGGCGGCGGGTCGGGGTTCACCTCAAGGTCGACACCGGCCTCGGCCGGCAGGGCGCTACCCCGGAGGAGGCGGTCGAGCTGGCGGCCCGGATCGGGCGCAGCCGATCGCTGAACCTGGTCGGCACGATGAGCCACCTCGCGGTGCCCGGCGAGGACGAGGCCTTCAGCGAGGTCCAGGTGCTGCGCCTGGCGCGCGCTCTCGACTCGATGCGCTCGGCCGGCGTCGACCCCGGCATCGTGCACGTCAGCGCCAGCGGTGGCCTGCTGGCGGGCGGCGTCCCGTTCGCGGATGCCGTCCGGCCCGGCCTGGCGCTCTACGGCCTGCTGCCGCCGTGGGCGGCAGCCCGGAACCCGGGGCTGGTGCCGGCGCTCAGCATCCGCGCCCGCCCCCTGCGCATCTTCGATCTGGCCGCCGGCGAGGGCATCGGCTACGGCCTGCGCTTTCGCGCCACGCGGGCCACGCGGATCGCGACGCTCGGCATCGGGTACGGCGACGGCTGGCCGCGCGCCCATGCCAACAACGGCTGGGTGCTGGTCCACGGACGGCGCGCGCCGATCGTCGGCGCCGTCAGCATGGACGGCCTGACCGTCGATGTGGGTGGAATCGATGGTGTAACCTACGGCGACGAATTCGTCCTGATCGGCGAGCAGGATGGGGCGCGGATCACCGCGGACGACGTTGCCGCGGAGCGACGGACCATCAACTACGAAGTCACGACGGCGCTGCGGGACCGTCTTCCACGGCTCCACCGAGGAGTCGACTGACCGTCGCGCCGACCCGGGTACGAAGGCACGTCATGGCAGCACCGACCGAGATCGACGTCTGGCAGGGGGACATCGCAGAGCTCGAGGTGGACGCGCTCGTCGTGCCGGCCAACGAGTCGCTGTTCATGACCGCCGGCGCCGCGGCATCGGTGCGGCGCAGCGGTGGTGACGGGATCGAGCGTGACGCCGTCGCGCAGGGCCCGATCCAGGCCGGCCACGCGGTCGCCACCGACGCCGGGACGCTGGCAGCGGCCTACGTCATCCATGCCGTCGGGGTCGGCCACAATCGGATCGCCGACCGTGCTCAGCTGGCAGCCGCGGTGCGCGCGGCCCTCGACTTCGCCGAGCCGCTCCAGCTCCGACGCGTCGCCTTCGCGCTCATCGGCACCGAGCACGGCGCCTTCGTGGCGGCCGACGCCGCCGACGTCCTCATCGAGGAGCTGTTGCGTGGCTCCGCGACGCGCGGACTGCCGGAGTCGATCGTGGTCGCCACCGCCAATGCAGCCGAGACCCACGCCGCCCGCGAGGCGCTGGCGCGCCGCACGGCTCGCATCACGTGACGGAGGCGCCGGCGCGGCGCGTGGCCGAGGAGCTGCAGCGGCGCGGACTGGCAGCGCCAGCCCGGCTGCTCATCGACGCGCACCGGCCACTCGGCCCGCTCCTCGCCGACGCCGGCGCCGCGTTCGGACCGCTGCTCGGGATGATCGGCGGCCGGCCGGCCGGCGTGCTGCGCGCGTTGCTCGACGACGAGGCCGCCATGGACCACCTCATCGCCGAGATCGACGACGTCGAGGAGCGCCATGCCAAGTCCGGCTGAGCTGCTCGGCCGCATCGCCCGCTTCGTCGGCGAGATTCTCGGGTCGTCGTCGCTGCGCTTCGACATCGGGCCGACCCTGGTCACCCTCGGGATCGTCCTCGTCCTCCTCCAGCTCGTGGCACGGCCCGTGACGCGCTGGGTCACTTCCGATGCGGCCGGCCTGGCCGGCATCGGTCGCGCCATGGCGCTTGCCGCGGAGTCGGGGACCGATGCGGTCGTTTCGCTCGGTGGCGGCGGGATCGTACGCTCCACCGACGCCCTGGCCCGCCTCCAGACCCTGGCCGCGCTCCCGATCCTCGCCCACGTCGCGCGGGCCGCGGCCCGCAGCGGGGTGCCCCTGCGCGTCCTGACCAATGACCCGATCGCCGCCACGGCCGGCGCCGCCACGCTCGACGCGGCGCACGCAACGACCGCAACCGAGGAGCGCCACGGGCGGTCGCGGATCGTGATGGTCGGGGAGGGGCGGCCGGCCCTGGCGGGGCTGGCGATGACCACCCGCGCGCGGCCGGCGGCCGCCTTCGCGCTCGGCAGCCTGCGCGAGGAGGCGCTGCTCCACCTCGACGGGCTCGGCGGCGGGGCCGGCTCGCTGGCCGCCGCCAGCGCCGAGGCGAGCCAGGCGTCGTCGCTCCTGCTCGGCGCCGGCAGCGCGCTCATCGGGCCGGAGCCGTACCAGGCGGCCGCCGACCTCCGCGGCGGCGTCGACGAGCGCACGATGGTGATGGCCGCCAACCGTCTCATCGGCATGGCGCTGCTCGTCATCCTCCTCGGATCGATCCTCGCGCTGGTCGGCCTCGCCGACCCGGGCGACCTGCTGGGCGGAGCCGGGCGGGGGTGAGTCGCCCGACCCTGACGGCGCTCGTGGTCGTCGTCGGCGTGCTGTTGCTCGCCGACCTGCTCGTCGCCAACGACTCGCTCGGGCAGCTGGCCGGCGTGGTCGTCGACGCGGCCATCCTGGTTGCGGCCGGCGCCGCGCTGGCGGCGGTCGCCGCCCTGGGCGCGCGCCGCATGCGGGACGTGTGGCGGCGTCGCGGCGACCCGGTGGGCGCGATCCTCGTGCTCGCGGGCATGGCAGCCATGCTGGTTGCCGGCCTGCGCCCCGGTGGCGCCGGGTCGGCCGACCCGGCCGTCGGCTGGCTCGTCGCGGCGCTGCTGATCCCCATCGGCGCCACCCTGTTCGGGCTGCTGTTCATCACCACCCTGGCCGCCGCCCGGCGTTCCGTGGCCAGTCGCAGCCAGAGCGCAACCGTCATGGTGGCCGCGGCGCTGCTCACCTTGGTCCTGCTCCTGCCGCTTGCCGGTGGAGCCGGCGACTGGCTGGCGGGCGCCGCCGACTGGACCCTGGCGTTGCCGATCGGGGCCGTCTTCCGCGGCCTGCTCGTCGGCGTGGGCCTGCTCACCGCCGCATTCGCGGCGCGCACGCTGCTAGGCATCGGATCGCCCGATGAGTGACCGCGCGCGGCTGCTGCGCCGCGCCGCCCCAGTGCTGCTGGTGGGCGCCCTCGCCCTCGCGTCGCAGCTCCCGGCGCAGGCCTGGCTGCGGCTCGCGACACCTGATCCGCGCGCCGCCGACGCCGTGATCGCCGCGCTCGACGCCCTGCCCGCCCGGCCGACCGTGCTGATCGGCTTCGACCCGGACCTCGGCACGTACGCGGAGGTTCGGCCGACGGTCCGCGTGCTCATCGCCGAGCTCATGGCGCGCGACGCCGACCTGTCCGTCATCAGCGTGACCGCCGAGGGACGCGCCCTCGCCACCGCCGAGATCGCCCGCCTGCAGCGGGCGGGAGCAGGCGCCGTGCGCGACCTCGGCTTCGTGGCCGGGGCGGAGGCGGCGCTCGTGGACCTCGCCGCGGCGGCGATCGACGGCATCGACGCCATCGTGCTGGTCGGCGGCAACGATATCGGCCCGCGAAGCTGGGTCGAGCAGGTCCTGCCGCGCGTGGACGACCTGCCGCTGCTGGCGATCACGCCTGCCGTGCTCCTGCCGGAGGTGCAGCCCTATGTGGCCAGCGGCCAGCTGGACGCGGCGCTCGTCACCCCACGCGAGGGCGCGGCCTTCCGCGCGGCGACCGCGTCGTCGCCCGACGCCGCGGACGGGCCGGGGACGCTTCCTCTGCTCGTCGGCATGCTGGCGGGAGTGGCCGTCCTCGGCCAGGCGCTCGCCGGGCGCGTGGCGGGAGCCGTGCGCGCGAATCGCGCGCGGGACGCCTGATGACCGGCTTCTTCGGCACCACCACCGCCGACGTGGTCGCCACCTGGGTCGCGGCCATCGCGACGCTCGTCGTGCTCGGCTCGCTGCTCGGCGAGCGCCGCCTGTTCGGCTGGTCGCAGCACCTTCTCGCCGGAGTGGCGACCGGCTACCTGGCGCTCATCGCGATCTCGGACGTGCTCGCGCCGCGGCTGATCGAGCCGCTCGTCGCCGATCCCGTCGGCCGGCCGGAGCTGTGGCTCGGCGTCGCGCTGGCTGCGCTGACCGCCGCGGCACCGTGGCTGCCGCGACCGGTGGGGGCCGTGCCGGCGTCGATCGCGATCGGCGCCCTGGCGGCGTTCGCGCTCGGTGGCGCGGTGATCGGGACGATCCTGCCGCAGCTCGACGCCTCGATCGTGCGCCCCGGCGGCACGCCGGCCGCGACGGTGGGTGGCGCGGTGGCCGCGGTGATCACCGGGCTCGTGCTCGTGAGCTTCCTGCACGGCATGCCGCGCGGCACGCTGCTCGCGGCGGCGGCCGGCACCGGGCGCTGGCTGTTGCTCGGCGGCATCGGCGGCTGGCTCGGGTTCCTGCTGCTATCGCGGCTGATCATGCTGGTCGACCGCATCGCGTTCCTGCTCGGCGACTGGTTGGGCCTGGGCCGATGACGACGCCGGCCATGCATGCCGAGCTCGCGCTTCTCGTCGACGTTGGTTCGGCCTGGGCAAAGGCGGGCGTGATCGGCCGCGTGCGGGGTCGGTGGCGCCTCGTCGCGCACGCGGCCCAGCCGACGGCCTGGGGCCCGACCGAGCTGCGCCGCGCGCTCGTCGACCAGCTGCGTGCCTCGGCGGACCCGCGCCTCGAGGATCGGCTCGACGACCTTCTCGCCGGCGCGAACCGCATCGAGTGCCACACCGCGGGCCGGCCGGTCCGGCTGGCGATCGTCGCCGTCTCGCGCGAGCTGTCCGGCGCCACGGCGCGCCGCGCCGCGGAGGCGGCCGGCTGGCAGGTGACCGAGGTCGTGACGCTGGACGACGGGCGCACGCTCGCCGATCGGCTCGGGACGCTCCAGGCGACCGACGTCGACGCGTGGCTCATCGGTGGCGGCTTCGACGGAACCCGCAGCCCACGCGCGCTCGAGGCCGCCGCGCTCGTCGCGGCCGCCCGTCGCGAGGGATCCGGGCCGGTCATCTGGGCCGGGTCGGCGGACCTCGCCGCCGAGGTCCGCGACCTGTTCGAGCCCGGCGCCGCCACCGACGTGGCGAACCCACGACCCGACGCGCGCCGCGAGGAGCCCGGCCCGCTGCGGGCGCGGCTGGCCGAGCTCCTGCGCGAGGTCGCCACGCCCGAGGAGGCGCTCCACCTCTCCTCGGTCGCCTTTCCGCGCGCGGTGGGCGCCCTGGCACGGGGCGCCGGGCTGCGCGTGTTGGGCATCGATCTCGGGGCACGGTCGGCGACGCGCGCGCTCGCCGAGGCCGATGGCAGCGTGACGAGTCGCAGCCACGCCCGGGGCGGCCTGGCGGGCACGATCCTGGCGCCCGGCGCCGCGGCACGGGTCGCGCGTATGGCGGGAGATGCCGGCGACGACGCGAGCGTTGCGGACCTGCTCCAGACGCTGCGGGCGCGCCCGGCGACCCTCCCCCAGACCGCCGAGGAGCTGTCCGCCACGCAGGCCGCGGCGCGCGTGCAGATCGCGTCTCTGCTCGAGGACGACCCCGCCGAGACGCTCGACCTGGTCGTCGGTGCCGGCCGCACGATCGGCGTGGCGCCCCACGCCGGCCAGGCGGCGCGCATCCTGCTCGATGGCGTCCGGCCCATCGGCGTCACCCAGTTGGCCGTCGACACCGGCGCGGTGCTCGGACCGCTCGGCTCGCTCGCCGACGACGAGATCCGCGAGGGCTTGTCCCTGCTCGGCGACGACCTGCTCGTGCCGCTCGGGACCGCGATCGTCTGCCGCGGCGGCGAGCCCGGCAGGCTCGCCATGCGCGTCGGCATTCACCGGCCGGGATGGCCGACGCCGTCACCGATCGAGGTCCGCACCGGCCAGCTCGTCGTCGTGCCACTCGGCCGCGGGCAGGAGGCGGACGTCACGATCGAGCCGGCCCTCGGTGTGTCCCTCGGCATCGCGCGCCGCTCGCCTCGCATCAGCGCCACCGTGACCGGCGGGGCGGTTGGGCTCATGATCGACGCGCGAGGCGTCCCGATCGTTCTGCCGCGCCGCGGCGACGATCGGCGCGCGGTCATCGGCGGCTGGCGGGATGCGATGCAGCGCGAGTCGCCGCCGGGATCGGAGCGCGTGGCGTGAGCGTCGTCCATCGCGTCCGCCTGCCGGTCGGCGCGTCGCCGATGGTCGAGGTCGGCCACCGCGTGGAGCCGGCCGAGGTGCTCGCCACGCGCCGCGCACCGCGCGGGGGCATGACCCTGCCCGTGGCGACGCCGTTGCGCCGCTCGGCCGCCGACGCGGCCGCCTGCCTGGTGGTGCGTCCCGGCGCGCGGCTCGAAGCCGGCGCGCTGCTGGCCGAGGACGAGCGCGGGCGGCAGGTCCGCGTTCCGGAGGCCTGCCTGCTGCTGGGCTACGACGTCGACGACGGCACGGCGATGGTGGCGCCGCTGAGCGGCAGCGAGCCGGTGCTCGGCCACGTCCGCGGCGAGGTGGTGAGCCTCGAGCCGGACGCGATCGAGCTGCGCGTGGCGGGCGCCCTCGTCGTCGGCGTCGGCGGCACCGGGCGCGCGGTCCACGGTGAGCTGCGGGTGGCCGTCCAGGCGCCCGGCGACGAGCTGCGGGCCAGCGCGATCGACGTCAGCGCCACGGGCCGCATCGTGGTCGGCGGCTCGCGCGCTTCGGCCGAGACACTGACGCGTGCTCGCGCAATGGGCGTCGCCGGGATCGTCCTCGGCGGGGTGCTCGACAAGGAGCTGCGCGACTTCGAGGCCACCCAGCAGCGCCGCCGGGAGATCGGCGGCGTACGAGGCGACTTCGCGGTCCTGCTCGTGGAGGGCTACGGCAAGGTCGGCTTCGACCCCGGGTTGTTCGCCTGGTTCCAGGCGCACGACGGGCACCTGGCCAGCCTCTTCGGCGAGGAGGGCCGCCTCTACGTCTACGAGGCGGCCGCCCCACCCGGGCGCCGCCCGCTGCCGCGGCCCGGCGACCGGGTCATCGCCCATCGGCGCCCGCACGCCGGCCTGGGCGGCACGCTGCTGCGCGTCCTCGGGCGCCTGCACGCCAGCGAGTCGGGTGTCGTCGCTCGAGCCGGCCTGGTGCGCTTCGAGGACGGGCGCACCGCCATCGTGCCGATCGCCAACCTGGAAGCCACCGAGCGCCTCGGCGACTGAGGCGGCGAGCGTCGGGACGGGCCTGAATTCCTATACTGGCCGCTCATGGATGCACCCATCGCGCCCGCGAGCGCGGCACGACAGCGCCTGAGCACCGGCCCCGACATGACCTGGGAGATCGGCCGTCGCATCGGCGCGGCGGCCGTGCCCGGGACGCTGCTGGCGCTCATCGGTCCGCTCGGGGCCGGCAAGACGCAGTTGACGAAGGGCATCGCCGAGGGTCTCGGCGTGGCCGGCATCGTGAACAGCCCCACATTCGTGCTCATGAACGAGCATCCGGGACGCCTGCGCCTCTTCCATGTCGACGCGTATCGGCTCGGCGACCCCGAGGAGGCCTCGTCCGCCGGCTTGCTCGACGAGCGCCAGTCGGAGGGCGTGACCGTGGTCGAATGGGCCGATCGGTTGGAGGGCTGGCTCCCGGCCGAGCGCCTCGAGATCAGGCTCGACACCCCGCCCGGCGCGCCCATGCACCGCACGCTGCGCTGGGCCGCCCATGGGACGGCCCACCATCGCCTGGCCGGCGAGACGCTGGACGCCGCGTGATCGTCGCCATCGACGCCGCCTCCACGGACCTGTCGGTCGCCCTCGCGCAGCCCGACGGCACGCTCGTCGACGACGAGGCGTGGAGCAGCGCCCAGCGCCAGTCCGCCGAGCTCCTGCCGCGCCTGCTCGGCCTCCTCGAGCGGTCGCGCCGGGGGCTGGGGAACGTCACGGCCCTGGCGGTCGGCACCGGTCCGGGCTCCTTCACCGGCCTGCGCGTGGCAATGGCCCTCGCCAAGGGCCTGGCGGCCGGCCTCGGTCGGCCCGTGGTCGGCGTGCCGAGCCTGGCCGCCTGGCTCGACGCCGAGCCCGACGCGGTCGCGGCCGTCGCGCGCGCGGGTGCCCGCGAGGCGTACGTGCTCGGGCGCGACGTCGACGAGATCCGAATCGTCGATCGCGACGAGCTGTCGTCACGGCCCGGCCCGCTGGTGGCGGCCGTGGAATTGGCCGCATCGTTCGAACTGGGCGATGCACGATCGCCGCGGGCGGCAGCCGCCATCGCCCTCCGCGCAGCCGGGCGTTTGGCCGGCGAGCCACGCGGCGACGACCTCCGAACGCTCGAGCCGATCTACCTGCGCCCGCCTCGCGGCACGCCACCCGTGGCGACGGGGAGCCGCTGACGTGGCGCTGACGGCGCGCGTCGTGGTCGAGCCGATGCGCCTCGACGACGTGGCGGCGGTCCATGAGATCGAGCGGCTCAGCTTCCGCACGCCGTGGCCGGCGTACGCCTTCGAGCAGGAGCTGAAGGGCAACCGCCTGGCGCGCTACCTCGTGGCGCGTGCAGGCGACACGGTGGTCGGCTTCGCCGGCGTGTGGGCGATGGTCGACGATGCGCACGTCACGACCTTCGGCGTCCATCCCGCCTGGCGACGTCAGGCCATCGGGCGCCAGCTGCTGCTCAACCTCGCCGAGCTGTCGATGGCCATCGGGGCGAAGCGCATGACGCTCGAGGTGCGTGCCTCGAACATGGGCGCCCAGGCCCTGTATCGCAACTTCGGCTTCGAGATCGTCGGGCGCCGACCCGGCTACTACACCGATGACGGCGAGGATGCCCTCATCATGACCACGCCCGAGCTCGGCGCGCCCGCCATGGAGGAGCTGCTTGCCGGCGAGCGCCGGCGGCTGGCCGGATGACAGCGCCCCGCATCCTGGCCATCGAGTCCTCGTGCGACGAGACCGGCGTGGCGATCGTGGTCGGTGGCCGGCGCATCGAGGCCAACGAGGTCGCCACCCAGGTCGCGCTCCACACGGCCACTGGCGGCATCGTGCCGGAGGTCGCGGCACGCCAGCAGCTGCGCTGGATCGTGCCCACCCTTGAGGCCGCCCTGGCCGAGGCAGCCGTCGAGTGGGATGCCATCGATGCCGTGGCGGTGACCTGCGGCCCGGGACTCATCGGCTCCCTCCTCGTCGGCGTCAACATGGCCAAGGGGCTGGCGGTCGCGCACGGGCTGCCACTCGTGGCCGTGAACCACATCGAGGGCCACATCTACGCCAACTGGCTGGCGGACGTCGAGGCCGGCGCGCCCCTGCCTCCGGAGCCTCCCTTCCCGCTGCTGTGTCTCGTCGTCAGCGGTGGCCACACCCAGCTGGTCCTGATGCACGACCACGGCCGCTACACGCTGCTCGGCCAGACCGTCGACGACGCGGCCGGCGAGGCGTTCGACAAGGTCGGCCGGCTGCTCGGGCTGCCGTATCCGGGCGGGCCGGCGATCAGCGCGGCAGCCGCCGGAGCGTCGCCGGCGACGCGCTTTCCGCGCGCCCGTACCTCCGGCCAATACGACTTCAGCTTCTCGGGGCTCAAGACCGCGGTCCTGCGCGAGGTGGAGGGCTACCGCGAGCGAAACGAGCCGATCCCGGTCGATGGCATCGCGGCCGCCTTCGAGGAGGCGGTCGTCGACGCACTGGCCACCAAGACCGTCGCGGCGGCACGCGACCACGGGGTGGCGGCGGTGGCACTCGGCGGCGGGGTCGCGGCCAACCGGGCGCTGCGCGCAGCACTCACCGAACGCGTCACCGCCGATGGCCTGCCGCTGCTCGTGCCGCCGCCGGCGTGGTGCACCGACAACGGCGCGATGATCGGGGCCGCCGCCGGCTTCCGTTTCGCGGCCGGCGACCGGGCCGATGCGGCGCTCGAGGCCGTCCCGAACCTGGCGCTGCCCTGGCTGGGGCCGGAATGACCGATCCGCTGGCACCGGACCGGCTCGTCCCGCCCACCCCTGGCCAGCTGCGCCGGCTCATGGGCGCCGAGCGCCTGCGGCCGCGGAAGAGCCTGTCCCAGAACTTCCTCACCGATCCGGAGGCGCTCGACGCCATCGTGGAGGCGGCCGAGCTGCAGCCGGGCGACCGTGTCGTCGAGATCGGGCCCGGGCTGGGGGTGCTCACCCGCCGGCTGCTGGCCGCCGGAGCATCGGTCCTGGCGGTGGAGGTCGACACGCGGCTGGCCGAGTATCTTCGTCGCGAGCTGTACGGAGCCGATGGCTTCGAGCTCATCGAGGCCGATGCCCTGAGCCTGCACCCGCGCGAGATGTTCCCCGGCGAGCCGTTCAAGGTCGTGGCGAACATCCCGTACCACATCACCAGCCCGCTCCTCCACGCGTTCCTCGAAGGCGACCGGCCGCCGGAGCTCACCGTGCTCCTCGTGCAGCTCGAGGTCGCGGAGCGCGTGGCCGCGCCGCCGGGGAGGATGAGCTACCTGTCGGTGTTCGCCCAGAACGTCGCCACCGCCGAGGTCGTGGCCCGCGTCCCCGCGGCGGCCTTCGAGCCTGCGCCGGCCGTCGACTCCGCCGTGCTGCGGCTGCGCCGGCGCGATCATCCGGCCGTCCCGGCGGGGGAGCTGCGGGAGCCGTTCTACCGCGTCGTCCAGGCGGGCTTCCGGCAGCGGCGAAAGCAGGTCCACAATGGTCTCAGCCGCGAGCTCCCCGTCGACCGCGAGGCGGTCGAGGCGGCCCTCGACGGCTGCGGGGTCCCCCCCGATCGGCGCCCCCAGACGCTGACCATCGACGAGTGGGCCTGCCTCCCCGAGAGCCTGGCACCGGCGCTGCGATGACGGCTCGGTGACCGTGACGCCGCC
>CAYVCE010000035.1:0-14932 GCA_964449915.1 uncultured Steroidobacteraceae bacterium | reverse complement strand
GGTCTATCGCGGCAACCTGGCGGGATCGTCGGTTCGCGTCGGCGAGGTGTACCGCGACGCCGTGCGAGCGTGCGCGGCGGCGGTCATCGTCGCGCACAACCATCCGTCGGGCGATCCGAACCCATCCGGCGAGGACCTGCGGATCACCGGTGAGCTGGCGGAGGCCGGGCGGCTTCTCGACATCGAGCTGCTCGACCACCTCGTCATCGGCCGCGGCCGATGGGCGTCGCGGCGCGCGCTCGGCGCCCTCGGTCAGCCGCCGCCGACCACGATGCGCGAGAGGACCCCGCGGACGGAGTCGACCAGGTAGAGCTCGCCGCCATCGTCCACCCCGAACGCGCTGCCAGCCGCCCGGCGCGCTCGAGATGCTGATCGGGTGGTCGAGGCCGTCGGCGACCGGCTCGAGCGCCAGTGCCAGCGGGTCGCCGGCGATCGGGGGCGTCGATGGGCTCGGTGCCGCGGTCCCGGTCGGCGCGTCGCTCGCGGGCGGAGCCGATGACGACGTCGGGTCCGGGGACGCGGGCGCCACCGTGCTGGCGGCCGGGGTCGTGCCGCACGCCGTGAGCAGCCAGAGCATCGCAGTCAGCGCCGCCAGGCGGCGAGGACGAGGCAGCGAGGGCATTGTGGCCGACTTCGGCGACCCGCGCCGATGGCGCCCTCGATGGGGTAGGGTGAGCCCAGCCATGACGACGACGAGAGAGAGCGTGCGGCGCGCGGTCGCCGCGGTGGCGCAGGCACGGCCGGCCGCGGGACCGGAGCCCGCGGCCGACGCGATCGGCAGCCGTCGCAGCATCGTGATCGAGCGCATCGCGCCGCAGCTCGACGGCGGCCGCTACCCGGTGAAGCGGGTGGTCGGCGACCAGCTGCTGGTGACGGCCGACATCTTTGCCGACGGCCACGACCTGCTCGACGCCGAGATCCTGCTGCGCGCCGACGACGAATCGGCCTGGCGTCGGGCGCCGATGCGCCCCGTCGACAACGACCGCTGGTCGGGGCACGTCGAGCTCCTCCGCAACCGGCGGCACGTCTACGCCATCGAGGCCTGGCGCGATGCATTCGCCTCGTGGCGCGACGGCCTGCGCAAGAAGCTGGACGCATCGGTGCCGGTGCCGAACGAGCTCGACGAGGGCCGGATCCTGCTCGAGGGCGCGTTGCTTCGCGCCGAGGAGGCTGAGGAGCCGGACGATGCGCGCCGCATCCGCGAGGCGCTCGGGACCCTGCGGCGCGCCCGCTCGGAGGCCGGCCGGGCCGCCGCGATCCTCGGCGACGACCTGCTGGCCGCCGTGCGCCGCCATCCCGACCGACGTTCCGCCTCGCGGTCACCCGACCTGCCGCTCATGGTCGACCGCGAGCGCGCGCGCTTCGGCGCCTGGTACGAGCTCTTCCCGCGCTCCCAGGGACGTGACCCGAAGAGGCCGGTCGCCACCACCTTTGCCGAGGCCGAGTGGCGCATCCGCGACATCGCCGACATGGGCTTCGACGTGCTGTACGTGCTGCCGGTCCACCCGATCGGCCGCACCAACCGCAAGGGGCCCAACAACACGCTCGATGCGAAGCCCGACGACGTCGGGTCGCCGTACGCGATCGGGTCATCCGATGGGGGCCACGACACCGTGGCCCGCGAGCTGGGTGGGCTGGAGGCCTTCCTCCACTTCAGGCAGCAGGTGGAGGCGCACGGCATGGAGCTGGCGATCGACATCGCCATCCAGGCCTCACCCGACCACCCGTGGGTCCGCGAGCACCCCGAGTGGTTCCGCCACTCGCCGGACGGCTCGATCAAGCACGCCGAGAACCCGCCGAAGAAGTACCAGGACATCTACCCGATCGATTTCGGCGGCGAGGACGCCGACTCCCGGGCGGCGCTGTGGCGGGAGTGGAAGCGCGTCTTCGCCGTCTGGATCGAGCGTGGCGTCCGTATCTTCCGGGTCGACAACCCGCACACCAAGCCGATCCCGTTCTGGGCCTGGCTCATCGCCGAGATCCAGCGCGATCATCCCGACGTCATCTTCCTGTCGGAGGCCTTCACGAAGCCGAAGATGATGCGGCAGCTGGCCAAGGTCGGCTTCACCCAGGGCTACACCTACTTCACGTGGCGCGAGACGGCCGCCGAGCTGCGCGACTACCTGACCGAGCTGACACAGACCGAGATGGTCGAATACTTCCGCGGCAACCTGTTCGCGAACACGCCGGACATCAATCCCCACCACCTCGATCACGGCCGCCCCGCGTTCGTGGTGCGCACCGTCCTGGCCGCCACGCTGTCGAGCTCGTACGGCATCTACTCCGGCTGGGAGCTGTGCGAGTCGGCCCGGCTCGGCGAGCGCGAGGAGTACCTGGATTCCGAGAAGTACCAGATCCGCGCCCGGGACTGGGACGCGCCCGGCAACATCAAGCTGCTCATCGGCGAGATCAACCGCCTGCGCCACGAGCGGCCGGCGCTCAAGCGTCACGACAACCTGCGCTTCGAGAACGTGAGCGGCGAGCGGACGATCTTCTATCGCAGGGCGATGCCGCACGGCAAGCTGGACCCGCTCAGCGGCCAGCCGCACCGCTGGCGCGACCCGGTGTACGTGGCGGTGAACTGCGACCCGACCACGCCCGAGCGTGCCATCCTGCATCCGGACCTGCCGGCGGTCGGCATCGGCTGGGACGAGCCGTACCAGCTGATCGACCTGCTCAGCGGCCGGGTGTCGCTCGAGCGCGGTGCCGACCTGGCAGTCGTCCTGGACCCGGCGGGGGAGGCATTCCGCATCTTCACCGTGGCGCCCTTCGATCGGGGCTGACCAGGCCAGCTGACCAGACCACGTGAGTCCGAGGAGGCCCTCCGAGCGATGACTGCCAGCCGCGCCCCGCGTCGCACCGACGTCGGTGCGCCGCAGCTCCTGCGCGACGACCCGCACTGGTACAAGGACGCGATCATCTACCAGCTGCACGTCAAGGCGTTCATGGACTCCACGAACGACGGCGTGGGCGACTTCGCCGGACTGGCCGAAAAGCTCGACTACATCGCCGACCTGGGCGTGACCGCCGTCTGGCTGCTGCCCTTCTACCCCTCGCCGCTGCGCGACGACGGCTACGACATCGCCTCCTTCACGCAGGTTCATCCCGACTACGGCACGCTGCGCGACTTCCGCTCCTTCGTGCGAGAGGCGCATCGGCGCGGCCTGCGGGTCATCACCGAGCTCGTCGTCAACCACACCTCGGACCAGCACCCGTGGTTCGTCGAGTCGCGCTCGTCGCAGAGCAATCCCAAGCGCGACTGGTACGTGTGGAGCGACACCGACCGGCGATACACCGACGCCAGGATCATCTTCACCGACACCGAGACGTCGAACTGGACCTGGGACCAGGAGTCGCAGCAGTACTACTGGCATCGGTTCTTCAGCCACCAGCCCGACCTGAACTACGACAACCCCCAGGTGATCCGGGCGATCCTGCGGGTGATGCGCTTCTGGCTCGACCTCGGCGTCGACGGCATGCGACTCGACGCCGTCCCGTACCTCGTCGAGCGAGAGGGCTCGAACGGCGAGAATCTGCCCGAGACGCACGCAATCCTCAGGCGCGTCCGTGCCGAGCTCGACGCGCGCTACGACGGACGCATGCTGCTGGCCGAAGCGAACCAGTGGCCGCCCGACGTGCTGCCCTACTTCGGCGGCGAGAACGGCCCGGAATGCCACATGGCCTTCCACTTCCCGCTCATGCCGCGCATCTGGATCGCCCTGCGTCGCGAGGATCGCTACCCGATCGTCGAGATCATGGACCAGACGCCCGAGATCCCCGACGATGCACAGTGGGCCCTGTTCCTGCGCAACCACGACGAGCTGACGCTCGAGATGGTGACCGACGAGGAGCGCGACTTCATGTACGCCGAGTACGCGAAGGACGCGCGGATGCGGATCAACGTTGGCATCCGCCGCCGCCTGGCGCCGCTGGTCGACAACTCGCGCCGGCGCCTCGAGCTGCTGAAGTCACTGCTGCTGAGCATGAGAGGCACGCCGGTCCTCTACTACGGCGACGAGATCGGCATGGGCGACAACGTCTACCTCGGCGACCGCAACGGCGTGCGCACGCCGATGCAGTGGACCGGCGACCGCAACGCCGGATTCAGCAAGGCCGACATCCACGCCCTCTACGCGCCGCTGGTGGCCGACCCGGTCTACGGCTTCCAGGCCGTGAACGTCGAGGCCCAGGAGCGCGTGCCGGGCTCGCTCCTGAACTGGATGAAGCGCATCATCCGCGTCCGGCGCGCGCACCCGGTATTCGGCCGCGGCACGCTCGAGTTCCTTCACCCCGAGAACCGCCGCGTCCTCGCCTACCTGCGCGAGCACGAGGGCGTCAGCGTCCTGTGCGTCGCCAACCTGTCGCGCTTCGCCCAGTACGTGGAGCTCGACCTGTCCCGGTTCGTCGCGCGCGTGCCGGTCGAGATGATCGGGCGCGTCCACTTCCCGCCCATCGGCGCGCTGCCGTACCTGCTGACCCTCGGCCCGCATGACTTCTTCTGGTTCGAGCTGACCGATGGCGGCGGCTGACGCCGCCTGGCTCGCCGCCCAGCGCTGGTTCCGCGCCAAGCAGCGACCGATCGCATCGATCGCCGAGCTCGACCGCGCGCCCGCCGGACCCGCCGCGCTGGCCATCCTCGAGGTCACCTATGCCGATGGCGGCACGCCGGATCACTACCTGCTGCCCACGGTCGACGGCCGCGAGCCGAACGACGGGGAGGGCGCCTGGAGCGGGCTCGTGCGCGCCATGGCCGACGGCGCCGAGCTGCGGGGACGGCACGGTCGCTTCGCCTGCTCGCACACGCCCGCCCTCGAGGAGCTGCTGCCGTCCGCGCACGCGGCCGCCGCGATCCTCGACGAGCGGCGGCTGCGGGTCCAGCAGTCGAACACCTCGGTGGTGCTCGGCGACCGGCTGATCCTCAAGCTGTACCGCCTGCTCGAGCCCGGCGCGAACCCCGAGCTGGAGGTCGGCGCATTCCTCGCCGATGCGGGCTTCACCGACACGCCGGGCGCGGCCGGAGCGATGACCTGGGTCCCCGACGACGGCGAGGCCGCGGTCGCAGCGATGCTGCAGGCCTTCGTGCCCTCCTCCGGCGACGCGTGGGCCGCCATGCTCGGGACGCTGGCGTCCGATCCGGCACGGGCCGTCCAGCTCGCCGCGCAGATCGGCGACCTGACCTCGCGCATGCACGCGGAGCTCGCGTCGCGGCCGAGCGACGCCTTTCCGTCCCGTTCCGCGACGGTGGCCGAGACGGCCGCGTGGCGCGCATCGGCGGAACGACAGCTCGCGACGGCAGTGACGGCGGTGAGCGGCGACGCCCACGCGCGGCTGGTGGCGCTCGCGCCTCGCATCACCGCCCGCTTCGCCGACACCTTCGGCGCGTCGACCGGCGAGGCCCACGTCAGCCGCATCCACGGCGACTACCACCTCGGCCAGCTCCTGGCCCGCCTCGACGGGGGCTACAGCGTCATCGACTTCGAGGGCGAGCCGGCGCGGCCGCTCCACGAGCGGCGGGAGCCGTCGTCGCCGCTGCGCGACGTGGCCGGCATGCTGCGCAGCCTCGACTACGCAGTCCGCACCGCCGCACGCACTTCCCCGACCCTCGACGCGGATGGCTGGCTGGCGGCCGCTCGCGCCGCCTTCATCGGCGCCCGTGGCGGCATCAGCGCGGCCGATCAGGGCCTGCTCGAGGCGTTCGAGCTCGAGAAAGCCTGCTACGAGGTCCGGTACGAGGCGGCCAACCGCCCCGACTGGCTCTGGCTCCCGCTGGCCGCCCTGGAACGGATGACCTGACGATCGCCTACTCCTTCGGCCCTCGCGGCCGCGCCGTACCGCGCTACCCTGCACGGGTGAGCCCGATTGGTGCCCGGCCGCACGGCGCTGGGCGAGACGAACTGACGCGCGCGTGGCGCTGAGGGTCTGGCGGGGTAATCCGTACCCGCTCGGCGCCACCTGGGACGGATCGGGCGTCAACTTCGCGATCTTCAGCGAGAACGCCGAGCGGGTCGAGCTGTGCCTGTTCGACGCCGATGGGTCGAACGAGCAGCGGGTCGGGATGACCGAGCAGACCGACCTGGTCTGGCACTGCTACCTGCCCGACGTCCGCCCCGGCCAGCGCTACGGCTACCGCATGCATGGCCGATACGAGCCGCGCCGCGGGCATCGGTTCAACATTGCCAAGCTGCTGATCGACCCGTATGCCAAGCGCATCGACGGCAGCGTCGCCTGGGACGACTCGCTGTTCGGCTACCGCATCGGCGGCGAGGAGGACGAGGCCGACGATCGCGACTCGTCGGCCTTCGTGCCGAAGAGCGTGGTGGTCAACGAGGCGTTCGTGTGGGGCAACGATCGGCAGCTGCGCACGCCGCTCGACCGCACGCTCATCTACGAGGTCCACGTCAAGGGCTTCACGAAGCTCCACCCCGACGTGCCCGACGAGCTGCGCGGGACGTACTCCGGCCTTGGCTCGGCGGCATCGATCGACTACCTGTCCAACCTCGGCATCACGGCCGTCGAGCTCATGCCGGTGCACCAGCACGCCGACGAGCGGCATCTCGTCGAGCGCGGCCTGACGAACTATTGGGGCTACAACACCATCGGCTTCTTCGCGCCCGACGTCCGCTACTCGGCCACCGGCGAGCCGGTGAGCGAGTTCAAGACGATGGTGAAGCGCCTCCACGACGCGGGCATCGAGGTCATCCTCGACGTCGTCTACAACCACACCGGCGAGGGCAACCACCTGGGCCCGACGCTGAGCTTCCGCGGCATCGACAACGCGGCCTACTACCGGCTCAACCCGGACGACCCGAGCCTTTACGTCGACTACACCGGCACCGGCAACACCCTCGACGCCACGTCGCCGCGGGTGCTGCAGCTGATCATGGACTCGCTGCGCTACTGGATCATCGAGATGCACGTCGACGGCTTCCGCTTCGACCTTGCCTCGGCCCTGGCGCGCGAGCTCCACGATGTCGACAAGCTGGGCAGCTTCTTCGACATCATCCACCAGGACCCGATCATCAACCAGGTCAAGCTCATCGCCGAGCCGTGGGACGTGGGTCCCGGTGGCTACCAGGTCGGGAACTTCCCGGTCGGGTGGGCCGAGTGGAACGGCAAGTACCGCGACACGGTGCGCCGCTTCTGGAAGGGCGTCGGCGGCCAGGCGGCCGAGCTGGCGTATCGGCTCAGTGGCTCGTCCGACCTGTACGCCGGCTCCGGAAGGCGTCCGCACGCCAGCATCAACTTCGTGACCGCCCACGACGGGTTCACGCTCAACGACCTCGTCAGCTACGAGTCGAAACACAACGAGGCCAACGCCGAGAACAACGAGGATGGCGAGCGCAACAACGAGGCGATGAACTTCGGCGTCGAGGGACCGACCGACGAGGTCGCCGTCATCGCCGCGCGCGAGAAGCAGAAGCGCAACATCCTGGCCACGCTGCTGCTCAGCCAGGGCGTGCCGATGCTGCTCGGCGGCGACGAGATCGGTCGCAGCCAGGGCGGCAACAACAACGGCTACGCGCAGGACAACGAGATCAGCTGGTTCAGCTGGCAGCTGACCCAGCGCGACCGGCGACTGCTGGCCTTCACCCGCTCCCTGATCCGGCTCTTCAAGGGACATCCGGTGCTGCGTCGCCGGCGGTTCTTCCAGGGTCGCCAGATCCGTGGCTCGCGGGTCAAGGACCTGACCTGGCTGGCGCCCGACGGCACGGAGATGACCGATGAGCAGTGGCAGGCTCCCGGCGTCCGCACCCTCGCGGTCCAGTTCGCCGGCGACGCGATCGAGGAGCGCGGGCCGCGCAACGAGCGCGTCACCGACGACACCCTGCTCGTCATCTACAACGCCGACGAGCGTCCGGTGGCGTTCACGCTGCCCAACCACGAGGCCGTCAAGCGCTGGGAGGTGGTGTTCGACACGCTCCACACCACGTTCTCGGCCGCCCAGGGCGAGTTCGACGGTGGCTCCGTGTATCGCGTCGCCGAGCGCTCGGTGGTCTGCCTGCGCCGCCTGCCGCGCGCCCGGCGCATCAGCGATGGGTGACCTGGTCGAGTCGTCCTACGTCGACGCCTTCCGCGAGCGCAGGCCGATCGCGCCCGAGGTACGGGCGGCGGTGCTGGCGGCGATGGGCCTCGAGCCGGACGAGGAGCCGACGGACGGCAGGGCGGTGGCCGTCGTCGCGCGCGGTGCGGAGCTGCCCGCCACCGGCGACGTCACGCTCGAGGACGGCACACCGCTCGGCCGGCTGGACGCCCTCCCGCCCGACGTGCCGTACGGGTATCACCGCCTGGCACGCGACGACGGGGGCGAGCAGCTGGTCATCACCGGCCCCGGCCGCTGCCACCTGCCGCGGGGCCTGCGCGCCTGGGGCTGGGCCGTGCAGCTGGCGGCGGCCCGCTCGCGTCGCTCGTGGGGGATCGGAGACCTGGGGGACCTGCGCGACCTGGCGAGCTGGGCAGCGGGGACCGGGGCGGGGTTCGTGGCGGTCAGCCCGCTCGGTGCGCCGAACCCGGGACCGATCCCGGAGGCGAGCCCCTATTACCCGAGCACGCGGCGCTTCGGCAACCCGCTCCACCTGCGGGTCGACGAGATCCCCGGCGCCGCCCACCTCGGCGACCTCGCCGCTGCGGGCCGCGGCCTCAACGAGGAGCGGCGCATCGATCGTGTGGCGGTCGCCGCCCTCAAGCTCGCGGCGCTAGAGCGCCTGTGGGCGGCCCGGGGCTGGGATCGCGAGGCGTTCCAGACGTGGCGGACGGCCGAGGGCCAGGCGCTCCAGCGCTGGGCCACGTTCGCGGTCCTGACCGAACGCCTCGGACCGGGCTGGCAGTCGTGGCCCGAGGCGTTCCGCGACCCGGCCGGCAGCGCCGTGGCCGCCGTCGTCCGCGAGGCCGCCGAACGGGTCGCCTTCCACGCCTGGGTGCAGTGGTGCTTCGACCGCCAGCTGGCCGACGCATCGGGGCCGCTGCCACGGATCGCCGATATGCCGGTCGGCGTCGACCCCGGCGGCTTCGATGCCTGGGACTGGCAGCGCCAGCTCGCGATGACGGCCTCGCTGGGCGCGCCGCCGGACCGCTTCAACGACGCGGGGCAGGACTGGGGGTTGCCGCCCTTCATCCCGCATCGGTTGCGCGAGGCTGCCTACCGGCCCTTCATCGAGACCATTCGCGCCGGGCTGCGGCATGCCGGCGGGCTGCGCATCGATCACGTCCTCGGGCTCTTCCGGCTGTGGTGGATCCCGGCCGGCGACGGACCCGGGCGCGGCGCGTACGTCCGCTATCCGACCGATGAGCTGCTCGAGATCGTGGCGCTCGAGTCGCACCGCGCGCAGGCGCTGGTCATCGGGGAGGACCTCGGCACGGTGCCGCCCGGCGTGCGGCGCGAGCTGCGCCGCCGCCACCTGCTCTCGACCCGGCTCGTTCTGTTCGAGCGCGTGGACCCGTCCCGCTACCCGCGCCAGGCGTTCGCCGGCATCACCACCCACGACCTGCCGACCATCGCCGGCGCGCTCAGCGGGTCGGATCTCGCCGACCAGGCCGCGGCCGGCACCGAGCCCAACACGGCCGGGCTGGCGCTCCTGCGCGCGCGGCTGCTCAAGGTGGCCGGGCTCGGTCCCGACGTCGTGCTCGAGGAGGCGGTCGTCGCGCTGCATCGCCGCGTCGCCGCTTCGCCGTCGGTGCTGGTCGCCGCCACCCTGGAGGACGCGCTGCGCGTCGAGGAGCGGCCAAACCTGCCCGGCACGGTTTCGGGGCAGCGCCCGAACTGGTCGCTGGCGCTGCCGGCCCCGATCGAGGAGCTCGGCGGCGATCCTCGCGTGGGCTCCGTCGTCGAGGCGCTCCGGCGCTGAGCGGCGCGAACGCGGATCAGTCGCCCGCCGGACGCAGGATCAGGCCGCTCAGCGGGGGGAGCGTGAGGGTCGCGGAGGCAGGTTGGCCGTGCATCGGCTCGTCCGTGGCCTCGACGCCGCCCAGGTTGCCGAGGTTCGAGCCGCCGTAGTGCTCCGAGTCCGAGTTGATCGCTTCCACCCAACGGCCTGTGCGAGGCAGGCCGAGACGGTAGTCATGGCGCGGGACGGGGGTCAGGTTGAGCACCACCACGGCGACGTCGTCGCCGCCACGCCGCATCCACGAGTAGACCGACGACTCGAGGTCGGACGCGTCGATCCATGCGAAGCCGTCCGGATCGTGATCGGCCGCCCACAGTGCGGGCAGGGCGGCGTAGACGCGGCCGAGGTCCTCGACGAAGCGTGCGACGCCGCCGTGCATCGGCGCATCGAGCAGCTCCCACGGAAGCGAGCGGTCGTGGTTCCACTCGTCCCACATGGCGAGCTCGGCGCCCATGAACAGCAGCTTCTTGCCGGGCTGGCCCCACATGTTGACGAGCAGGGCGCGCAGGTTGGCGAAGCGCTGCCACTCGTCGCCGGGCATCTTGCGCAGCAGCGAGCCCTTGCCGTGCACGACCTCGTCGTGGCTCAACGGCAGGACGAACTGCTCGGTGTCCTTGTAGAGGCCGCGGAAGGTGAGCTTGCCGTGGTGGTAGCGCCGGTGGACCGGGTCCTCGCTGAAGTACTCGAGCGTGTCGTGCATCCAGCCCATGTCCCACTTGAAGCCGAAGCCGATGCCGCCGAGGTAGGTCGGCCGCGTGATGCCGGGGAAGGCGGTGGACTCCTCGGCGATGGTGACCACGCCGGGGAAGCGCCCGTAGACGCGCTCGTTCGTCTCGCGAAGGAAGGCGACCGCCTCCAGGTTTTCGCGGCCGCCGTGCACGTTCGGGGTCCATTGCCCGGCCTTGCGCGAGTAGTCGAGGTAGAGCATCGAGGCGACGGCATCCACCCGGAGGCCGTCGACGTGGTAGCGGTCGCACCAGAACAGCGCGTTGGCGACGAGGAAGTTGCGGACCTCGGGACGGCCGAAGTCGAAGATGAGCGTGCCCCAGTCGGGATGCTCGCCACGCTGCGGATCGGCATGCTCGTACAGCGGCGTGCCGTCGAAGCGACGCAGGGCGAAGTCGTCGGTGGGGAAGTGGGCCGGCACCCAGTCCACGATGACCCCGATCCCGCCGTTGTGGAGCGTCTCGACCAGTGCGGCGAAGTCGTCGGGATTGCCGAAGCGCGCGGTGGGCGCGTAGTAGCCGGTGACCTGGTAGCCCCACGAGCCGTCGAACGGGTGCTCGGCCACGGGCAGCAGCTCGACGTGGGTGAACCCGAACCGCCGGCAGTGCTCGACGAGCTTCTCGGCCGCCTGCCGGTAGCCCAGCCACGAGCCGTCTGGATTGCGCATCCAGGAGCCCAGATGGACCTCGTACGCCGCCATCGGCGACCGATACGGATCGCGCTGCGCGCGCTGGCGCAGCCAGGCCTCATCGGTCCACGGATATGCCGATGGATCCCACACCCGCGACGCTGTCTCGGGGCGAACCTGCATGGCGAAGGCGAATGGATCGGCCTTGAGGCGCAGCTTGCCGTCGGCGCCGAGGATCTCGAACTTGTAGAGCTCCCCGGGGCCGATGTGGGGCACGAAGAGCTCCCACACGCCGGTGGCACCCATGGAGCGCATCGGCATCAGGCGGCCGTCCCAGCGGTCGAAGTCGCCCACGATCCGCACGCTCCGCGCGTTCGGCGCCCAGACCGCGAAGCTGACGCCGTCGACGCCCTGGTGCGTGCGCGGATGCGCGCCGAGCACGTCGTACAGCCGCTCGTGGGTCCCCTCGCCGATGAGATGCAGGTCGACCTCGCCCAGCGTCGGGCCGAACCGATACGGGTCGTCCAGCTCCCAGGCGTTGCCGTCGGGGAAGCCGAAGCGGACCCGGTAGGCGAACTGCCCGGGCGCCAGGTCCGGTACGAAGCCCGCCCACAGGCCATCCCCGATGGCCTGCATGGGTGCCGTCCCGCCGTTCGGGGCCACGAGCGCGGCGGCGTTCGCGTCCGGGTGGAACGCGCGGACCACGGTCCCGCCGGGGGCGTCGTGGGCGCCCAGGATCGCGTGCGGGTCGTGGTGCTCGCCGCGTGCCAGGCGGGCGATCTCGTCCGCGGGCGGCGCGTGCTGCAGGGTCGTCATGGCGACAACGATACGCGCTCGACCGTGATGCGCACGCTCAGTCGCAGCGCCTCGCCCGGGGCAAGCAGTGCCAGGGCATCCGGCTGGCGCTCGAGCAGCCGCCGAAGGCCGTCCGGGCCGTGCGTCTGCGGCTCCACGGCGATGGCGTCCAGCCCCCCGGGAGTCGCGACCGCGAGGCACGGCGCATCCGTCTCGATGGTGGCCCGCAGCCCGACATCGGGCCAGGCCAGCTCGACCGTCGCGGGCGCCGCGCCGACCCAGGTCCCGTCGAGGCCCGACGTCGGCAGCCGCCGCGCGCGCAGGTCGAGATCCCCGACGACCCCGACGGCGGCCGCAGGCGAGCCCGAGTTGGACGCGTACACCATCGCCGCGCCGACCATCAGCTCGACCGGGCGGCGGAACCACGGATGCAGGCCGATGCCGGCCGGCATGTCTCCATCGGATCGGTTGACGAGCCGGTAGTCGAGCGCGAACGTCGGACCGACCACCGCCGGCCGCGCAACGACCTCGTACGGCCAGGGCCAGCCATCGCCGCCACCCTGGATGCGAAGCGTGCCGTCCGAGTGGGCGGCCCACGGCCTTGCCGACACCTGCCCGTGGATGGCGGAGCCATCGGGGAAGGTCGGCGGCAGGTCCACGGTGCGGCCCTCGACCATCACCGGGCCGGGGTCGATGCGGTTGCACCACGGCGCCATCGGGTACGCGCCCCAGAAGAAGGGATCGGCCGCATGCGTGCCCGGATCGGCGGGCGTCCGCAGCAGGTCGTGGCCGAACGCGCGCAGCCGATGGATGCGGGCGCCGACCTCGGGCAGGATGACGGCCTCGAGCCGGTCGCCGCCGAACCGCAGCTCCTCCACGTTTCTCAGGCCTGCATGGACATCGCGCGGTCCGGCCGCAGCAGGTACGGCGGCAGGAAGGCCGGCAGGTTCGAGAAGGGGAGGACGTCGGGATGGAGCTCGATCCCGAGCTGCTCGGTCATGAACCGTCGTCGACCCTCGATGCGACCCCACGCGGCGGGGAAGCGGGCCGCGAAGGCGTCGCGCAGCGCCGCATCGGCCAGGGCGATGCCGTCCTCGATGTTGGTCGTGAAGTAGTCGGTCCCGGTGGCCGGGATGACGTCGACCTGGAACGCCATCCCCGAGCGCAGCTGGAGGGTCGAGCCGGCCGAGATGGGGGAGTTCACCCACTCGTCGAGATGGAGCTGGTGTCCCGGATTGAGGAAGATGCCGAAGAAGGGGTCGCCGAGGTGGCGCGTCACGATCTCGTGGAGGACGCCGCCGGTCTGGCCGATGCGGATGGCGCCGTACCACTCGGCGATCGCCGCGAAGTACGGCGCCACGAGCCGATCGACGTAGTCGCGGATCGGCTCCGGCAGCTCGTCGGCCGACTCGACGACGAAACCCGCGCGGCAGGTCAGCGCGCCCCATATGCCGAAGGCGGTCGTGAAGCGATCGCCGCGCTCGATCGGCCGGTCGCCGGGGCTGAGGAGCCCGTACGTGGCGCGCGGCCCGGCGGTGAGCATGAGGTGGCACGACAGCGGCCAGCCGTTCCACCCGAGCAGCGCCACCGCCTCGCGCTCCGTCATCCCCGGTCGCAGGCCGTGGAGCAGCCGCCGGACGCCGTGGGAGGTCTGGCAGCTCGCCCACTCGAAGGCGGCCAGCTGCTCGACCTCGTTCACGACCCGCAGGCCGTCGGCCGCGTCGATCAGCAGGTCGGTGGCATTCTCGATCGACCCGCCGGCGCCGACGATGGCGCGAAGCTCGTCGACGAGATAGGCGGGCACGTCGCTCATCGCCCGCATCGCGTAGGTCTTCCAGCCGACCACCCCGACCCGGCTGCCGGGGCCGATGCCCTCGTCGCCGAGCAGCTCGGCCAGCGGCCGCGATCGGTCCCGCGGCTGGCTCGGCAGGCTGAAGTCCTGGAAGAGGTGCCGCCGCATGGGGAGGGGCGCCGCGCCGGCCATCCCGAAGCACTCGTTGCCGGCCAGGATCGCGGGATCGCCGTCGGGGCCGACGACCAGCAGCGCCTCCTCGAAGCGGGGATCGAACCCGGTCAGGTAGGAGAGGTTCGCGCTGTGCTCGCGGTCGGCGTAGACCACGATCCGGTCGTATCCGCGGCCGTCTACACGCTCGCGCAGCCGCTCGAGGCGCTCCGCATACGTGGTCGGCGGGATCTCGGGCATGGCGTCGGGCATCCCGAACTCGGGCAGCTCGATCTCGGCCAGTCGCGCCCGGGTGGTGCTCATCGGCGCATCATCCTCCGCCGGGGCTCGGCAAGGTACACGGGCTCCGACGCGTCGCGCTCGATGGTCGCGAAGCGGTTGGTCTCGACGGTGAGCCACGGGCCGACCTCACCGTCGGGCCAGGTCACCGACACCTCGACACGCTCGGCGTCGCCCAGGCCGAAGTGGATCCAGGCGAGCTGCCCGCCGGCGTGGCCACCGCCGACCGTCAGCTCGCGCCGCTGCAGCCGATCGCCGACCCGCACCTCCACCCATGCGCCGATGGCGTCGTGATTTGGGCCTGGCTGGTCGAGGCGCAGCGCGATCCAGTCGCCCATCGGCTCCGGCTCGGTGGCGGTCCCCCAGCCCATGTTGCGGTACAGCCCGACGGTCTCGCGCCGGTTGACGACGACCAGGTCGAGCATGCCGTCGAGGTTCAGGTCGACCAGCGCCGCCCCGCGAGCGCGGGCGAAGCTCATCAGCCCGGCGGCCTCGGCGCCCTCGACGAACGTGCCGTCGGGCTGGCCCAGCAGCAGGTTGCTCGGGTCGCGCGCCGCATGGTCCGGCATGGCCTCGACGTTTCCCTTCGACACGAACAGGTCGACGAACGTGTCGTTGTTCACGTCCTCGAACTCGGCGTGCCATGCGGTCGACGGAAGC
>CAYVCE010000034.1:0-21397 GCA_964449915.1 uncultured Steroidobacteraceae bacterium | reverse complement strand
CAGGCTGCTGCGGCGGCGGAGCATTTGTCGATTCGCTGTCGACGCTCTGGGTCTCAGGCTTCGGAGCCTTGGTCGGCTCGCTGTCGACGCTCTGGGTCTCAGGCTTCGGCGGCTCGGGTGCGGGCTGCTGGCTACCGGAGTCGCTCGACTGGCTTTCGCTGCCGTTGCTCTTCCGGGCCTGGTCACTGCCACTGCCGCTTCCACTGTCGACGTTGCTGCCGCTATCGTCGCCATCTGCGTCATCGTCATCATCGGCCGCGTCCATGACGTCGCCGTATGGCGCGTCCTGCTTGAGGGCCGTCTCATACGGGGAGTCCACGGTGGACGCCGCCGCACGGCCGTTGGCCGTGAATGCCCAGACGATCATGCCGAGCATCGCAATCAGCGCAAAGCCGAGCGGTGCCGGCCGATGCCGGGTCTTTACGTAGAAGAAATCCATATCGTTGAAGCCTCCCTGGGGTGCGTCGACGTACTTGTGTTGCTCGGGTTAGGGCACGTTGGGCGGGCCGACCAGCTCGGCCACTCGCTGTGCGAGGGATTGCATCGTATGAACGCAAGTACTGGTCCAACAAGGACCTTTGGCGGCTACGCAGTGGAGATCCGGCCCGAAAAGTGAGGTCCGGTTGAGAAAATTGTGGTGCCGTGATGCACCACTGCGGTGCACCGACTGGTACGAAGGTCACCTCCCGAGGGCTGCTAGGATCGGAGCCGATGCCTGACACCCCCGCCACCGTTCCGCCCCCCGCCGCCCGCTCCCGGAAGAAGCCGGTGCTCGATCCGCGCGAGGCGGACCGGCTCTTCCGGCAGGGCGTGGCGCTCTTCAACGGGGTGCGGTACTGGCACGCGCACGAGGCGTGGGAAACGGTGTGGCGTGCGGCGCCGGACGAGGAGCGCGACTTCTACCAGGGCCTCATCCAGGTGGCGGCCGGGCTCCTGCACCTGCGCCGCAAGAACCTGCGCGGCGCGCGCAACAAGCTCAGCGAGGGCATCGCGAAGCTCCGACCGTACCTGCCGGCGCACAACGGAGTCTTCGTCAACGAGCTGGTGGGCCAGGCACAGCGACTCCTCGCCGAGCTCGAAGACGGCCAGCTTCCCTACCTGATCCCGCCGGTGATCCGGTTCACCGACGCGGAGGAGCCCGACTTCAGCCGATGAGCCAGAGCAAGAGCGAGCATCGGATGGAGCGCGACTCGATGGGCGAGGTGCAGGTTCCCGCAGACGCGAAGTGGGGGGCCCAGACGCAGCGCGCGGTCGAGAACTTCCCGATCTCGGGCCTTCGTCTCGAGCGCGGACAGATCCGGGCGCTGGCGCAGATCAAGGCGGCGGTCGCATCGGTCAAGCGGGAGCTTGGGCTGACCGATCCTGACCTGGCCGAGGCAATCCGCACCGCGGCGGAGTCGGTGGCGAGCGGCGAGCACGACGACCAGTTCCCCATCGACGTGTTCCAGACCGGGTCCGGCACCAGCAGCAACATGAACATGAACGAGGTGCTCGCCACGCTCGCCGGCGAGCGGCTGGGGCGGGCGGTGCATCCCAACGACGACGTCAACCATCCGATGTCGTCGAATGACATGTTCCCCGCCTCCATCCACATCGCGGCAACGGCCGGCGTGGTCCACGACCTCGTTCCGGCGCTCGAGCACCTGGCCGGCTCGCTGGAAGGCAAGGCAGCCGAGTTCGCCGATGTCGTGAAGTCCGGGCGCACCCACCTGATGGACGCCACGCCGGTGACGCTGGGCCAGGAGTTCGGGGGCTACGCCGCCCAGGTGCGCTTCGGCGTCGAGCGCCTGCACGCCACCCTGCCGCGGGTTGCCGAGCTTCCGCTGGGCGGCACGGCCGTCGGAACCGGCATCAACGCGCCACCCGGGTTCGGCGGCCGCGTCATCGCCGAGCTTGCAGTCGCCACCGGCCTGCCGCTCTCGGAGGCGCGCGATCACTTCGAGGCGCAGGGCGCCCGCGACGCGCTCGTCGAGCTGTCCGGTCAGCTGCGCACGATCGCCGTCAGCCTGACGAAGATCGCCAACGACCTGCGCTGGATGGGCTCCGGCCCGCGAGCCGGCCTCGGCGAGATCAACCTGCCCGACCTTCAGCCGGGGAGCAGCATCATGCCCGGCAAGGTGAACCCGGTGATTGCCGAGGCGACGCTCATGGTCTGCGCCCAGGTCGTCGGCAACGACACCGCGGTCGCCTGGAGCGGCGCCGCCGGCAACTTCGAGCTGAACGTCATGCTCCCCGTGATCGGCCGCAACCTGCTCGAGTCGATCCGGCTGCTCGCCAACGTCAGCCGTCTGCTGGCGGACCGATGCGTCGACGGCATCACCGCCAACGTCGATCGGCTACGGGAATACGCGGAGTCTTCGCCGGCGATCGTGACGCCGCTCAACCGCCATCTCGGCTACGAGGAGGCAGGCAGCATCGTCAAGCAGGCCCTGGCCGAGCGCAAGACGATCCGCCAGGTGGTGGTGGAGCGCGGGCACGTCGCGGCCGGTCGCCTGACCGAGGCCGAGCTCGACGAGGCGCTCGACGTCATGCGCATGACGCACCCATAGCGACGGCGCGATCAGTCGCGGTTGCGGTCGGTCCCGGCGGACGGCAGGAAGGTGAAGCGGATCTGCCCCAGGTCATCGCCGGGGATCTCGGCCTGGAGCCACACGAGCAGCTCCCAGCTGTTGTGTGGCCGAAGAATGCGCACGTTCGTGGCGCCGGGCCAGCGATCGATGAGTCGGGTGGTGTTCAGGTCCAGGTCGTAGACGCCGAGTGCCCGAGTCTCCGCTCCCCACGCGGCGATGAAGCGTGCGCCGGCCGACGGGTAGTTCACGTACTCCTGCGGGCGCGTCGGCAGGCGGGCGACCTCGCCGGTCTCCTCGTCGTAGCGGAACAGCTTCCCCCAGTTGAACATGCTGAAGCCGGGATCGGCTTCCTTCCAGACCACGCCGCCGTTGATGAGCAGGATCGGCATGGTCGCTCGGCCCGAGTCGTCCAGTCGCCGCGGAGGGATGTCGAGGTGTGCGGCATCCACGACGTGGACGTGCCGTTCATCGGTCGTGCGGTCCGCGGAGTAGATGACCTCGTTGTAGGCAAGCTGCGTGTCGCGCAACGACGGGAACCACAGCTCGGCCAGGCGGGCGTCGCGCTCGACGACCACGACCGGTGTCCAGTCCGGAGCGCGCGCGTAGAGCAGCCGTGAGACGGACGTGCCGTCCGCCGCGAAGTCGAACGCGGTCCACGCCACCTGGTCCTGGTGGACGTGGAAGCTCGGCACGAAGTCAGAGATGATCCCTGCGCCGGCATGGCTGTCGAGGAGGATCGCATCCTCGCCGACCTCGGGAATGAGCCAGAAATCCCAGGCGACCTCACCGCTCAGCGGCATGTCGACGAAGGCCGAAGTCCCGAACTCGCCACCGATCCTCACCAGCGAGCGGTCGCGCCTGGGGTTCCGCCAGAGCAGCTCCGGCGCGTCCATTGACGGGTGGAAGCGCCACAGGTCCGGCGCGTACTCGCCGTCGGACCCGTCCATGGCGCCGGAGGAGTAGAGGATCGACTCCCCGTCGCTGGCGAACTCGAGCATCTGTGCCGTCCACGACGGATCGAGGCTGCGGATCTCGATCTCCCGCCCAAGGTCACCGGCCGGCTCGCGCGAAGGGTCGACCGATGGCGCCGCGGTGGCGGATGGGGAGGCCGTCGGTGGCGGACTGGTGGGGGCCTGGACGGGTACGACGGATGCGGTCCGCACGGGGGTGGCGGCGGTACACGCCGCCACCCCGACTGCGAACGCGAGCGGCAGAAGTCCCGCCGTCACCCTCGCGAGCGCCATCACCACACGAACACTGCGGTGTGGACTCGGATCATCTCGGCGATGTGCAGCGTCGGGTCCCAGAACTTCCCAGTGGAGCCGCCCTCGTCCCTCGAGGAATCGGTGTAGTAGGTCCGCGCCAGCTCGTTGTGGTTGCTGTAGTTGCCGACCCAGCCGTAGCCGGCGATCCAGTGACCGGGCGAGTTGACCGGAAACGCCCAACTGCTGAGGCGATACCTGCCGAACCTGTCATGCGGCTTCAGGGAGAAGGCGAGCGGCATCCTGGAGCCGGTGACGTTGGCTCGGATGAACCCGTGCAGCTCGTCGCCGACATGGCCGTCGCGGTCGTTGTCGCGAAGCGGCGTCACAACCCACGTCCATACGGCGGGCCGCCGGGGTGCGCCGCGGGTGGCAACCTCGAGGCCGTTGGCGAGGGCCTGGGAGCTCGTCCCGCCGTTGGCGTCGGTCCCCATCCAGCCGGCCAGCTGTTGCTGGGTGAACACGTTGCGCCCCGGGCCCATGGCCCAGCTGTAGTTGGCGATGACCTGGCCGACCGCCGGCCCGCAGTAGTGCCCGAAGATCTGGTCGCGGGCCTCGACCGACAGGAATCCCTGCGGCACCCAGCACGCCTGGATCGTCGCCGACCCGCCGATCGGCCCGGCCGCCTGGGGAGTGCCGGTTGGCGCGACGCACTGCAGCGTGGCCAGCTCGCTGCCGGCGGCCTCAGCTCCGGCGAGGTACGCGATGGCCGCGGCGACCTTGCGGTCCGACGCGGCAAGCTGTTCGGCGCTGAGCGGCGGCTCGGCAACCGCCGGCGGGGCGGTCGGCGGAGCCGGCGGCGCGACGGGCTTCGCCGCGACCGCGGGCGCGACCGTGAGGGCGGACATGAGCACGGCGCTCAGCGCGGCCATCCTGAACCGTATCGAGAACATAGGGGCAGCCTCCTGTTCGGCGGAGGCGAGCCGGCGTGGGTTCGGGCATTCGATCGTGTGCTGACCATGCTGCCCGACAGTATCTTTGCGCCCGCTTACCAGGGGCTTACCGGCGATCGCCGGCAGGCACGAGAACGCCGGCCCATTTGGGCCGGCGCTCTCTCGCGGAGCCGTCGCGCCGGGGTGCCACTACTTCAGCCCCGTTTTCTTACAACAGGAACCCGGCGCGCCGGTTCTTCAATTGTTCCGGCATCCTCCGTCCCCGCGGCAGCACCGGGTAGGGGCGAATGTCCCGGCCCGGCCGGGAAATGGGCGGCAGCCCGGTTCGGCGATAGAATCGGATGAGCCGACGGCCGCTCCGGGCGTCGAGCACCACAGGAGTGACGGCCCACGTGACGAAGACCTATCAGAACCTGATCGGCGCCGAGTGGCAGGCCGCCGCGTCGGGAGCCACGTTCACCAGCACCAGCCCCGCGAATCGAGACGACGTCATCGGCGAGTTCGCCGCGTCCGGCCCTGTCGACGTTGACGCCGCGGTGGCCGCGGCCCGACGCGCCTACGTGGACTGGAGCGCGATGCCCGCCCCGAAGCGCGGCGAGATCCTGTTCCGCATCGCCCGCCTGCTTGCCGAGCACAAGGAGGAGCTCAGCCGGCTCATGACGCGTGAGATGGGCAAGGTACTGCCCGAGGCACGCGGCGACGTGCAGGAGGCGATCGACGTCGCCTACTACATGGCCGGCGAGGGTCGGCGCCTGTTCGGCCAGACGGTGCCGTCCGAGATGCCCGACAAGTTCGCGATGGCCATCCGCCGGCCGATCGGGGTGGTCGGGATCATCACGCCCTGGAACTTCCCGGTCGCCATCCCGGCCTGGAAGCTCTTCCCGGCGCTCATCTGCGGCAACACCGCGGTCGTCAAGCCCGCGTCCGATACGCCGGCCTGCCTGGTACGTTTCGTCGAGCTGCTCGTCGAGGGCGGGCTGCCCGAGGGCGTCGTCAACGTCGTCACCGGCTCCGGCGGCGAGGTCGGCAACGCGATCGTCGACCACCCCGACGTCAAGGTCATCAGCTTCACCGGCCACACCGACACCGGCGTCGAGATCAGCACCCGCGCTGCAAAGACGCTGAAGCGCGTCAGCCTCGAGCTGGGTGGCAAGAACCCGATCGTGGTCTGGGAGGACGCCGATCTGGGCCTCGCGCTCGACAGTGTCGTGTGGTCCGCCTTCGGCACGTCCGGCCAGCGATGCACCGCGGCCTCGCGGCTGATCGTGCATCGCGCGATCCATGACGACTTCGTGCATCGGCTCCAGCAGCGGGTCGCCAAGCTGGTGCTCGGCGACGGGCTCGACGAGGAGACCGACGTCGGCCCGGTCATCAACGAGGCGGCCGTCGAGCGCATCGCCGCGTATGCCGCCATCGGTCGCGACGAGGCTGATCTCGTCATCGGCGGCGCACCCGCCCGCGACGGCGACCTGGCCAAAGGCTCGTTCTTCCAGCCGACCATCTTCACCGAGGTCAAGCCCGATGCCCGCATCGCGCAGGAGGAGATCTTCGGGCCGGTCACGTCGGTCATCCCGGTGGACGACTGGGACGAGACGGTGCGGATCGTGAACTCGGTGAAGTACGGCCTGTCGACCTCCCTCTTCACGCACGACATCAACCTCGCCTTCCGCTCCATCCGCGACTTCGACTCCGGGCTCGGGTACGTGAATCACGGCACCATCGGCGCCGAGGCCCATCTGCCGTTCGGCGGCACGAAGGCGACCGGCAACGGCCACCGCGAGGTCGGCCAGGCGGCGCTCGACTTCTTCAGCGAGTGGAAGAGCGTCTACATCGACTACTCGGGCAAGCTTCAGCGCGCGCAGATCGACACGACCTTCATCGACGAGACATAGCGCGCCTATGCAGCTCCCGCACTTCCCGCTCCACACGGTCGTCTTCCCGCACCTCCCGCTCCCGATCCACGTCTTCGAGGAGCGCTACCGGGCGATGGCGACCGACCTGATGGCCGACGGCTCGCCTTACGGCGGCCGCTTCGTGGTGAGCATGATCACCGAAGGACCCGAGGTGGGCGGCGACGCGGCCACCGGGCCGATCGGCACGATCTGCGAGGTCCGCAGCGCGGAGCGCTTCCCCGACGGACGGTGGGTGCTGCTGGCGGTCGGGATCGCGCGCGCGCGGCTGGGCGCCATCGATCGAAGCGGTCCATACGCCCTCGTGGACACCGAACCGGTCGACGATCCCGCGGGCGACGGCGCCGACGCCATGCTCGGACCCGCCCAGCGGGCGCTCGACCGCTACGTGGCCACCGTGAAACGGTTCGTCGTCCGTGCGGCGTCTGTCGGGAACGCATCGCAGGAGCCGACGGACGTGGCCGCTTCCCTTGACCAGGTCCTCAAGCCGATCCAGCTGCCGGACGACCCGGTGGCCGCCAGCTATGCCATCGGCGGCCTCCTCCAGATCGAGCTGTCGCGCAAGCAGCATCTGCTCGAGCTGCCCGATGCAGCCACCCGGCTCCGCGCCGAGCTGGAGCTCCTGCGGCGCGAGTCCCGGCTGCTGGACGACGGCGCCCTGCCACCGGTCCAGGCCGCGGACATCGGTTACCACCCCAACTAGGTCGATGCCGCGCCCGCGCCGCGCTCCGATCTTCCTCGCCATGCTGCTCGCCCTCGCGGCCTGTTCGACGCCGGCCGGCACTCCGGCGGTGAGCGAGGCGGCCCGGCAGTCCAGCGGGTCCGATGCCCCGACGACGCCGACGCCGACGCCCTCGGCGGAGCCGACCGTGACGCCGAGCGCCTCCAGCGCGCCGGACGGAACGACCTACACCGTGCAGCCGGGCGATTCGCTGGCGGCCATCGCCCGCTCGTACGGCACGACGACCGACCAGCTGCAGGCCTGGAACAGCGGACGCTACCCGTCGCTGGCGGGCGATCCGAACGTGATCGAGCCGGGATGGGTGCTCGTCGTGAGCGGCGATCCGAACGTCACGCCCATCCCGACGCCGGCGCCCACTCCTCCGTCCGTCGGGGCGGCCTGCACGGCCAACAACCGGGTCGCAGCCGGGTCGGCCCAGACGCTGGCGACGATCCCGAACGCGGGACCCGGCGTTGCCCTCACCTTCGACATGGGTGGGCGAATGGACCCGGCAGTGAGCATCATGGACTTTCTGGTTGCCAATGGGGTGTGCGCCACGATCTTCGCCACCGGCGTGATGAGCAACACCGCCCAGGGCCAGCAGGTGCTGGGCATCATCCGCGCCCACCCCGAGCTGTTCGAGATCGCGAACCACACGATGTACCACTGCGATCTCGCACGCGGTGGCGGCGGCTCACCCTCGACCGACCCCTGCGCCGGCGGCCCGTTCGGCGCCGACCGCATCCGCAAGGAGCTGACCGACGCCGAGGGCATCCTGGTGGCCGGCACCGGCCAGGCCCCGCAGCCGTACTGGCGTCCGCCGTACGGCTCGCTCAGTGACGGAGTGATCGCCGCGGCTGCGTCGGTCGGCTATACGAAGACCTTCCTGTGGGACATCGACACCATCGACTGGAAGCCGATCGCCGACGGCGGACCCACGGCCGAGCAGATCGCGGCCAGGGTGATCGGCAACGCGGTGAACGGGTCGAACGTCCTGTTCCACCTCGGTGGCTACGAGACCCTCGACTCGTTGGCGCTCATCGTCCCGGGCCTGCGTGACCGAGGGTTCACGCTGACCAGCCTCTCTGACCTGCTGAACTAGCCGATCGGGATCGCGGCGCCGCTCACGGGTCGCGAGGCCGCCGAGCAGAGGTACACGATCAGGTCGCGCTTCGTGGATGACCGCGTCAGCCGCCGGTCTCGGCTATGCCTTTCTCGGGCCTGGAGGCCGCACCGACCGCCTCGCCGAAGATGCGGATCGCGATATCGACCGATCGCTCGTCGACGATGAGCGGCGGGCTGAAGCGCAGCGACGACTCCCCGCACTCGAGGGTCAGCAGGCCGCGGTGGAAGGCGGCCTCCTGGACCGCCTCGGCGGCGCCGTGCGAGTCGAACTCCACGCCGATCATGAGGCCCGCGCCGCGGATGTCGCGGACGACGTCGGTGTCTGCGGCCGCTCGCTCCAGGCCGGCGCGCAGCCGAGCGCCCATGGCCGCGGCATTGGCGAGTCCCTCGGCCTCGATCACGTCGAGCGTCGCGAGCGCCGCGGCCGCGCAGACCGGGTTGCCCGCGAAGGTGGAGCCGTGGGCGCCGGGCGGCCAGGTCCATACCCATTCGCGCGCGATGAACGCGCCGATCGGCATCCCCGAGCCGAGGCCCTTGGCGGTGGTGACGATGTCGGGCTCGACGCCCATGCCCTCGATCGCCCACCAGCTGCCGGTGCGGCCGAGGCCCGACTGGATCTCGTCGGCGATGAGGAGGATGCCGTGCTCGTCGCACAGGTCGCGCAGGCCGCGCATGAACGAGGCGGGCGCCGTGAAGTAGCCGCCCTCGCCCTGGATCGGCTCGATGACGATGGCCGCCACGTCGGTCGGCGAGATCTGACGCCCGAAGATGGTGCCCCGCAGGTGAGCCAGCTCGGCCGAGCCGTCGCCGCCGGAGCCCTCACGCCAGGCGCGGACGCGCGGGAACGGCGCGTGGTGGACCATCGGGATCAACGGTCCGAAGCCGGCGCGCTGCTTCAGCTTCGAGTTCGTCAGCGACAGCGCGCCCATGGTGCGCCCGTGGAATCCGCCCTCGAAGGCGATGATCCCGGGCCGATGGGTGTGGTAGCGCGCCAGCTTGATCGCACCCTCCACCGCCTCGGTGCCCGAGTTGGTCAGGAAGACGCGCGCCTTGTCCGCGAACGGCGCGATCCCCGCCAGGCGCTCCATGAGCTCGAGGTAGCGCGGCTCGTAGAAATCGGTGGCCGCGATGTGGATGAGCCGATCGGCCTGCTCCTTGATGGCGGCCACCACGTTCGGGTGGGAGTGGCCGGTGGAGCACACCGCGATGCCGGCGGCGAAGTCGAGGAAGCGGTTGCCGTCGACATCGGTCACGGTGACGCCCGATCCGGACTCGGCGACAAGCGGGTAGGCGCGGGTCAGCGACGGGCTGGCCACGGCCTCGTCGCGCGCGATGATGTCGCGCGCCTTCGGCCCTGGCAGCTCGGTGATGATGCGCGGCGCGTTCGGCTCTGGAGCAGCCGCAGGCGAGGGGTTGGCCTCAACGGTTGTCATGAGGTGGGGCACTCCGGGTTCGGAGCGGCGCGTCCTGCCCGCGCACCTTGGCTAGACGGGCGCCATGCTAACAGCCGCGCCGGGAAACGCCAGCGTTCGCTCAGCGGATGGTCGGTCGGTGGGAGCGCTCGTTGCCGATGGCCCACAGGCTGGCGCCGAGGCCGACGGCCGCTGCAGCGAACAGCGGGCCGCTGCCGAACGCGTTCGCCCACGCCAGTCCGGCCAGCGCGAGGCCGCTGCCCGTGGCAGACATGGCGATGACGTGGCCCGGGTCGCCACGCACGCGACCCGCCAGATACGCGACGACCACGCCGGTCACGAAGCCGGCGATGGCCAGCGGGCTGAACAGAACCTCGATCGGGATCATGTGCCGGCGATCATCGCAGATGCCCTGACCGACTCGCCGATGAGTCCCGGTCCGGCGTAGACCATCCCGGTCCACAGGTGCGCGAGGTCGGCACCGGCGGGGAGGCCGGGGGCATTGGCGTCGATGCCGCCGGAAGCGACGATGGCGAGCCGTCCGGCGGTACGCTCCCGCGCACGGGCAACCGCCGCAACCATGCGTTCCCGGAGAGGGCGGCCGGAGAGCCCACCCTCCTCTGATGTCCGTACGGAGGCCAGGCCGGCGCGCTGGATGGTGGTGTTCGACAGGATGATGCCGGCCGCCGGAGACTCAGCCAGCGCGTGAAGCACGGCATCCAGTCTCTCCGGCACGAGGTCGGGCGAGAGCTTGACGAGGAGCGGCGCCGAAGGGGCGGCCGTCCGAACCCCCGCGAGCAGGTCGGCGAGCCGCGCGGGCTCCTGGAGGTCACGAAGGCCCGGCGTGTTGGGACTGCTGACGTTCACGGCGAGGTAGTCGGCGACCTCGCCGAGCGAGCGGGCCGCTGCCGCGTAGTCGTCGACAGCCCGCTCGTCGGGCGTGTCGCGGTTGCGGCCGATGTTGACGCCGACCACGAATCCGTCCGGGAGGTCGGCGCGGACGTCGCGAATGCGGGAGGCGAGCGCATCGGCGCCGAGGTTGTTGAATCCCATCCGGTTGATCAGAGCCTCATCCTCGGCGAGGCGGAAGAGGCGCGGCCTGGGATTGCCGGGCTGAGGTCGGGGGGTCACCGTGCCCAGCTCGACGAAGCCGAGGCCGAGGGCAGCCCAGCCGCGGATGGCCACCCCATCCTTGTCGAAGCCCGCTCCGAGGCCGATCCGATTGCGGAAGCGCAGGCCCATGACCTCGACCGGTGAGGCGGACGCATCGGGCTCGGACACGCCGGAAGCGAAGGCACACAGCGCGCGACCGAGGGAGCCGTGGGCGGCGATCGAGAGCGCCCGGAGCGTGGCGTGGTGGACCCCTTCGGGGTCGAGCGCGAAGAGGAGCGGGCGCGCGGCGCGGTATGCGCCGATGCGCCAGTGGCTCACGACGCCTCAGTCGTCGCGGGCGCGCGGGAAGGCCATCTCCTCCGGGTAGACCGGCGGCAGCGGCTCGCCCTCGTCGTCGATCGATGGCCGTGCCGGGTCGGGCGACATGAACTCGTGCCAGACCTCGAGGCCTGCCGCCGGCGGGTCGTCGAGCTCCTTGATGGCCACGATGCCCTCGAAGCGGATCTCGCCGGGCTCCCCGTCATCGGTCTCGAAGTCGTCCTCGTACTGCGGCGCGAGCTCGACCGCGCGTCCGAGCGCGCCCTCCTCGTCGCCGCCGTCGACCAGGATCACGCGGTCCTCCACCAGCGTGGCGCGCTCCGGGTCGCCGGCCAGGTACGCGTAGCGGAGCTGCACCGCGAACCAGCCGGAGGGCTCGACGAGCGACTCGTCCAGCACCATCGTTCCGTCGAGGCGCTCGTTCATCGGTCCTCCTCCGCGCTACAGGATGGGTGGCTCGTCGTCGGTGATCACCGTCTGCGACTGCTCGCGCAGGAACTGCTGGACGTAGTAGGGGCCGAGGCCGCTCTTGCCCGACGAGCCCGAGCCCTTCCAGCCGCCGAAGCTCTGGATGCCCGGCCAGGCGCCGGTCGTGGCGCCCGCGCGGCGGTTGACGTACACGACGCCGGCCTGGATGGTGTCGAGGAAGCGCTTCACCTCCGCGGAGTCGTGGCTGAAGATGCCGGCCGTCAGGCCGTACGCCGAGTCGTTTGCCTCGTGGAGGGCCTCGTCGAGCGACTCGACCTCGCCGACCACCAGGAACGGCACGAACAGTTCGTCGTGGAAAAGCCGATGCTCGAGCGGCAGGCCGGTCACCACGGTCGGGGTCGGGTAGAACCCTCGAGCGGCGTCGCCGTCGCGCAGGACCTCGCCGCCGATCTCGATCGTTCCGCCGTCCGCGCGAGCCTCGTCGGCGGCCTTCGCGAAGGTGTCGAGCGCGCGCTTGTTGATCACCGGGCCCATCCAGTTCTCGCGTCGCGTGGGGTCGCCGACGGTGATGCCGCGCGCCTTCTCGACGAGCCTGTCGACGAACGCGCGGGCGACCGGGCGCTCGACGTAGACGCGCGAGTTGGCGCTGCACTTCTGGCCGTCGAAGCCGAACGCCGAGCGCATGACGCCCTCGGCGGCCTCATCGAGGTCGGCGTGCCGGGTCACGATGGCTGGGTTCTTGCCGCCCATCTCGGTGATGATCGGCCGCGGGTAGTCCTTGGTGAAGCTGCGGTACAGCTTCATGCCGACCTCGTAGCTGCCGGTGAAGACCATGCCGTCGATGCCGGGGTTCTCCTGGAGCTCGGCGCCGACCGTCTCCCCCGGGCCGGTGACGAGGTTGAAGACCCCCGACGGCACTCCGGCGTCACGCAGGGCTTCGCCGAACTTCCAGCCCATCAGCGGCGCCTCGCTGCTCGGCTTCAGGACGACCGTGTTCCCGGCGATCAGCGCGCCGGCCGCCGGGCCACCTGCCAGGGCCATCGGGAAGTTGAACGGGCTGATGACGCCGAACACCCCGTACGGACGCAGGATCGATCGTGTGCGCTCGCTGGGTGACAGCGACCCGAGGGGCTTGACGAAGCCGTCGGCCTTCTCGAACTCGTCGCCGTAGTAGCGGATCAGGTCGGCCGTCTCCTCCACATCGCCGAGCGCCTCGAGGCGGTTCTTGCCGACCTCCAGCGACATGAGCGCGGCGTAGTCGAACTGGCGTTCGCTGATGGTGTCGGCAGCGCGGCGCAGAACGGCGAGCCGGTCCCGCCACGGCGTGTCGCGCCAGCCCGGATGAGCGGCGCGGGCGGCGCCGATCGCGTCGCGCACGTCGCTGCGGCTGCCGACCGGGAAGCGGGCGACGACGAGGTCGGTGTCGATCGGCGAGCGGTCCTCGAACGTCTCGGCCGCGGTGCGCTCCTCGGCCCCGATGATCATCGGATAAGTCTGGCCCAGGATGGCGCGCGCCCGCCCGATCGCCGCATCGAATGACGACTGGAGCTCCTCGTTGTCGGCAGACAACGTGGCGTAGGTGATCTTCATGCGCTGGGTGGTTGCCATCGGCGCGATCGGCCTCCTCAAGGGTGGTGGCGCCCGCTCATTGCGCGAGGGCGAAGCCCGAGACCACCATTATGCACGCGCCGCCGGCCGAGGGTCCGAGCCCGACATGGATCGGACGGGTTGCGGAGGTGTGGCTCAATCGCGAGGTAATTGTCGCCCTTTGGCTGCCGTCTTCCTGGAGGTTTCGATGTCTTCCGCTGCCGTGGCTCCGCGCGTCGGCTCGGTCAGCATCGTGGGTGCCGGCGCCGGTGCGACGATCATCGACTGGGATCCATTCAGCAAGGGCCAGGACCGCATCGTCCACGTCATCAGCGGCAGCGCCAGCATCTCCGGGCTCACGCTGCGCGACGGCGGATTCGGCGGCATCGATGGCGGTGCGATCTTCGTCAACTCGGGGTCCTCGCTGACCCTGACGAACGCCGTCGTGGACTCCAGCGTCGGCGTTTCCGGCGGCGGCATCTACGTCGACTTCGGGGCCACCGCGACCCTGACCGGCTCCACGGTGAGCGGCAACACCGCCACCACCGGCGGAGGGATCTACAACGATGGCGGCAGCCTCAACGTCACCTCCAGCACGATCAGCGGGAACCAGGCCAATGACTTTGACGGCGGCGGCTTCGGCGGTGGCATCTACAGCGACGGGACGGTCGTGATCCTGAACTCGACCGTGAGCGGCAACACGTCGGAAGGTGACGGCGGCGGCATCGTGACCCAGGAGGTGCTCCTGCAGGGCATCCCGGCCTTCCCGACCGCATTGAGCATCGACTCGTCGACGGTCAGCGGCAACATCGCCGACCAGGACGGGGGCGGCGTGTTCGCCGACGGCGACGCGACGATCATCAACAGCACCGTCAGCTTCAACACCGCCGATGAGGGGGGCGGGCTCTGGCTCTTCGGCGACGGGACCATCGACTTCTCGACGATCGCCACCAACACCGCCGGTGAGGGCGGCGGCGTCTGGGTCATCGGCAACCTGGAGCTGTGGGCGAGCATCATCGCCGGCAATACGGTCGATGACTGCCTGAACGCCGATGCGAATCTCGACTCGCTCGGCAGCAACCTCGACTCGGACGGCACCTGCGAGCTCGACGTCCTGCTGAACGACCACCCGGACACGGATCCGGTGCTCGGCGCGCTGGCCGCGAACGGTGGCCCGACGCAGACCAGGGCGCTGCTGACGGGCAGCCCGGCCATCGACGCGGTGGTCCCGGCGGGTGTCGAGGTCTGCATCGGCGACGATCAGCGCGGCGTTGCCCGTCCGCAGAACGGCGACAACTCCGGGTCGACGGCCTGTGACATCGGCGCCTACGAGGTTGCGGCGGCCGTGGCACCGACCCCGTCGCCGGCGGCCTCCCAGCTGCCCAACACGCGGGCCGGCGAAGGCGCGGCGCCCGATCCGGGCCTGCTCATCGGCTCCGTCGCCCTGCTCCTCCTCGCCCTGCCGGCGCTGCTGCGCCGAGTCGCGACGGCGAGGGCCCGGGGCTAGACAACGCCGAAGGCCAGGCTCCGGGGGGAGAAGAGCCTGGCCTTCGGACCCGCGCATGATATCCCGTCGCGTTTCGCGTCCGCAAGGCTATCTGCGCACCGATTGTTGCCGCGGCGGCCGCGATTCTTCACGAATCGGGCACGCGCGTCGTCATGGCGTCCCGGCGATCGCCAGGTGGTACAGCCCGAGGTTGAGGCGCAGCGACGGCCGGTGAGCGCCCATCAGGTACGCACGCCCGCGGTCGCCGAAGAGCCGCGGCAGCAGCTCGTGGGCGGTCGGCAGGTCACCGAGGTCGAGGCGCGCATGGACGACCTTGATCTTGAACCCATTGCGCAGCCACCAGCCCGTGCGACGCTGGGTCGCCTCCATGACGTGGTCGACCACCTCCGGCTCCAGCAGCGCGGCAACGTCGTCGCGTCCGTAGTGGCCGATGACGACGAGCCGGCCACCGGGGCGCAGGACCCGCCGCGCCTCCGCGACGGCGGCGAGTGAGGCGTCGTCGGGATCGATCAGGCTGGTGAGGACGATGTCGACCGCCCCGTCGCGCAGCGGCAGCGAGGTCGGCGCGCCCTCCACGATCCGGATGTTCGGCTGGTGGGCGTCGACCGCACGGCGCCGCGCCTCGGCCAGCAGCGACGGGTCGGATTCGATGCCGTACATGCGTCCGGTGCGGCGCGCCAGCAGCATCGGGTAGTGCCCGATTCCGGTGCCGACGTCGGCGATGCGCTTGCCGCCGATCGGCGTGATGCGCTCGAGGGCGGCGAGGACCTTGCGGTCCGGGTCGATCGCCGCCCCGAGGCGGGCGTGCAGCGCTGGGTCGGCATCGGTCCAGGCCGGGAGAATCGGGTGCATCACGGCACCTCGATCCGCAGCTCGGCCGGCACGCCGCCATCGAGCGTGAGCAGGTCGTTGCGGGCAAGGACCTGGAGGTCGAAGGCGATCGGCCCGGCGGCAGCGCGCGTCACGATGAGCGGGATGCTCAGCGTGGCCCCTGGGAGCAGCGGGCCCCAGCCGACCGAGATCGTGCCCGCCGGCTCGCCCTGCTCGCCGGGGCCGATGACCCACTTCGTCCAGTCCTGGTCGAGCGGCGGGGCGCTGTCGCTGATGCGAGCGTCGCTCGGCGTGAAGGGCGCCAGGCGCAGCGTGGCCTCCAGCTCGAGCGGCCAGCGCAGGACGAGCTCGTCGATACGGTCGCTCGCGGTGCTGGTGACGACGACGAGGAGGGTGCCGCCCTCGGCGCCGACATCCGGCGTCACGGCTACGGTGACGATGCGCCCATCGATCCCCTCCGGCAGGTCGAGGCTCAGCGCGGGCTCGGGCGTCGCGGTCGGCGAGGCCGGCGAGGCCGGCGGCAGGCTGCCGCTGGCAGTGGCCCCGGGGGTCGGCGTGGCCGTCGGTACGGGGGCGTCCGACGCAGTCGGCGTCGGGCTCGGCTCGGCGGAGCAGGCCGACGCCACCAGCGCCACGGCGGCCGCCAGCACGAGCCGCGCGAACGCGCTCACTGTCCCGGCTCCTGGTCGTCGACCAGCTCGGGAAGGCGATGACGGATGGCGTAGCCTGCCGCCTGGGCGCGGCTCTCGAGCGCCAGCTTGGCCAGCAGGCTGGAGACGTAGTTGCGGACGGTCTTCTCGGCGAGGCCCATGCGCGCCGCGATCTCGCGGTTGGAGTCGCCGGTCGCGACATAGGTGAGGACCCGCCGCTCCTGGTCGGTGAGGTCGGCGAAGGCGCCCGCCTCCTCGAGACGGCTCGCGTTGCGCAGCCGATCCAGCACGCTGCGGGTGACGGCCGGGTCGAGCAGCGAGCCGCCCGCGGCCACGGTGCGCACGGCGTCCACGAGCTCGCCGGAGCCGACCCGCTTGAGGACGTAGCCGGACGCGCCGGCATCGATGGCGGCAAACAGCGCGTCCGAGTCGGCGTAGCTGGTGAGCATGATCACCGGCGTCCCGGCCAGTTCGGAAGTGATCGTGCGGCAGGCATCGATGCCCGACCCATTCGGCATCCGGATGTCCATGACCACCACGTCGGGCCGAGCTTCGCGCGCGAGCTTGACCGCCTCGTCGCCCGAGCGTGCCTCGCCCACCACGCTGAAACCCGGCTGCCGGTCGAGCAGCGAGGCGAGGCCGATGCGCACCACCTCGTGGTCGTCGGCGATGAGGATGCGCACGGTGGCCGTGGGGTCAATGCTCTGATCGGTCATGGGTGGCGACGCGTGGTCGCGACCGGCATCGTAAGCGACAGCGCCGTCCCGCGTCCGGGCGTGCTCTCGACGGTCAGCTCGGCGTCCAGCAGCTCCGCCCGGCGCCGGATGTTGGCGAGCCCCTGCGCTCGGCCGCCGCCGTGTCCCGGTTCGGTGTCGGCACCGGGGTCGAATCCTGCACCGTCGTCCCGGACTTCGAGCGTGAACCGACGCTGTGTGCAGGTCATCCGCACCGTCACGGTCGTCGCGTGTGCGTGGCGCAGCACGTTGCTGAAGGCCTCGGTGACGATGCGGCGCAGCTGCTCGGCCTGCTCGGGCTGCAGCCGGGGCCGGTACAGCCCCTCGCTGCCGATCTTCAGCGTCACGAGGGTGTGGGCCTGGAGCTCGTCGGCCACGGCCAGCACGATCGACTCGGCGTCGCGGGCCTCGAGCTCACCGGAACGCAGGTCGAAGATCGTGCCGCGGATGTCCGCGGTGATGCGGTTGAGCTCGGCCATGACGGTGGCGATCCGTCCCTGTGTGATCTCAGGCTGGGTGCCGATCTCGTGCGAGGCCTGCTCGAGGTGGAGGCCGGCCGCGTAGATGGACTGGATGATGCCGTCATGCAGGTCTCGGCCGATGCGCTCGCGCTCGCGGAGGAGCAGCTCGCGGCGACGACCCGCGGCCAGGGCGCGATCGGTCTCGCGCTCGAACAGCTCGAGGCTGGCGATCACGGCCAGGGCGACGACGAGCCCGGTGATGGAGCGGAAGACCTCGATCGGCACGCCGACCGTCTCGAGCACCACGCGGCCGTTGAGGATCGAGGCCGGAGGAAACGGCACCGGCTGCGACACCAGCCCTCCGAGCACCGCGTAGACCACGAACGCGCCGGCGGCAACGGCCAGGGCGAGCTCGACGCGGGGCCCGGCCACCGGTCCCAGGACACGCGCCGTGCGACGCAGGCCGAAAGCGACGAGCAGGGCCCCGGGGAAGGCGAGCAGGACGCGGGCGACGAGGTCTCCGACGGCCAGCGGGGCCCCGACGGCATTGAGCGCCGGGCCGATCTGCGCCGAGGGCAACCAGGACTGCGGATCCGGCTGGAATCCCGGCTCGAGCGCGCGGGAGATGGCGAACGTGAACAGCGCCCACAGGCCGACCGCCACCAGCGGGATGGCCCGCAGCGGGTGCGCTACGCCCATCCTGCCGGGCACGTTGACCATGAGCTCGACGCCGAACTGGAGGAGCAGCGCGAAGCTGATGGGCTTCATGACCAGCTGCAGCAGGAGCAGCGCCTCGACGATCGTCTGGTTCAGCCAGCCAGCCTGGATGGGTATGAACAGGTAGCCCCACTCCATGAGCCCGTGGATGATCCCGAAACCGGCGAGCCACGGCAGGGCCCGAGCCAGCGGCAGCTCGGAACGGTGCCGGCTCTGAAGCGCGACGGCCAGGCCCATGACGAAGAAGACCTGCCCGTACACCGACAGGACGATGATCCGGTTCGTCTCGAACAGCTCGGCCAGCCATCCCACGCCGCGGATGATCTCATCGCGTGGCTCCCGGCGGGGTCAGTCGGCGGGCCAGCCCTCGATCACGAGGTTGGCGACGAGCGCGGTCCAGCCCGCCTGGGCATCGGCGCCGAGGCCCTCGCCGGTCTCGGCGTCGAAGTACTCGTGGAAGCGCCCGGTGGCCTCCCAATCGGTCTCGACCAGCTCCACCAGGCGCGTTCGCAGGTCGGCCGCGAGGACGGGGTCATGCTCGGCGATCGCGGCGACCAGCAGGTAGTTGATCGGCAGCCAGATCGGCCCGCGCCACGACGAGTTCGCCCCGCGCTGGTCGGCGTAGCCGGGCCGATAGAGGACCGAGTCGGTCGAGGTGCTGCGGACGCCGTGCGGCGAGGCGAAGCGGTCCGGGTCGCGAAGCGCCTCGATGATGACCGGGACGCGGTCGGGCGGGACGATGCCGGCGATGAGCGGGATGAGCCCCGAATACGACCGCGTCAGGATCGGCGTCTCGCCATCGGTGTCGCGGTCGAAGTAGAACCCGCGCTCGGCGTCCCACAGCTCGGCGTTGACGGCGCCCGCGATGTCCTCGACCTCGTCGCGGTATGCGGCGGCGGCATCGGCATCCCCGAGCTCGTCGGCGATGAGTGCGAGGTGGCCGGCGCTGAACGCCATCCAGCCAGTTGCATCGGCCTGCGCCTGCCCCTCGGCGCGCGGCAGGTTGTCCATGCCGAGGAAGCCGCCGGTGTAGAGGCCCGGGCTCACCTGCAGCTCCCGCTGCCAGTACGCGTGGTTCGCGGCCAGGCCAGGATAGACCGACGCTAGGAACGTGGGGCCGGCGCCGGCCTGGTGCACGCGCCACGCGGCCCACGCGAAGACGGGCGGGCACTCGTCGTCCATCACGAACTCGGCGCACGGCAGGTGCCCGTCGGGCTGCTGCCAGCGCTCCGACAGGATGAAGGTGAGCTGATCAGCACCGAGCTGGGGGTCGATGAGCGACGCGGTGACGGCATGGAAGGCCGAGTCCCACGTCGCCAGCCATGGGAATTCCCACTTGTCGGGCATGATCAGAACCTCGTCGGCATCGACGCGGCCCTCCCAGGCGGGGATCCAGGTCGAGGCGCCGTCCCAGCGGTACAGGCTCTGGCTCCACAACAGGCTCATGAGCGCCTGGCGGTACACCGGCGCGTGCTCGGTCACGTCCCCGCCGAAGAGCGCGTCCGCCTCGTCGCGCCGGCCGTCGACGACCCGCTCGACGTGACGCAGCAGGTCTCGCGCTCGCGCCTCCGCGGACGCCGGATCGTCCGCCTCGGCCCAGGCGAGCCCGATCCGCTCCACCTCGCCGGTCGCGACTCGCACCCGGTACGCCAGGGCGCCGATGTGCCCGGCGGGCTCCACCTCGAGGCCGCCGTTGCGCAGGTCCTCGTCGAGGGCGCGCTTCTCGGCGCTCACCTGCGTGCTGTGCGGCGGCGGGCCGACGATCGCCACGACCGAGTCCGGGCCGTGGAGGAGGAGCCCGTCGTCGATGGCCTCGACGCGCAGGTCCGGCTCGTGGAACCAGCCCTTCAGCACGACGAGGAGGGGCAGCTCGCCGTCCGTCACCGGCGCGGCGTCGGGCTCGGAGGGCACGTCGCGCTCGACCGTGGCCAGGAGCACGCCACTCCGGTCGTCGACGCGTGCCTGGCTGAAGCCGATGCGGAACTGCGGGTCGGAGTTGGGATAGACCAGGGTCGACTCGGCGACCGATGTCGTCGGCGTGTTCACGCCGAACGTGCGGCGGTCGACGATGTCCTCGCCGTGCTCGCCCGAGGGGTTCCCCCAGCCGAACAGCCGCTCGGCGACCTTGAGCTGCTCCTCGTCCCACACGGCCCAACCGAGGTGAAACGTACCGTCACGGTCGGTCAGGCCGGCGATCCCGTCCTCGCCGTGGGCGTATGGCTGGCGGATGGCACCCAGGTAGTCGAGGCCCCACGGATCGGCGCCGCGAGCCTCGCGCGGCGTACCCCACTCCCGCTCGGACAGGTAGCTGCCCCATTGCGCATCGAGCTCGTCCCACGGCACCAGTTCGGGGCCGCGCAGCGCCAGGAGCGAGGCGACCGCGACCACCACCGCAACGGCCGCGACGGACACCGCACCGAGGCGTGCTCGACGGCTCATGGCGACGCCGGCTCAGGACCCTGCGAGTGCCTCCCAGACGCCGGCAAGGCTCGTCGAATCGCGATCGCGCGGCGCGTACGCGACCTCGGGCGGCTGCCGCGGCGCCGGGCGATCGGGCGGCGGGCCGTGGAGGCCACCTGCCACGTCGAGCTCGACGACCTCGAGCGTGGCGAGGTCGATCCGCTCGATCGGCTCGACCGGCGGGAGCGGTTGGCGGCGGATCGTCGGCCAGCGCATGCGTCCACGCTACACCCGCCGTCGAAACGGCTCACGGGCAGGCGTGCACGTCCCGCCACCTGGCGACCTCGTCGGCCTGGGCGAGGGTGCCATCGGTCCCGTGCTGGACGGTCAGCTCGCGATTCGGGATCTCGCCGCAACCGGCGTCCTTCTCGACCGCATCCCACGAGCCGCGGGCGTACTTGTACTGGAGCGGCGTTGCCTCGGGGAAGGTGAGCGTCAGCTCGAACGTCGTCGCGTCGACGCGCGTCATCGGCGTGCCGCCCGGATCCCAGCCCTGGAAGTCGCCGGCGAGGTGGACGGTGTCACCGGCCGGCGTGTCGTCGGGCACGCTGACGGTGAATGTGACCGCGACGTCACGCGCCTCCGCGCCGACCTCGATCGGCTCGGACTCGGCGGATCGGTTGTAGCTGGTGTCCTGGGCCCGCACGGCGTAGCGGTAGGTCTGGCCGCCCGACACCGACGCATCGCTGAACGCCGG
>CAYVCE010000033.1:0-4006 GCA_964449915.1 uncultured Steroidobacteraceae bacterium | reverse complement strand
GGCAGGTCGCGTGGGGCGACCGCGTCACGTACGGCGACGTGGCCGCCGCGATCGGCCACCCGGGCGCGGCGCGCGCCGTCGGTGGGGCGATGGCCCGCTGTCCGCTCTTCCCAGCCGTGCCATGTCACCGGGTGGTCCGCGCCGCCGACGGTTGGAGCGGGTGGGGCAGCCGCGACGGTCGCAAGCGGGAGCTCCTCGCGCGCGAGGCCGACGACCGGTCCCGTTGACGACGTCCCTGCAGAGGCGATCCTGCTCGGGACGCTCGCCTGGAGCTGAGGCGGGTTACTTCTTGGCCTTCTCCGCCTCGGCGGCCTCGTCGGCCGTTGGGACCGTGCCACCGGCGGCCTGGGCCATGCTGATGAGCGACTCGTTGACGCCGTGGAAGACCTCGTCGATGAGGCCGTAGGCCTTCGCCTCCTCCGGGCTCATGAAGTAGTCGCGGTCCGAATCGGACTTGACCTTCTCGACGGTCTGGCCGGTGTGCTCGGCCAGGATCTCGAGCAGGCGGTTCACGAGGTGGAGGTTCTCGCGCATCTGGATCTCGACGTCCGGCGTATTGCCGCGGAAGCCGGATGACCCCTGGTGGATCATGATCCGGCTGTTCGGCAGGGCATAGCGCTTGCCGGTGGCGCCCGCCGCGAGCAGCACGGCACCCATCGAGGCGGCCTGGCCGATGCAGATGGTGCTGACCGGGGCGCGCAGGTACTGCATCGTGTCGTAGATGGCGAGTCCCGAGGTGACCACCCCGCCCGGCGAGTTGATATACAGCTGGATGTCCTTCTCCGGGTCCTCGGACTCGAGGAACAGGAGCTGGGCGATGATCAGGTTGGCGACGTTGTCCTCGACCGCATCGCCCAGGAAGATGATGCGGTCCTTGAGGAGCCGGCTGTAGATGTCGAACGCGCGCTCGCCGCGGGCGCTCGACTCGATGACCATCGGGACGAGCATCGGTTATTCGGGCTCCTTGGCTGGCTCGGTGGCGTCTGTGGGTGAGGGCGCATCGGCGGGTCCAGCGGCGGCCTCATCGGTTCCGATGGCGCGCCTGATGAGCGTGTCGACCAGTGTACGGTTGCGGATCGTCATGCGCAGGTAGCTGCGACCGCGCCGGCTGGTGAGGTACTCGCGCAGCTTCGCGTCGTCGTCGTAGCGCGCCAGCTGCTCGGCGATCTCGGCCTCGATCTGCTCGTCGCCGGCGTCGATCCCCTCCTTCTCCGCGATGGCGGAGAGCACGAGCAGCGTCTTCACGCGCCGCGTCGCCGGCTCGCGCAGCTCGTTGGTCAGCTCCTCGGGCGTCTGCTTGGAGAGAGCCAGGTACTGGTCCATCCCGATCCGCTGCTGGGCGAGTCGCGAACGCAGCTCGTCGCGCATGATCTCGACCTCGTTGGCGATCATGACCTCCGGCAGCTCGACGCTGGCGTTGCTGCTGGCGAAGTCGATGATGCGGTCGCCGAACGTGTGGCGGCCCTCGGCGTCGGCGCGCTGGAGCATCGCGTCGCGGATCTCGGTGCGCAGCTCGTCGAGCGTGGCCACGTCGCCGACCGACGCGGCGAACTCGTCGGTCACCTCGGGCAGGATCTTCTCGCGCAGGTCGAGCAGCTCGACCTCGAAGTGCGCCTCCTTGCCTCTCAGCTCCTCGACGCGGTAGTCATCGGGGAAGGTGATGTCGAAGCCCTTCGTGCCGCCGATCTCCAGCCCGACCAGGTTTTCCTCCCAGCCGGTGATCATGCGGTTCTCGCCGATGACGAGCGGCATCCGATCCGCCGATCCACCCTCGAACGGCTCGCCGTCGATGCTGCCGATGAACTTGACGCTGGCGATGTCGCCCTCGATGGCGCCGCGCCCGTCCACCGGTCGCAACGTGGCCTGCTGCTCGCGCAGCTCGCCGATGACCTGCTCGACCTGCTCAGCCGTCACTTCTGGGATCTCGAGGCTGAACGGGTAGTCGGTGTAGGCGCCGAGCTCCACGTCCGGGCGCACGGGGACGGTGGCGGTGAAGGTAACCGCCTGGCCCTCGGCGACCAACGAGGGGTCGATGTCGACCTGCGGCTGGTCGATCGGGATGATCTTCGTCTCGTCGAGTGCGCGGTCGTAGGCGTCGCCGACGAGGTGGTCGATCGCCTCGGCCAGCACCGAGCCACGGCCGACGAAGCGGTCGATGACCTGGCGCGGCGCCTTGCCGGGCCGGAAGCCGGGCACCTTCGTGCGCTCGGCGACGTGCCGGTAGGCGGTGGCGAAATGCCGGTCGACCTCGGCCGAGGGGACCTCGATCTCGAGCACCATCTTCGACCCCGGCTCGGCTCGCGTTGAAACGGTGACCACGTCAGCTCCCGTGTGCAGTGGTGGGCGAGGCGAGATTCGAACTCGCACGTCTTGCGACACCGGCTCCTAAGGCCGGCGCGTCTGCCGTTCCGCCACTCGCCCGGATCGTGTTGGTCGGTCGGCGCGTTGTCGGCGCTGAGTCTAGCAATGGACCGATCGGGACGCTGCGGCGCTGCCCTCAGCGTTGCGCGGTCCTGGCGGACGGATCGAGGGCGCTGTTGACAGGTTCATGCGAGGGCCGCACTACGGGCGTTCACGCAGGTCCGATCGGTCGTCCTGAAGGCTGACCGCCGCAAGTTGTCCATAACTCGGGGTCAAGCGGCACGTAACGCCGCTGGAGCCTGAATCTGGCGAAATCCCGCACAGGACCCGCGGCGATCGTCGCTGTGGCGGCGGCGGGCCGGGTTGGTCGCATAGCCCAGGGCTCAGCCGCGTCCCGGAACCGGCGCGGCGACCGGTGGAGCCGCGCTGTACCCGTGCTCGGCGATCGCACCGGCCCGCTCTCGGTAGACCTCGGCCGTCGGCGGCGTCATGGCGCGGAATCCGTCGACCATGCGGTTGTACATCGAGAACGCGGCGGCGATGAGAACGGCGAGCTGGACATCGGCGTCGGTTGCGCCGGCCGCGGTGGCCGCCTCGACATCGCCCGCTCCAAGCTCGAGGGGGTTGCGGCGCACGGTTGCGGCGATGTGGAGGAGCGCGCGCATCTTCGGGTCGAACGGCGCGACCGACCCGATCTTGAGCTCATCGATCAGGGGCACCAGGTGCGCGTCACCATCGCGCTCGAGCAACGCGGTGGCGAACGCGCCGTGTGAGTCCATGCAGTAGAAGCAGTCGTTCCCGGCCGACACCGCGGTGGCAAGCATCTCGCGCTCGGCGCGGCGCAGCGTGGCGCCCTCGAAGTCATGCACGAGCAGCTCATCGGCCAGCCCGCGCAGGTGAATGCCGAGGCGTGGCGTCAGGTTGAGTGCGGTCAAGATTCCCGGCGCGTCGGGCAGACCCCCGACGAGCGGCCCCTCCTGCGCACGCTGGATGCGCTCGTCATCGCGGGTCATGAGCGGCCTCCTGCCAACGAGTCAATCGACGGCCCGAAGTCGGGCAGTCGGGTGGGTATCCTACGCGGACCGTGATGGATGCTGCACTCTCCGTCCTGCTCGAGCGCCCCTGCTGCGGGCCTCCTGCGCGGCGCGGCCGGCGCAGGCAATGACCGCCCGAACGCTCTCCATTCGCGGCGAGTCGTACCCGCTCGTCCTGCCCTCGATCCGCGATCCGCGCCTCCACGTAGCCGCCGTCATCATCACGATCCACGTCCTGGGCCAGATCGGGCTCGGCTTTCGGGTCAGCGTCCCGCAGATCCTCGCCGCGATCCTTACCTGCGCGATCCTGGAGGTCGCGCTGACCTTCCGGCAGACGCGGGCGGTCGTCTGGCCCGCGAGCGCGATGCTCACCGGGAGCGGCGTGGCCCTCATCCTCCGCGTCGTAGGCACGCCGGCGGACGCTCCGTGGAGCTTCCACGCCTGGCACGTCTTTGCCGCGGTCGCGGGCCTGTCCCTTCTCTCCAAGTACGTGATCCGCCGCCGCGGGTCGCACATCTTCAACCCGTCGAACATCGGTCTGGTGGTCGCGTTCGTCGCGCTCGGGCCGTCTCGCGTCGAGCCGCTCGACTTCTGGTGGGCACCCCTGAACG
>CAYVCE010000032.1:0-2871 GCA_964449915.1 uncultured Steroidobacteraceae bacterium | reverse complement strand
GCGAGCGAGGCGATCGACGATGTCGAGGTAGATCGCCCGCTGACGGATCCAGTCGTACGCGGCCGCCTGGCGGCGCGCCTCGAGACCCATCGCGGTCGCTGCGTCCGGATTCGACGCCAGGGAAACGATCGCGTCGGCGAGCGAATGCGGCTCGCCGGAGACGAACCGCACGGCGGCATCGGTGAAGTGATGGCGGAAGGTCGCGAGGTCGGTGGCGACGGTCGGCACGCCCATCGCCGCGTACTCGAGCAGCTTCGTGCTCAGCGAGTACTGCAGATAGGGCTCGGGCACCGAGGGCACCAGCCCGATGTCCGAGGCTGCCAGCCTCGCCGGGAGCTCGTCGATCGGGATGCGGCCATGCAGGAGCACCCGGTCGGCGGTGGCGGTGCGCTCGATGGCGGCCTCGATTCGCGGCCGCCACGGGCCGTCCCCGTACACGTCGAGCTGCCAGTCGAGGGTCGCCGGAAGGCCGGCAAGCACGTCGATGGCCAGGTCGAGCCCGTAGATGCGCTGGAGGTTCGAGTGGTGGACCAGGCGCAGGCGGCCGTCGGCCATGAACGGTCGCCGCTCGTGGCGCGCCGGATCGAAGATGCGGGGGTCGGCGCTGTTCATGACCACGCTGATGCGCTCGGGGTCGAGGCCTCGCTCGATCGAGAGGCGGCGCAGCGGCTCGTGGACGGTGATGAGATGGTCGGCGAGCGCGGCGGATGCGCGCGATGCGGCGGCGACCGCCGGCAGCAGGCCCCGCAGCATCGGGTGCGCGAAGCGATCTCGGAAGAACTCGGGCATGTCCTCGTGCAGGTCGAGCAGCAGCGGCACGCCGGCCAGCTTCTCCGGCACCGCCGCGAGGACCAGGAAGTCGGGCACCGTCGCGACCTGCACCAGGTCGTACCGGCGCCGGCGGTGCTCGATCGCCAGTCGCCACGTCGCCAGGGCGGTGAAGGCCACGTACTCCGCCATGTGGCCCGCGAAGCCGCCGAACGTGCGATCCAGCGGCAGGCGCACGACGCGCAGCCGGCCCGTCCGCTCGTCGGCCGCCTCGCCCGGCCGTCGGAGGCAGATGACGTCCACCTCGTAGCCGGCCTCGGTCAGGGCGTCGGACTGCCGATGGATGCGTGGATCGCCGGGGACCGTGGCATGCACGACGATGGCGACGCGGCGCCGGCCGCTCACCCGCCCTTCACCTCGTCCCACAGCAGGTCCTTCTCGGCCAGCGACAGGGCGTCGAGGTCGACGCCGCGGCGGGCGGCCAGCGCCTCCACCTGCCGGTAGCGGCCGACCCAGCGGTGGTTCGCGGCGCGCAGCGCCTCCTCGGGGTCGAGCTTCATCCAGCGCGCCAGGTTGACGATCGCGAACAGGACGTCGCCGAGCTCGTGCAGCCGGTCCTCGTCGCTCGACGCGTCACGAAGCTCGGCGACCTCCTCGGCCACCTTGTCCCAGACGCCCTCGATGGCGTTCCAGTCCCAGCCCAGCGCCGATGCGCGCTCCTGGATCTCGCGGCTCCCCGCCAGCGCCGGCAGGGCGCGCGCCACGCCGGCGAACGGGCCGTCGCTCCCCTTCCCGCGCTCGGCGCGCTCGTCGGCCTTGATCGTCTCCCAGTTGGCGAGGACCGCCTCGACGCCGTCGACCTCGACCGTGCCGAAGACGTGCGGGTGGCGCCGTACGATCTTGGCGCCGATCGAGCGGTAGACGTCGGTCAGGTCGAAGGCGCCCTCCTCGGCGGCGAACTGGGCATGCAGGATGACCTGCAGCAGCAGGTCGCCGAGCTCCTCGGCAAGGTCCGCCGGCGTGCCGTGCTCGATGGCGTCGATCGTCTCGTACGCCTCTTCGAGCAGGTACGGGCGCAGCGTGAGGTGCGTCTGCTTGCGGTCCCACGGGCAGCCGTCGGGGGCCCGTAGCCGGCTGCTGATGGCGGCCATGCCGTGCGGGCTGGCCAGGTTGTCGGTCGGGTCGAGGGCCGGGACCAGCCAGGCGCCCGCGGCCAGGGACGCCTCGTCGACATCGGCCAGGCTGCGTGCCACCCGGCCCGGCAGCTCCAGCAGCTCGTGATCGGCCGGGTACAGCGCCCCCAGCACGGCACGCGGGCCGCGGCGGGCGTGGCGACCGGGCAGCACGTCGGCCTCCTCGGCCGCAGCGCCGCCGGGCAGGACCACGAGCGGCAGCGACGGGTCGAAGGCAACCGCAGGCAGGCGATGCGCGGCGACGAGCTGGACGCCGTCCGCCGGATCGAGGCCGGCTGCTGCCAGCAGCTCGTCGACGCTGGGCGACGCGCCGGCGGTCATCGGCTCTACGGGTCGGTGGTCGCGGCGAACTGCGGGTCGACCCACGTCGCGACGGGTGCTCGCACTTCCTGCTCGAGCCAGCGGTCGAAGCCCGATGCGCGGATCTCGGCGAGCCGGTCGTCCTCGATCTCGCGGCTCTCGCTCGTCTCGAGCAGCTGGTAGATGGTGATGCCGGCGCTGCCACCGTCGTGCGGCTCGCTGATCTCGTCGACCTCGTCGAGCCCGAAGACGACCACCTCGAGCATCTCCTCGAGCTGGTAGGGCGCCACCCAGCCGAGCTCGCCGCCCTCGCGCGCCGTGGTCGGATCCTCGCTCAGCCTGGTGGCGACCTCGGCGAAGCTGTCGGGGTCCTCCCGGAGCTGCTCGACCAGCTCGGCGGCCTGCTCCTGCGGGCTGGTGCGCTCGGCCGTCTTCTGGATCACGTGCCACCCGAAGTCGCTGCGCACCGGCTCGCTCAGCTCGCCGACCTCGAGATCGGCCAGCCCGTCGGAGAACTCGATCACGAAGCCCGTGTTGGCCGGGTCGTACCAGCCGAGGTCGCCGCCGCGGGCGCCCGAGCCGGTGTCGTGGCTGCGCTCGGCGGCGATGG
>CAYVCE010000031.1:0-19401 GCA_964449915.1 uncultured Steroidobacteraceae bacterium | reverse complement strand
CCGCGTCCTCGATGCGCAGCGCCATGGCCAGGAAGAGGACGACCCCGACCATGAGGATCCCGCCCATCGTCGGTGTTCCCGCCTTGCCATAGTGAGCCTCGGGCCCGTCGACGCGAATCTGCTTGCCGTAGCCGAGGCGCTGGAGCAGGTTGATGTAGATCGGTGCCAGCAGCACCATGCCGATGAAGGCCAGCAGGACCGCCACGACGATCGGCGCGAGCGTCATCGCGGCGCCCCGACCAGCAGGTCGACCGCGCGCTCCAGCTCCAGGCCGCGCGATGCCTTGAGCAGCACGACGTCGCCGGGGCCGGGGGCCAGGTCACGCTCGACGACGGCCGCGGCTTCCTCCGCGTCGGCCACGGTGATAACGCTCGTCGCGGCGCCGGCGCGGGCCCCCGCCGCGATCCACGCTCCGCGGGGTCCGACTGCCACGATGGCGTCGGCCGCCCGTGCCGCGTGATCGCCGATCTCCCGGTGCAGCCGCTCCTCGTCGGGGCCGAGCTCGAGCATGTCGCCGATGACCGCGATGCGGCGCCGTCCAACACCCACCGGCGTCTCGGCCAGGAAGTCGAGGGCCGCGGCCACGCTCACCGGGGAGGCGTTGTACGTGTCGTCGACGATGGTCGCCCCGGAGACGCCGTCGTGAACTGCCATCCGATGCGCCGCCGTACTGCCCGGCTCGAGCGCGGCGGCAACGTCATCGAGAGACTCGCCGAGCCACTCGGCGACCGCCGCGGCGGCCAGGGCGTGCGGGACGAGATGTCGACCGGGCGTGCCGCTGCGGAGGCGGCGAACGCCCCACGGCGCCTTCAGCGTGAACTCGGTGCCGGCCACCCCATGACTCTCGATTCCCTCCGCGCGCACGTCCGCGGCGGGACCGAGCCCGAAGGTCCAGGTCCGTCCCGGCGTCAGGTGGCGCATGGCCGCGACACGCGGGTCGTCAGCGTTGAGGACCGCCAACCCGTCGCGCGGCAGCGCCTCCGGCAGCTCCGCCTTGGCCCGCGCGATCCGTTCCAGGCTGCCGGCGCGCTCGAGGTGCGTGGGGTGCACGGCCAGCACCACGCCGACCTCGGGAACGGCGATCTCCGCCAGGCGGGCGATCTCACCCACCGTGTACATGCTCATCTCGAGGACGGCGACCTCGTGGGCCGGCTCCAGGCGCAGGAGCGTCATCGGCAGCCCGGTCTCCGAGTTGAGGTTGCCCTCGTTTCGCAGGGTGTGGAAGTGCCGGGACAGCACGTCCGCAGTCATTTCCTTGGCGACCGTCTTCCCCGTGGAGCCGGTGATGCCGACCACCCGCACCGCGTGGCGGGAACGCCACCAGGCGGCGAGCTCCTGGAGGGCGACCAGCGGATCGGGGACGACCACGATGGCGGCGTCGAGGTCGTCCGGCAGGGCAACGGGCGCCGACACGAGCGCGGCTGCGGCGCCGGCGCGGATGGCCTGCACCACGTGCCGGTGGCCATCGGTTCGCTCGCCGCGCAGCGCGACGAACAGGGAGGCGGAAGAGATTCGGCGCGAGTCAACCGAGGCGCCAGAGAAGCTGGCCACCGAGGTCGATCCGGAGAGACGCCCGTTGACGGCGGTCAACAGCTCGTCGATGCGAATCGTCGGAGGCACGTGGACCACGCTGCGGGCTCCGGGCGAGTCTATCAGTCTCACGGCTGCGCAACCGGCTCGTCGGGTCGGTCCGGAGCGATCGCCAGGTAATCGAGAATTTGGGGCATCAGGCGGCTGTAGACCTGCTCGGGGCGGTCCGGCATGCGACGGTCCCACGGAACCGGCCGGTGGATGAGGACGAGCGTCACGAGCTTGGTGTCACCGGCCGGCAGGATGCCGACGAAGCTCGAGTCGACCCAGCCGTCGATGTACTGCCAGCGTTCGACCATCTGGCCGTCGCCGCCATCGACCATGACCGGTCCGGCGATCTGGGCGGTACCCGTCTTGCCGGCAACTGTATAGCCGGGGACCTGCGCCCCGGTCGCGATGCCGTTGTCGATCGCGTTGGTGAGGAGGCCGATCATCGTCGCGGCCGTCTCGACGCGCATGACCCGCTCGGCCGGCGGCTGCTCGGCGGCGTGGTACGTGCCGTCCGGATCGGTCCAGCCGGCGACGACGTGCGGCGTGACCAGCAGGCCGCCGTTGGCAAACGATGCATACCCGGCCACGAGCTGGACGGCGGTCATGCTGAGCCCCTGCCCGAAGGCGTTCTGCGCCGCCGTCAGGTCGCCGGAGGCGTTCGGACCATCGGGGTTCCAGATCACGCCGCTCGCCTCGCCGGTGAGCTCGATTCCCGTGGGAGCGCCGAAGCCGAAGCGCCGAAAGGCCTCGAACAGCCGGGCGCGCCCCAGCTGCAGGCCGATCTTCGCCGCGCCGACGTTGTTCGACAGCGCCAGGACGTCCTTCGGCGTGATGAGCCCGTGGCCGTACGGCCAGTCGTGTCGGTCGGCATTCTGGATACGGACGCGCCCGACCATCAGGTTGTTGTCGTCGTCGAAGGTGTCGGTGGTCGTGACCGCGCCGGCGTCGAGGGCGGCGGCGATGGTGAACGCCTTCATGACCGAGCCCGGCTCGTACTGGCGAGAGACGGCCGGGTTGCTGAACAGCTCGCCATCGGTGGCGGCGAACTGGTTTGCGTCATACGACGGATAGCTGGCCATGCCCAGGATCGCGCCCGTCTCGGCATCCATGATCACGCCGGTGGCGCCGGCCGCGCTGTTCGTGATGTAGGTCTTGTGGATCGCCTGCTCGAGCAGGTGCTGGACGCCGGCGTCGATGGTGAGCTGCAGGTCACGCCCGTCGATCGGCTCGCGCAGCAGGGTGACGGAATCGGCGATGCGCCGGCCGATGACGTCCTCCTGGGCGCTCACCGTACCGGCCGTGCCCGCCAGCATCGCGTTCTCGCCCTGCTCGACGCCGAACGCGCCGCGGCCGTCGTCGTCGACATAGCCGATGAGCTGAGCGGCGATCGTCGTCCCCTCGGCGACGCCCTGCACCGGGTAGACGCGCTTCGTCTCGGGCAGCATGCCGATGCCGCGGATGTCGAGGCGGCGGACCTGCTCGGCGACCTCCGCCGAGACGCGGCGCTTCAGCCATACCCAGCTGCGGTCGTTGTCGATCCGCGCCCGCACCTCGGAGGCCGGCATGTCGAGCGCCGAGGCGAGCAGCGCGGCCGCCAGGCCCGGATCCTCGATCGCCGGCGGCGTGACGTACACCGACTGGAGCTCGACCGAGGTCGCCAGCAGCTCGCCGTTGCGATCGGTGATCTCTCCGCGCACCGCCGGGAGCGTCTGCTCCTGCGCCAGCTGCGCGAGGGCCATGGTCGCCAGCCGCTCGCGATCGACGACCTGCCACCACACCAGGCGCGCGCCGACCGCCGTCGCCAGCAGGCTGACGACGATCAGAAGGACCAAGGCGCGGGCACGACTGTCGGTCCTGGCGAGCATGTTGGTCTCCGTGCGACGGCGGGCGTTTCCCGACCGTGAGAGCTAGGTCAATCGGCTGGGTGGCTGGCGGACGGGGCGAAGGTCACCGCCCCGTCCTCGAGTGATACGAGCCGCAGCTCGGTGGTCGCGCGCCTGGTGATCTCGGCCGGCGAGCGCGCCTGGCCAATGGCCCATATGAGCTGCTGCTGCTCCGCGTTGCGCTCCGCGAGCGTGGACTCCAGCGCGCCGATCTCGTAGCCGGTCGCCGCGACCCGGGTGGACTGGCTGAGGTAGAAGAGCGCGAGCCCGGCGGCGACGAGGATGAGCACCAGCAGCGGCCGCACGTCGAGGTGCGTCGCCCGCTGGCGGCCCGAGGCGAGCCTTCGGCCGCGACGGGCCGACTGCGGGCGCGTGCGCGGACGGTGCCGACTTCGGCGCGGCCCGAACCACGGGTTCGTTGCCGGACGCGCACCGATGACGGCCATGACGGTCGCGGACTCCGCCTGGAGGGCCTAGGCCGCGGTCGCGCGGCGGCGCGAGGCGATCGGGAATGCGGCGGGTGCCTCGAAGTCGAGCCGCTCCTCGATCTCGATGGCGGCCACCTGGTCGCTCAGCCAGTACTGCTCCTCGCGCGCCGCATGGGCGCGGCGCTCCTTGAGGTCGCGCTGGCGGGCCGAGTACATGCGGCGGCGGCTTGCCTGGTGGCGCGAACGTCCCTTGCTCATCGGTTGACCCTCCTCCTCGGATCGGCTCATGCCAGCTTCTCGGCGACGCGCAGCTTTGCGCTGCGGGCGCGACGGTTCCGCCGGACCTCATCGGCACCGGCGGTGATGACGCCCTTGGTGATGGCGCGCAGCTGCGCGCGATGCCCGCACGTGCAGGCCGGGGGCAGGGGCTCTTCGATGCAATCGCGGCTCTCGCGCACGATGAACCGCTTCACGATGCGGTCCTCGAGGCTGTGGTAGCTGATGACGGCCATGCGCCCGCCGGGTCGCAGCGCGGCGAGTGCGCCCGCCAGCCCGGCAGTCAGCACCTCGATCTCGCGGTTGACGGCGATCCGCAACGCCTGGAACGTCCGCGTCGCGGGGTGGATGCGACCCGCATCGGCTCCGCCCGGACGACCCGGCGCCGCGGCGGCCACGACGGCCGCCAGGTCGGCGGCGGTCACGATCCGGCCTTCCGCACGCGCCGCCAGGATCGCCTTCGCGATGCGGCCTGCACGGCGCTCTTCACCAAACGTCGCGAGGATTCCGGCGAGCTCTCGCTCCGAGGTGCGCTCAATGAGCTCGAGGGCCGATAGACCAGTCGTTTCATCGAATCTCATGTCCGGCGGCGCATCGGCCGCGAAGCTGAATCCCCGGTCCGGATCGGCGAGCTGATAGCTGCTGAGACCGAGGTCGAAGAGGACGGCGTCGAGCGGTCCAGCGCCGGTGTCGACCGCGACGTCGTAGATCGACTCGAAGTTGGCGTGGCGCAGGGTGACCCGGTCGCCGAAGCGAGCCAGGGCGCGTTCCGCCTCCGCGATGGCCGCCCGATCGGCATCGAGGCCGAGCAGGCGACCATGCGGAGACGTGGTCTCCAGGAACCGCTCGGCGTGCCCACCGCCGCCGACGGTGCAATCAGCCACGGAGCTGCCGGGACCGATGGCCAGCGAGGCAAGAACCTCGTCGACCAGGACCGGCAGGTGCCCTTCTCCCATGTGGCGTTGCACCTCGTTTGTCGGACGGCGGGCCGACCGGCCCGGAGACGCAGGAATGGCCGGGGCACCGTCAGATGCCCAGGTCGGCGAGGTGCTCGGCGAGCGCCTCCGGCGCGTCCTCGATCTGGGACCGATACGGCTGCCACCGTGTCGGCGCCCAGATCTCGAGCCGGTTCAGCGCGCCGACCACGACCACCTCGCTCAGGGTCAGGCCGGCGTACTCGCGCAGGTAGCTCGGGACGAGGACGCGCCCCTGCCGGTCGAGCTCCACCTCGACCGCTCCCGAGCTCATGAAACGGCCGAACTGTCGTGCGGCCGCATTCGTCGTCGGCAGGCCCTGGATCTTGGCCGCCAGCTCCTCCCAGGTGTCCGCCGGGAAGATTGCCAGGCAGCCATCGAGCCATCGAGCGAGCGTCGCGCCCTGCGCCAGCCGCGCGCGGAACCGAACCGGGACCGCCACGCGGCCGCGGTCGTCCAGCGCGTGCCGGAACTCCCCCGTGAGGAATGACGCTCGCTCCATCGTGCCTGTCGTTCACCACTACTCCCCACATGGCCCCATTTGGAACCACCGGGCGCCACTATACAGGGCAGGCGCCACCCGTCAAGCGGTTTTCGGGAAGGCAGTACCATTGGATGGCGGGTACGTGCGCCGCTCCGTGACGCCAGATTGGCAAGGTTCGGACGAGGGGCGGCGATCTGAGGCGTTGACCCGCCCCACGGGTCAACGGACCACGGAGACCCTCCTCCGCGGTCATCGACCCGTAAGTACGGGTCAAATCGCCACGGAGCTGCCGTGAGAACCTGCTTCGCTGGTTCCTTGACCCGCGCCATGGGTCAAACGACGGGGAGGGCTCCAGATCCGGTCAGCTAACCGTCCTCGCGCCGACCACAGAGTCGCGCAGCGCGGCTGTCCGCCCGGATGGCGAAGTCGCCGGCCGTACCTTTCGGCCATGCGGACGCCGGGGTCCGGGGTGCGACGGCGATCAGCCGGCGGTCAGGTGGCGCGCATCACGGCCGGCGTGCGCCGGCGACCCCGCCCGTCAGGGGCTGGACGTGCCCTCGACGATGCGCGCCAGCTCCGGCTCCTCGCGGGTGACGGTGTCGCTGGGGCAGTACCGGTCGCCACCGCAGCCGGTCGTGATCCCCGCCTCGGCAAGGCGGTTGATGTCGCCCTCGTGGATCAGGCCCTCGTCATCGGTGAAGTAGTCCCGCGTGGCGGCGGGGAGGGCGAGGGCGCGGCTGACGAAGCTCGCCAGCTCGGCGCGCGTGGCGAACGCGTCCGGGCAGAACGAGGTCTCGGAACAGCCGATGGTCACGCCGGCCTCGGCGAGGCGGTTGATGTCTGCCTGGTACGGGCTCGAGGCGTCATCGGCGTAGTAGTCGCCCTCGGCCGGAGGAAGCCCGAGGGCGTCGGCCATCAGGCGCGCCAGCTCCCCCCGCGTGATGGCGTTCAGCGGGATCGTCGGCGAGGGCGCCGGGGATGCCGAGATGGAGGGCGACGCCTCGGCGCTCGGCGATGGCTCGACCGTCGCGGGGGGGGTGGGGGTGGGAGTCGGATCGATGGCGACGCCGTCGGCGCGGCCGAAGAGCAGGTATGCGCCGGCGGCGCCGACGCCCACCAGCAGCAGAAGGGCGAGGATCGCGAGCAGCGGCGGGCCTCGCCGGCGCTCGGGGGTGACGACCGGCGGCGGCGTGCGAGGTTCCTCGGCGATGCGCGGGCGGCGCAGGGCCTCGAGCTCCTCGGTCGGGATGACGAGCACGCCGCGCAGGTACCGCGGGCAGTTGCCGTACCCGCGCTCCTGGCAGACACGGGTCTGCTGCTCCGCCGAGATGGGCGCTGGATCGCCGAACGCGTAGCAGCGGTGCTCGCTGCTGACGCCGTCGATGTGTCCGGTCCGGTCGTCGCTGAGGCCGAGGAAGGGACAGATCGTCTCCGGTCGCGTGGCCAGCTTCGCGAACAGTTGGCTCCGCTCCGTCTCGGCTACCGCCTCCGCCGCCGCGGCCCGTTCGCGCTTCCCTCGTCCGAACACGGCCTGAGTCTAACGTGCCGAGCACCCGATCGGCGACACGGCGGAGGGCGCCGGACGATGGTACGAACGCGCCATTGTTGCCGGGACTGACCCGCCGCTAGCCTGATCGTGCTGCCGGCCGCGTGATCCAGGAGACCAGAGGCACCGTCCCATGGCGCTGAACCCGATCGAGGGCAATGACGAGCGCCGACCGATCCCGCGATCAGGTCGCATCCGTCGCTGCAGCGTGCGCCACGTCAGCATCGTCGCCGGCAGCCCGGCCACCGTCCAGGTCGACTGCCTGCTCGGCGGCGCCGACTATCCGCTGCCGCTCGGCACCATGGACGAGGCGCGCCCGATCTGCAACGCCTGCACCGCCCGATCGGTGTGGCGCGAGGACGAAGACTGACCGTTGCGATGGTGTCCTGGAGGCGGCCTGTAAGCCGAGTTCTGTCCCGGACCGATGTTGCCATCGGGCCGAGGACGGCCATCCATCTATGCGACCTACCCGGGAGCTGAGCGAGCAACCTGCTGCGGCCCGAAGGCCGCCTTGCGCTCCCCTATTCGGTCTTGCTCCGGCTAGAGCTTGCCGCGTTTCACTCCCCTCCCGAAGGAGGGGCATCGTCACTGTGGCGCTGGTCCTCGCCTCGCGGCGGACGGGCGTTACCCGCTAGCCTGCTGTGTGGAGCTCGGACTTTCCTCGAGCGCGGCCTTTCGACCGATGCGCCCGCGACCGTCCAGCCGCCTCCAGGAAGCACAGTGTAACCGATTCGAACATCCGTTCGGTCATCACCGGCAGCGCCAGCTGGTGACGCTCACGGCCGATCCGGGCCGTCGATGGCCACGTTGCTCAGGCGATCGGCATCCTGATTCAGCGCCCGTGGCACGTGGCCGACGGTGTACCCCTCGAACGAGCGGAGCAGCTCCATCGCCGCGGCATGGATCGGCTTGAGGTCCGGATGCTTGACCCGATAGATGCCACTGATCTGGCGCGCGACGAGCTCGGAGTCCATGCGCAGGTCGACGTGGGTGGCGCCGAGGCGGCGCGCCTCCCCGAGCGCGAGCAGCACGGCCGTCCACTCGGCCACGTTGTTCGTCGCCCTGCCCAGGGGCTCGGCGATCTCGGCGAGGACGGTGCCATCCGCGGCGTCGCGCAGGATGGCGCCGGCGCCGGCCGGGCCCGGGTTGCCGCGCGCGGCGCCATCGGTGTGGATCAGGAGCCTCACCGCAGCCCGGCTCTGCCGATCTCCTGGGTGACCTCGAGGATGGCACGCGTGATCTTGATGTTGCGTGGGCAGGCCTCGACGCAGTTGAAGGTCGTGCGGCAGCGCCAGACGCCATCGCGGTCGGCCATGATCTCGAGGCGTTCCTGCCTGGCGCTGTCGCGGGTGTCGACGATGAAGCGATGCGCGTTGACGATGGCGGCCGGACCCACGTACGACTGGTCGGCCCAGAAGACCGGGCAGCTGGTGGTGCAGGCCGCGCACAGGATGCAGCGGCTGGTGTCCTCGTAGCGGTCGCGATCGGTCGGTGACTGGCGGCGCTCCCTGCCATCGGCCGGGACCTCGTCGTTGACGAGATACGGCATGACCTGCTTGAACGAGTCCCAGAACGGCTCCATGTCGACGAGTAGGTCCTTGACGATCTCCATGCCGCGGATGGCCTCGACCGTGATCGTGGAGCCGGCGTCGCGGACCAGGTACTCGCAGGCCAGCCGGTTGCGCCCGTTGATGAGCATCGCGTCCGAGCCGCACACGCCGTGGGCGCACGAGCGGCGAAAGGTGAGCGTGCCGTCCTGGTACCACTTCACGGCGTGCAGCAGGTCGAGCACGCGATCGGTCGGCTCGGCCTCCACTTCGTAGGTCTCCCAATGCGGCTCGCGGTCGAGCTCGGGGTTGTAGCGGCGGATGCGCAGCGTGACGTCCATCGGTCTCAATACACCCGCGGCTTCGGCTCGAACTTCGTGATCGTGACGGGCTTGTATCCAAGGCTCACGACGCCGGTCTGCGGATGCCGGACCGCGAAGGTGTGCTTCAGCCAGTCGGCGTCGTCGCGCTCGGGGTAGTCCTCGCGCGCGTGTCCGCCACGGCTCTCGCGCCGGGCCAGCGCCGACTCCACGGTGGCCTCGGCGCAGTCGAGCAGGAAGCCGAGCTCGAGCGCCTCGCCGAGGTCCGTGTTGTAGCGGCATCCCCCGTCGTCGACGCGCAGGTGGCGGGCCCGGGCACGCAGGTCGACGAGCGCGTCGCGGCACTCGACCAGCAGCTGATCGGTCCGATACACCCCGCACTTCGCGAACATGACCTCCTGGAGCTCCGAGCGGATCACGGCCGGGCGCTCGCCGTCGGACCTGCCGGCAAGCAGCCCGGACACCGTGGCCTGGACCGATGCCTCGGCATCGCCGTCGGCGACCGGCTCCGGGAGGTCGGCGAGCTCCTTCGCCATCGCCAGTCCGGCGCGACGGCCGAAGACGAGGATGTCGAGCAGCGAGTTCGTGCCCAGCCGGTTCGCGCCGTGGACGCTGACGCAGGCCACCTCGCCGGCGGCATAGAAGCCGGGTACCACGGCGCCCGTCTCGTCGGCCAGGACCCGCCCGTCGATGTCGGTCGGGACCCCGCCCATGGCGTAGTGGGCGGTCGGCTGGATCGGGACCAGGTCGGTCAGCGGCTCGAGCCCGAAATAGGTGCGGATGAACCCGCTCATGTCCGGCAGCTTCTTGTTGAGCACCTCTTCGCCGAGGTGGCGGACGTCGAGGTGCACGTAATCCTTGCCGCCGATCCCCCGCCCCTCGGCAATCTCGAGGTAGATCGAGCGCGACACGACGTCGCGGGAGGCGAGGTCCTTCATGGTCGGCGCGTAGCGCTCCATGAAGCGCTCGCCCGTGTCGTTGACCAGGAAGCCGCCCTCGCCGCGCATCGCCTCGCTGAGCAGGAAGCCCAGCTTGTACATCCCGGTCGGGTGGAACTGGAAGAACTCCATGTCCTCGAGCGGGAGGCCGCGGCGGTACGGGATCGCCATCCCGTCGCCGGTCAGGGTGTGGGCGTTGGAGGTGACCTTGAAGATCTTGCCGTAGCCGCCGGTGGCGAACAGCACGGCGCGGGCGCGGAAGGCGTGCAGCTCGGTGGTCGCCAGCTGGAGGGCGATCACGCCGGTGACGCGCCCGCCCGGACCGTCCGGCAGGGCCAGGTCGAGCACCTGGTACTCGTCGAAGAAGGTGACGTCGTGGCGGATGCACTGCTGGAACAGGGTCTGGAGGATGGCGTGGCCGGTCCGGTCTGCGGCGAAGCAGGCACGGCGCACCGGGCCCTCGCCGTAGTTGCGGGTATGGCCGCCGAAGCGGCGCTGATTGATCAGGCCGTCCTCGGTGCGGTCGAACGGCAGGCCGAGGTGCTCGAGGTTGATGACGGTCTCGATCGCGTCGCGGCACATCACCTCGGCCGCGTCCTGGTCGACGAGGTAGTCCCCGCCCTTGACCGTGTCGAACCAGTGCCACTCCCAGTTGTCCTCCTCGATGTTGCCGAGAGCCGCGCAGACGCCGCCCTGGGCAGCGCCGGTGTGGGAGCGCGAGGGATACAGCTTGCTGATGACGCCGATGCGGGCCTCCGGCCCGAGCGCTCGCTTCAGCTCGAGCGCCGCATACAGGCCGGCCCCGCCGGCCCCGACCACGACCGCGTCCATGTCGTGGACGCGCGTCGGCGGAATCGCGCCCCGCCCGCGGGTGGCAAGGGTCACGAGAACGGGCCGACCGGCGGTGCGGAGCCCGGATCGAAGAAGGCGATGACCGCGATGCCGAGCACCAGCCAGATGGCGCTGATCACCAGCAGCGTGCCGATGAGCAGGCTGCGCGCCGTGCGGTGCACGACGTAGTCGCCGATCACGACCCGCGCGCCATTCGCGCCGTGCACGAAGGCCAGTACCAGCAGCAGCAGGTCGTAGATGCGCCAGAAGGGGGTCCCCCATCGGCTCTGGACGAAGGCGAAGTTGACCTCCCGACCGCTGAGCTCCACGAGGACATGCATGATGAACATGTGCCCGAGGGCGAGGACCACGAGCGCCAGCCCGGACAGGCGCATGAAGTACCACCAGAAGCGCTCGCGGCCGGAGGCCTCCGGCTTTGGCCGCGCGGCCCGCGACGGGTTGCTGTAGATGACGCGCGGACGCCTGGTGGTCGTGGTCATCGCGCGCTCAGCCCCACGGCGCATACGGCCGCAGCATGAGCAGCGCCAGCGGGATCATGGCCGCCAGGGTGGCACCGATGACCCCGTACGTGAGCGGACGGTAGTAGACGGTCAGCGACGGCCAGAAGTCCATCGCGATGACCCGCATGCCATTGAGGGCGTGGTAGACGAGCGCCGCCATGAGGACGACCTCGCCCAGCCTGGCCGGCAGGTTCTTGAAGATGCCGACCGCGGCGTCGTAGACCTCCGGGCCGAACAGCACGGTCGACGTCTCGACGATGTGCATGAACAGGTACAGGAGCACGCCCAGCCCGCTGGCGCGGTGCCCGAACCATGCCAGCTGCGCCCACGAAACGCGGTAGCCGAACAGGTTGATCACGTCGTGCGCTCATCTCCACGGGGCACCGCCGGACTACGGGCGGCGCGAATCTAGCGGCCCACCGATTCTATCGCGTCAGGCGGCTCGCACCCGGGCCGCGACCGTCTCGCCGAATTCGCGCGTGCCGGCCGATCCGCCCAGGTCATAGGTGACCGTGGTGCCCTCCGCGATCACCTCGCGCACGGCGGCCTCGAGGGTATCGGCGGCATCGGTCTCGCCGAGGTGGCGCAGCATCAGGGCGCCCGACAGGATGAGCGCAGTCGGGTTGGCCTTGTTCAGGCCCGCGTATTTCGGCGCGGAGCCGTGGACCGCCTCGAAGACCGCGGCCTTCTCGCCGATGTTGGCGCCGGGCGCCACCCCGAGGCCGCCGACCAGGCCCGCGGCCAGGTCGCTCACGATGTCGCCGTACAGGTTCGGCAGGACGAGCACGTCGTACAGCTCGGGCTTCTGGACCAGCTGCATGCACATGTTGTCGACGATGCGGTCCTCGAACGCGACTCGTCCCTCGTAGTCGGCCGCCACCTGCCCGCAGCTCTCCAGGAAGAGGCCGTCGGAGAGCTTCATGATGTTCGCCTTGTGCACCGCGGTGACCTTGGCGCGGCCGTTGCGCACCGCGTACTCGAAGGCGTAGCGCGCGATCCGCTGCGACGCGGCACGGGTGATGATCTTGATGCTCTCGGCGGCATCCGGCCCCACGCGGTGCTCGATCCCGGCGTAGAGGTCCTCGGTGTTCTCGCGCACGATGATGAGGTCGACGTTGTCGTAGCGCGTCTCGACGCCCTTCATCGTCCGGGCCGGCCGGACGTTGGCGTACAGCTCCAGGGCCTGGCGCAGGCCGACGTTGACGGAGCGGAAGCCGGTGCCGACCGGCGTCGTGATCGGTCCCTTGATGGCGACCCCGTTGGCACGGATCGACTCGATCACGCGGTCCGGCAGGGGCGTGCCCTCGGTGGCGATCGTCGCCTCGCCTGCCTCCTGCACGTCCCACTCGAAGCCGATGCCCGTCGCCTCGAGCACGAGCCGAGTGGCCTCGGCCAGCTCCGGACCGATGCCGTCCCCGGGGATCAGCGTGACCGCATAGCTCACCGCGTTCACCTCTCGTGCGGCCGGTCAAAGCGCCGGCGTACGGAGGGGAAGTCTAGGCCGATGCGGCGCGCGGCGCGCGGGCCGGGGGCGAGGTCGCGCGCGGCACTCGATGGGTCCGCGTAATCCCCGACGTGCGGTAGCGCCGCAACTGCCGTGGCCCTCCGTGCCGCGCGCTGGTAGGCAGTGTCCGCCCTCGCGACCGCGACGTCAACGTCCCGACCGTCGACCTCGGTACAATCGCTGGCATCCCCCGCGTCGGACCGATCCGCCGCCTGCCCACGATCAACACCGACCGGGTGCACTGACCAGGAGAGATGAGTGAAGCTCCAGGAATATCGGTCGAAGGAGATCCTCGCCGCGCACGGCGTGCCGCTCCTCGCCGGACGGACGGCGACGACGCCGGACGAGGCGCGCGCCGCGGCCGAGGAGATCGGCGGACCGGTGGTCGTCAAGGCCCAGGTGCTCGTCGGCGGACGCGGCAAGGCGGGCGGCGTGAAGCTGGCGAGCAACCCCGACGAGGCGGCGGAGCGGGCCGCGGAGATCATCGGCCTCGACATCAAGGGCACCACCGTGAAGACGGTCCTCGTGGCGCCGGCCGCCGAGATCGCCCACGAGTACTACCTCGGCCTCATCCTCGACCGCGGCGCCCGGGCGGTCACCGTCATCGCCAGCGCGGAGGGTGGCATCGAGATCGAAGAGACGGCGAAAACGAACCCGGATGCGATCCTGCGCCTGCCGCTCCATCCGCTGCTGGGGCTGCAGGAGCACCAGGTTCGACGCATCGGGTTCTTCCTCGGCATTCCGGCCGACCTGCGCCGGGACTTCGCGACCATCATGCGCGGCCTCTACGACGCCTTCGTCGGCGCCGATGCGGACCTTGCCGAGATCAACCCCCTGGTCCTCACCACCGACGGCCGGCTGACGGCGCTCGACGCCAAGATCGTGCTCGACGACTCGGCCCTGCCCCGCCACCCCGACCTGGAGGCCATGCGAGACCTCAACGAGGAGGAGCCGTCGGAGATCGCCGCCCGCGAGGCGGGCATCAGCTTCATCAAGCTCGACGGCACGATCGGCTGCATGGTGAACGGCGCCGGGTTGGCGATGACGACCATGGACCTCGTCAAGCTGGCCGGCGGCGAGCCGGCCAACTTCCTCGACATCGGCGGCGGGGCCAAGGCCGATCGGGTGGCGGCCGCCTTCAAGATCATCCTGGACGACCCCAACGTGAAGGCCATCCTGATCAATATCTTCGGTGGCATCACCCGCGGCGACGAGGTCGCCCGCGGCATCGTCGAGGCGCGCGCGATGCTGACGCGCCACGTGCCGATGGTGGTGCGCATCGTCGGCACCAACGCCGAGGAGGCAACGCCGATCCTGGCCGAGGCGAACCTCATCACCGCCGACTCGCTCGACGACGCCGCCGCCAAGGCGGTCGCCGCGGCGGGGGGCGCCGCATGAGCATCCTCGTCAACGCCGACACGCGGCTCCTGGTCCAGGGGGTCACCGGTCGCGAGGGCGAGTTCCACTCGACCGCCATGCTCGAGTACGGCACGAACATCGTGGCCGGCGTGACGCCCGGCAAGGGCGGCCAGACGGCGCTCGACGGTCGCGTGCCGGTCTACGACACGGTGGTCGAGGCGGTCGAGCAGACCGGCGCCAACGCATCGTGCATCTTCGTGCCGGCGGCCTTCGCCCCCGACGCCATGCTGGAGGCCGCCGACGGCGGGCTGCCGCTGGTGGTGTGCATCACCGAGGGCGTGCCGGCGCTCGACATGCTCCGTGTCTACCACGTGCTGAAGAACAAGGGGGTTCGGCTGATCGGACCCAACTGCCCGGGCCTGACGAGCGTCGGCGAGGCCAAGGTCGGAATCATCCCCGGCAACATCCACGCCCGCGGCCCGGTCGGCCTGGTCAGCCGCTCGGGGACCCTGACCTACGAGGTGGTGCAGGCCATGACCGATGCCGGCATCGGCCAGACGACCTGCCTCGGGATCGGGGGCGATCCGATCGTGGGGACCAGCTTCGTCGACGTGCTCGACATGTTCAACCAGGATCCGGAGACCGAGGCGATCGTCATGATCGGCGAGATCGGCGGCGAGGAAGAGGAGCGCGCGGCGGCCTTCTGCGCCCGCGAGGTGCGCAAGCCGATGGCCGCCTTCATCGCCGGTCGCACCGCCCCGCCCGGCCGGCGCATGGGCCACGCGGGCGCGATCATCTCCGGTGGCGCCGGCACGGCCGAGTCGAAGCGGGCGGCGCTCGAGGCGGCCGGGATCCGGGTCGCCGACTCGCCGTCGCACATCCCGCAGCTGCTTCGCGACGCCGGCGTTCGGTAGCGCCGCGCCGGTGACGAGCCGCTACGCCCCGCGGCCGCCCTCCGAGCGGGGTGACGAGCCGGAGCGACCGCCAGGCGTCGGCCTCTTCCGCCTCGCCGGCTGGGGCTGGGGGGTCACGATCGCGCTGGGGCTGCTGGTCGGCGCGGTCATCGTCATCGGCTACCTGCGCGACGATCCCGGCCGCAACCCGGCGCCGGCCGCCTACCGCATCGCGGTGTGCGAGGCGTTGGCCGAGCTCAGCGCCGGGACCGATGCGCTCGAGCGCGGCGTGGCCGTCCGCGACGATCCCGACCAGCGCGAGGCCGCGGAGGCCGAGATCGACGGGCACGTGTCATCCGCCGTCGAGGCGCTCGATGAGCTCCCCGAGTGGGCGCCAGGCAGAACGCTGGACGAGCTGCTCGGCGCGCAGATCATCACGCTCACCAACGGCGCCGCTGCCCTCGAGTCGGGGCCGGCCGAGGAGGACCTGGCGGCCGCGCGCACGGTCGATGCCCAGGCGCGCGAGCAGCTGGCCGACGGTCGTTACGGCTTCACCTGCGACGCCTGAGCCTCGAGGAGCTCCCAGAGCACGCCGTTCAGCGTCCGCGGGTGGACGAACGCGACGGTCCCGTGCGCGCCCGCCCTGGGCTCGCGGTCGATGAGCTCGGCTTCGTGGGCCGCCAGGCGCGCGAGCTCGCGAGGGAGGTCATCGGTCTCGAAGCAGATGTGGTGCACCCCCTCGCCGCGGGCGGCCAGGAATCGCGCAACCCCGCTGTCGTCGTCGATCGGCTCGACCAGCTCGAGCCGCGCGGCCGGCTCGGGCCCGGTGGGCAGGAAGCAGAGCCGGACGCGCTGGGCGGCAAACACGATCGGTGCCGCGTCGGGCTCCAGGCCGAAGACCTCCCGGTAGCGCGCCAGCGAGTCCTCGATCGAGCGCACGACGATGGCGACATGGTGGATCGGCCCGACGCGGGCGGAATCGGTCATGGGCGGTACTCGCCCCACACCCGCCGAAGGCAGGTGGCGATCTCGCCGAGCGTGACGTCCGCCTCGACGCAGGCGCGGATCCGGGGCAGGACGTTCTCGGTGCCGGTCGCGGCCGACTCCAGCGCGGCGACGGCCGTGGCCACCGCAGCCGCATTGCGCCGCGCGCGGACCTCGCGCGTGCGCTGCACCTGGCGGGCCTCCAGCTCGGGGTCGATGGCCTGTGGCGCGGGACGTTGCTCGTCGCCCTCATCGGCGAAGGCGTTGAGGCCCACGATGACCTGCTCGCCGGCCTCGATCGCGCGCTGGACGTCGTATGCGGCGTCGGCGATCGCGTCGGGCTGGTAGCCGGCGGCCAGCGCGGCCAGGGTGCCGCCGCGCTCGTCGATGGCAGCGATCTCGGCCAGCGCACGGGTCGCGATCTCGTCCGTCAGCGCCTCGACGTAGTACGACCCGGCCAGGGGGTCCACGGTGGCCGCCACTCCGGACTCGCTCCTCAACACTTGTTGCGTTCGAAGCGCCAACCGCGCCGTGGACGGCGTCGGCAGGCCGAGCGCCTCGTCGAGCGCGTTGGTGTGCAGCGACTGGGTACCACCCAGGACTGCGGCGAGCGCCTGGACCGTGGTGCGCACCACGTTCACGTCCGGCTGCTGGGCGGTCAGCGTCGAGCCGCCGGTCTGGACGTGGAAGCGCATCGCCATGCTGCGCGGGTCGCCGGCGCCGAACCGATCGCGGGCGACCTGCGCCCAGATCCGCCGGGCGGCGCGGAACTTGGCGGCCTCCTCGAAGAGGTCGTTGTGAGCGGCGAAGAAGAAGGAGAGGCGGGGGGCGAACTCGTCGAAGGCCAGCCCGGCGGCGAGCGCCGCCTCGCTGTACGCGATCGCGTTGGCCACCGTGAAGGCGACCTCCTGGACGGCCGTGGCACCGGCTTCGCGCATGTGGTAGCCACTGATGCTGATCGTGTTCCAGGCCGGGAGCTCGGCCCGGCAGTAGGTGAAGGTGTCGGTCACCAGCCGCATGGAGGGCTCCGGCGGGAAGATGTAGGTCCCGCGCGCGATGTACTCCTTGAGGATGTCGTTCTGGATCGTGCCGCGCAGGCGGCGCGGATCGGTCCCGCGTCGGCGGGCCACCGTCTCGTACAGGGCCAGCAGGATGGCCGCGGTGGCGTTGATCGTCATCGAGGTCGAGACCTCGGCCAGGTCGATCGCCTCGAACAGGGTCTCCATGTCGTCGACCGAGTCGATCGGGACGCCGACCCGTCCCACCTCGCCGGCGGCCATCGGATCGTCCGAGTCGTAGCCGATCTGGGTCGGCAGGTCGAATGCGACCGACAGGCCTGTCTGCCCGCGGTCGAGCAGGTACCGGAAGCGGCGGTTCGTCTCCTCGGACGAGCCGAAGCCGGCGTACTGCCGCATCGTCCACGGCCGGCCGCGATAGCCGCTGGCGTGGATGCCACGCGTGAACGGGTAAACGCCTGGTTCGCCGAGCTGCGTCGCCGGGTCGAAGCCGTCGAGGTCACGCGGCCCGTAGACCGGCTTGATCTCCATGCCGGAAGTGGACCGATGGGGGCGGGCCTCCGACGCGGCGCGGTCACTCATCGGCCACCGATTGTAGTCGCGCCGATGAGCCGGACCGGCCGCCTCACTCCAGCCGCATGAGGAGGGCGCCGGTGGCGACCACCTGCCCGGGCGCGACGGCGACCTCGACGATCGTCCCCGGCCGCGGCGCGCGGACCTCGTTCTGCATCTTCATTGCCTCGAGGGTCAGGAGCGGCGCGCCCTCTGCGACCTCCTCGCCCACGGCCACGGCCACCACCACGACCAGGCCGGGCAGGGTCGCGCGGACCTCGATCGGGCCGCCGTGACCGGCGGCGGCGGTCTCGGCCTCGGCCATGACCCGCTCACGCCAGGAGCGCACGCCGACGGGAATCCGGCGTCCGCGGATGGTCACCACCCAGTCGCTTCCCGAGCCCTCCACCAGCACGGGCAGGCTGGTCGACCCGTCGGTCAGGCGGCCGATGCCGCGCCCAGCGTCGTCGAGCTCGAGCCGCCAGCCGGCGGCCGGTTCGACACGCTCGCCGCCGATGCGGACCTCGTAGTCGGTCATCGCCGCAGCGCCTCGTGGCGGGCGGCGCCGCCCCACGCCGAATCGCTGTCACCCACAGACGTCGTGGGGAGGGCGGCCGGGCCGCGCACCCGCCCCGCGAGGGCGGCGACCGCCGCCAGGCCGGCTTCCGCCTCGCCGATCGGAGGCCCGTCCCGCCATCGGTCGGCGACCAGGCCGGTGTCGTAGGCTCCGTCCGCGAAGGCTGGATCGTCGACCAGCCAGCGCAGGAAGCCGGCGTCGGTCTGGAGGCCGCCGATCACCGTCTCGTCGAGGGCACGACGCAGGCGGTCGACCGCTGCCGGCCGGCTCTCCGCGTGCACGAGGAGCTTGGCAAGCAGGGGGTCGTACTCGGGGCGCAGGTCCGTATCGGCCTCGACACCCGCATCGACGCGCACGCCGGGTCCGTCCGGCATGCGCCAGGCGGTGATGCGCCCGGCGGTCGGCCGGAAGCCGGCGTACGGGTCCTCGGCGTACAGCCGGACCTCGATCGCGTGGCCGCCGAAGTCCGGCTCGAGCACGCTGCGCGGCAGGCGCTCCCCCGCGGCGACCCGGATCTGCCAGGCAACCAGGTCGAGGCCGGTGACGAGCTCGGTGACGCCGTGCTCGACCTGGAGCCTGGTGTTCATCTCGAGGAAGTAGTGGTTCCGATCGGCGTCGAGGAGGAACTCGACGGTGGCCGCGCTGTGGAACTCGACGGTCGCCGCCACGCGCCGGGCGCTCTCGAACAGGGCGGCCCGGGTCGCGTCGTCGACGGCGGGCGACGGGGACTCCTCGACCAGCTTCTGGTGCCGGCGCTGGACGCTGCAGTCGCGCTCGCCGAGGACGGCCAGGTTGCCGTGCCGGTCGCCGAGCAGCTGGACCTCCACGTGGCGGGCCGGGGCGATCACCCGCTCGGCATACACCGTTCCATCCCCGAACGCCGAGAGCGCCTCGCGCCGCGCCGCGGCCAGCGCCTCGGGGACGGCGTCGGCCGACGCGACCCGGCGCATGCCCCGGCCGCCTCCACCGGCGGCCGCCTTGAGCATGAGCGGGAACCCGATCGCCGAAAGGTCGCCGTCGTCGCCCTCGATCGCCAGGGTCGTGCCCGGAACGATCGGCACGCCGGCCCCCGCGGCACCGCGCCGAGCGGCGAGCTTGTTGCCGAGGCCCGCGAGCGTCGCGGCCGGCGGCCCGACGAAGATGAGGCCCGCGTCGGTGACGGCGCTCGCGAAGGCGGCGTTCTCCGA
>CAYVCE010000030.1:0-2923 GCA_964449915.1 uncultured Steroidobacteraceae bacterium | reverse complement strand
CTGGCCGATACACGCACCCCCGGAATGCGGCGGGTCCACCGCCCTCAAGGCTCCGGGAAGCGGACGACATCCGACAGAAATGACGGCGGGTGCCGCGGCGTAGACTCGCGGCCGTGAGCAGGACCGTGGTGCGCCGATTCGAGGACGCGGACGAGCGGCGCGACTTCCCCGGGGGCGTCGTTGACGTGCTCTCGATCGGGCCGCTGACTTTCGGGCTCGAGACGCTCCGCCCCGGCTGGCGCTGGTCGAAGGACGTGCGGCCGATCGCGGGCACCGACCGCTGTGAGTTCCACCACGTCGGCTATCAGATCAGTGGCCGATGTGCTGCTGAGGACCGCGATGGGACGGTGACCGAAATCGGTCCCGGCGACCTCTTCGATATGCCGCCCGGCCACGATGCCTGGGTCATCGGCGACGAACCGTGCATCACGGTCGACTTCCAGGGTGTCGCGGGTTGGGCGCTGCGAGGCGCCCCGACCGGGACGCTGACGACGATCCTCTTCACCGATGTCGTCGAATCGACCGCGCTCATCGGCCGGATCGGTGACGCAGCCTGGCGCCGGCTCCAGGGCCTGTACTTCGAGAGCATCCACGCCGCGCTCGCCCAACACGGCGGCGCCCTCGTCGACACCGCGGGCGATGGCGCCCTCGCGCAGTTCGACAGCCCGGCCGCAGCGGTCCGTGCGGCGTCCGCGATCTCGGCCTCCGCTCAGCGCATCGGGCTCCAGACGCGTGCGAGCGTCCACACCGGCGAGGTCGAGCGGCGCGACAGTGGCCTCACCGGCATGGCCGTGCACATCGGCGCCCGCGTGCTCGCCCAGGCGGAACCGGGTGAGGTGCTCGTCACCTCGACCGTCCGAGACCTGACGCTCGATGCCGGCCTGGACTACGACGACCGGGGCTCGTTCGAGCTGAAGGGCGTTCCCGGCGCTCGGACCCTGTATGCGGCTCGACCCTAGCTCGCGACCGCTGCGCAGGGACGTCCCTGCGGTCGGGCTGCGGTTCGGCTGGTCGCATGGGCGAGAATGACGCCATGGCGCGCGATACGAGCGTGGAAGCACCGTCCGGACCCGAGCCGTCGCTGGTCGAGCAGGGGCGGGCTGCGTTGGCACGGCACGCCTGGGGAGAGGCGCTCGAGAAGCTGACCGAGGCCGATGCCGACGGCGACCTCTCCCCGCACGCCCTCGACGCCTACGCGGAGGCGGCGTGGTGGAACGGGCGGCTTGAGCAGGCGATCGAGCTGCGCGAGCGCGCGTACGCGGCTGCGACGCGGGCGGGCCACCCTGAGGCCGCGGTGATGGTGGCCATCAAGCTCGCCGCGGACAACATCTACCGCAGCAGCGACGTGTTGTCCGGCGCCTGGCTCCAGAGGGCGGAACGCCTGCTTGACGGCGTCGAGGAGAACCCCGGCCATGGGTGGCTGGCGGCCATCACGGCCTTCCGGTCGGTGATCACGGGCGACCTCGAACGGGCGTTGGTTGAGTCGATCAAGGCGGAGGGGATCGCAGCTCGCACGGGCGACCGCAACCTCGCCGCGATGGCGCAGTCCGAGCATGGGTTCGCCCTCATCGCCGGCGGCAATGTGGCCGAGGGCATGGCGATGGTCGACGAGGCAAGCGTCGCCGCCGTCGGCGGGGAGCTCGCGCCGGACACGGCCGGCGGCATCTGCTGCACGACGATCGGGGCATGTACGACGCTCGGCGAGTGGGTGCGGGCGGCTGAATGGACCGATGCCCAGGACCGGTGGTGCAAGCGGGAGGGCATCGCCGGCTACCCCGGCATGTGCCGGCTGTATCGATCCGAAGTCAAGGAGGTGCGCGGCCAATGGCTGGAGGCCGAGGCCGAGGCGCAGCAGGCGTCGGTCGAGCTGGCCGGCTTCATTCCCGCGGCGGCCGGCATGGCGCTGTATCGGATCGGTGAGATCCGCTTGCGACGGGGCGACCTGGTCGAGGCGGAGGAGGCGCTCGTTCGGGCACACGCGCTTGGGGCCCACGTCGAACCGGCGCTGTCGCTCCTGCGGCTTGCCCAGGGTCGCGTTCAGGTCGCCGTCGACGGGATTCGTGAGGCGATCGAGCGTCCCCCCAGGACGCCGAGCTGGCACGCACCGCCCGGCACCGCGCTCTATCGAATGCCGCTGCTGCGCGCGCAGGTCGAGATCGCCCTGGCTGCCGACGATGAGGCGACCGCTCGCGAGGCGGTTGACGGGCTCGAGTCCATCGCCAGCCAATTCGGGACCGCCGCGCTGACCGCCGCCGCAACCGGCGCTCGCGGGTTGCTCCAGCTCCGCACGGCGCAAGCCGCCGAGGCCATGGTCTCCCTGCGCGACGCGGTCGAGGCGTGGACCGATCTCGACGCCCCATACGAGGCGGCTCGTGCACGGATGGCCCTCGCCGAGGCGCTTGCCGTGGTAGGGCAGCCGGACCGCGCGGCGATGGAGCTTAGCGCGGCCCGATCCGCCGTCGAGCAGCTCGGCGCGGTGCTGGAGCTTCGCCGCGCGGACGAGATCGGCGCGTCGATGGGCATCGGCCAGGAGGCGGCGGCGGCTTCGGCAGCGGCCAGGCGTGAGGTCAAGGCCTTCGCGTTCACCGACATCGTCGATTCGACCCGCCTGGGCGAGGCGATCGGCGACGAGGCGTGGCACGCCGTCCTGCGGCGTCACGACGAGACGGTGCGAACCGTCGTCGCCGAGCACGGCGGCGAGGTGGTCAAGCACACCGGTGACGGCTTCTTCCTCGCCTTTGGCGATGCGTCGCGGGCGATCGAGGCGATGATCGCAGTCCAGCGTCGGCTGGCGGCTCATCGCGCCCGCGAGGGCTTTGCACCGACGGTGCGGATCGGCGTCCACGCCTCTGAGGCCAGCCGCTCCGGGACCGACTACGTCGGGACCGGCGTCAGCCTCGCCGCCCGCATCGGTGCTGCGGCC
>CAYVCE010000029.1:0-3473 GCA_964449915.1 uncultured Steroidobacteraceae bacterium | reverse complement strand
GGCCCCGCGAAGGCGCAGCACGTGCTCTGCGCCGCGGGCACCACCAGCTCCTGGCGCAGGACTCCATCGGGGGTGTATCGGTGGATGCGTCCCGCTCCCCAGATCGCGACCCAGAGATCGCCATCGGCGTCGACGGTCAAGCCGTCAGGCGTCCCCGCATCTGCCGCAACGCCGATGAGCACCCTGGCGTTCGAGATGGTGCCCCGGTCACCGTCGAAGTCGAAGGCATGAACGACGCGAGGACCGCTGTCGGCGAGATACATCGTTCGGGAATCGGGACTCCAGCCCAGCCCATTCGACGTCGTCAGCCCGTCGAGCATCTGCTCGGCTCGTCCGTCGCGACCAAGCCGATACAGGGCAGCAGCCCCGGCGCGATCAGCCGTCGTGCCGGCCCAGAACCGCCCCTGCGGATCGCAGGCAGCGTCGTTCATCCTGATGCCCGGCGGTGCGACGTCGGCGAGCGGGTGCAGCGAACCGTCGAGTGACAGGTGGGTGAAGCCGCGATCGAAGGCGAGCAGCCAGCCATCGTCACCGTCGATCGGCGCGATGGCGCCCACGGTCCCGCCGAGCTCATAGGTCCGAACGGGGATGAGGCCGCCGTCATCGGCGATCCGGTCGCGGTAGACCCGCCCGGCCAGGATGTCCACGCGCAGCAGCTCGTCGCGGCGGGCGTCCCACCTGACCCCCTCGCCGAGCAGGTTCTGCTCGGTCGTGCAGGCGACGGCGTCGCTCACGAGCGTCCCCGGGAGCTAGACATGCTTCGCCCGTGTGCGACCGGTGGCCTCGCCGAACGCCCAGAGGTCGATCGCGGGCGGCTGCACGCCGAGGCTCGTCAAGGCAGTGCAGATCTGGCTGCGGTGATCGGTGCCATGCTGGATGACCTGCGCGAGGCGGAAGCCGGTCGGGGAGTGAAAGTCCCAGCCGTCGCCGTGTTCGACCACGTCCGCCTCCCCGTCGAGCCCACCGGCGAGCAGCTCCATCCAGTCCTTCCCGTTGCTGGTGATCGCGGTTCGCAGCTCGTCGAGGTCCGCCTCGGAGTCCTCCTCGATCCGCTGCGGCTCATCGCGGAAGAAGGTCAGGTACCAGCCATCGCTGCTGACGAGGTGCCGGAACGTTGCCGTGATGGAGCCATACGTGCCGGGCACCGGCATCGCAAGCTGCTCGCGCGTGAGGTCCTGGCACGTGTCGATGAGGACCTCGGTTGCCCAGATGTGGTGGGCCATGGCGTCGTCCAGCAGCGACGCCGTCATCGGCCTGCCGCGTGCGCCGTGGCAACGTCGCCGATGATCCGCGCGAGCTCCTTCGGGCGCGACCACATCGGCCAGTGGCTCGTCGGCAGGTCGACCCAGGTCGCATTCCGGAGCTCGGGGATGCCGGCCAGGAATGCCCAGTCGGGATGCTCCCTGGTGTAGGTCTGGTACTGCTCGGCCGTGAACCCGGTGCAGATCAGGGTGCTCGGGATGCCGCGGCGAGCGTCATTCGTCAGCTCGACGCTCTCGCGGATCAGGCTGCCGGGGACCGGTACGGCCCGCTCGCGGAACGTCGCCTTCTGCTCCTCGCTGAGCCCGTCGAGGTTCTCCTCCTCCTCGATCTCCGCCCAGACCATCGGCTTCTCGACCTCCGTGAACTCGGGGTCCAGGGCGCCCTTCCCGGGAGCCGTGTCGACGTAGACCATCGCCGCGATCCGATCGGGCACACGGTCGCTCGCCGCGTAGCCGCTGAAGCCCGAGGCGCTGTGCACGGCGAGCACGACCGGCGCGGACGCCGCCTCCACGGCCTCGACGATTGCGTCCACGTGGTCCTGGAACGAGATGGTTGAGCGGTCGGTGTCGACCGACTCGAGGCCGGGGAGCGTGATGGCGGTGACGTCGTGGCCGTCGGCGCGCAACGCCTGGGCTACCTCGTCCCAGGCCCATGCCCCGAGCCAGAACCCGGGGACCACGATGATGGGTGCAGAGTCCTCGGACATGTCGCTCCTCTCGCGTTATCGGTTGAAGTCGATGCGCATGACCACCCGGCGCTTTCCCGGGCGCGCCACCTCGGCCATCCCGGCCGCGGCGAAGAGACTCTGGGATCCGACGTGGATCTCGTCCCAGGTGATTTCGCCCGCCTCCGTGCGCATCGGATAGGCCTCCAGCGCGCGCGCGCCGCGTGCTCGTGCGTGATCCACCGCAGCTTTGGCCAGGGCATAGCCGACCCCGCGGCCGCGGTAGCCTGCGCGGACGAGGACGCAGGTCACGGCCCATACCCCCTCGTCGGCGCGGTCTTCGTCGCGACCCTCCCAGGGCGTGCGGTACACGCGCAGCAGGCCTTCGTAGGCCGGACGCGGCTCCACGGCGCACCATCCGGCCGGCTTGCCGTCGAGGTAGGCGACGAGGCCGCTGGTCGTGTCCGCGGCCGGATCGCCGGCATGCGTCTGGACGAGGAGCCGGGCCGCCCGTTCCTCGGCCGGAAACCTCGAGAAGGCCTCGCGCGGCGCGAGCTTGTACCGCTGGCACCAGCAGATCGACGAGCTGCCTCGCTTCCCGAAGATGGCCTGGATGTCGTCCCACGACGCCTCGTTGGCAGGGATGGTCGCGATGCCGTCCGTCATGGGTTCCATCCTGGTCGATGTAGGTGACACCCGGTGGCAGGAATGCGCTCCGATGCGCGGGCGCCCAGGGCCGGCTGGGCCTAGGGCGTCACGACGGCACGTATGACCTGAGCTCGGCACCCGAGGCGAAGGTGCGGACCTCGACGAGACGCAGCGGAAGCGGACTGTCGAGCTCAGGCCAGAACGGCGTCCCCGCGCCGAGCACGACCGGGTGGACGACGAGCTGGTACTCGTCCACGAGCCCGCGACGCACGAACTGGCCGGCGAGGTTGGGTCCACCGACATCCAGGTCACCGTCGAACTCACGACGCAGGCCATCGAGAACGGTGCCCACGTCGCCGCGCACGAGGCGCGCGTTGTGGTCGACGTGCTCGAGACTCGTGGAGAAGACGATCTTCGGCATCGGGTTCCAGATGCCCGCGAACTCGCGCTCCGCCGCGGTCGCCGATGGATCGGCCCCCGCGCTCGGCCAGTAGCCCGCCATCAGCTCGTACATCCGGCGGCCGTACAGCGAGGCGTCCACCGCTCGCGTCTGGTCGTTGAACCAGAGGTGGAGCTCCTCGTCGACGGTCGCCCACGCGAGGCTGTGGTCCGGCGTCTCGACGAACCCGTCGAGCGATACATTCATGCAGTAGATGAGCTTGCCCATCGTGCGGGGCCCCTCATCTCTCGGTGAGGACGTCGCGCAGCTTGGCCGCGAACGCAGCGGGCTCGCCCGCCTGGCCGTACTCGCCACCGAGGAATCCACCGTGGTGGCTGGGGAATATCACCGGCTCGGTGCCCAGCCGCTCGGCGACCGCGTAGGCACCGCGGTTGGCCATCTCGCCGTCCGACTCGGCGCCGGCGGCGATGACGATTCGCGTCGACGCAGCGCGCAGCG
>CAYVCE010000028.1:0-10039 GCA_964449915.1 uncultured Steroidobacteraceae bacterium | reverse complement strand
CGCACCGCGACGGTGACGGCGACCGGCCCCGGAACGCTGCTGGCGCTCGACGGTGAGGCCTTCCATGCCCTCGTCGGCTCCGGACCGGGCCTGAGCACCAGGCTGCTCGACCTGTACCGTGGCGCCATCTCGCGCGCCTGAGCCACCTACGCGCTGGCCGCCGATCGCTGAGGGACGCGCTCAGAGGGCGGCGACTGCCTCCTCGAGCCGATCGGTGGCGGCCGACACGTCGGACCCGGAGGCGAAGTACATCGGCTCGCCGAACACCACCTCCACGTCGCCACGCAGCGAGGTTCCCGGCCCGCGGCGGTCGACCCACGAGAGGCGGTTGATGCGCACCTTCATGGGGACCACCGGCGTGGCGCCCTCGACGGCGATGAGGCCGGCGCCGGCCTTGAACGGCTTCATCGGCCCACCGACGGTCAGCTCGCCTTCGGGGAAGATGAGCACGCTGAAGTTGCGATCGAGGCGCGCGCCGAGCAGCTCCAGCGAGCGCCGGATGGCTCCCTCGCGGGCGAGCGGGAAGGCATTGCCGATGACGGCCGCGCCGAGCCCGCGCAGGCGGTTGCCGAAGATGTCGTCCGCGGCGGCGGCCACCGACAGTCGCCAGCGCCAGGCCAGCGGCAGGTGGGTCAGGATGATCATGTTGTCGGTGTGAAGGTGGTGGTTGGGCAGGAAGATCACCGGGCCCTCGAGCCCCTTGAGGTGGTGCTCGCCGCGAATGCGGACGCGGTAGAAGAGGCCGACGAAGGGGACCACGAGCAGCTCCTGGATGCCGATGCCGATCGCGCGCACCAGTGGGTTGAGCGGCCAGCCGAAGATCCCGGTCTCGCGCTTCGCGTCTCGAGCGGCCTCGACCATGGCATGCAGCTCCGCGATCGTCGCCTCCGGATCAAGCGCGGCGTCGTCGACGAACGCGCCGAGCTCCTCCTCGATGACGCCGAGCAGCTCGACGCGAGCCAGCGAGTCGAGTCCCAGGTCGGACGACAGCCGCGCCACGCCGACCACCGCCTCCACCGGCAGGCCGGCCGTCGCCGCCACCAGCGCACGCAGCGCATCGATGCCGCCGGGGGCCGCCGTGGTGGCCGGCGCCGTCGATGCGCGGTCCATCGGAGTCTGAGCCGGCGTCTCGGCCACGTCGAGCGCGGCCAGCACGAGCCGCTTCTTGACCTTGAGGGTGTGGGTGCGCGGGAAGTCGTCCTCGGGCCACACCGTGTGGCCGCGGATCTGCTGGCTGCCGCCCAGCTTCGCGTTTGCGTCGCGCACCACCGCGGCGGCCTGCCCGCCATCCTCCATGAGCAGCACGGCGTGGACGCGCAGCTCGCTGGGCGGCCCCAGGCCGAGCACGGCGGCATCCCGCACGCGCGGGTCCCTGGCCAGCACCGCCTCGATGTCCTCGGGGTACACGTTCGTGCCGTCCGGCAGCACGAGCATGTCCTTCTTGCGTCCACGCAACGTCAGCATGCCCTCGCCGTCGAGCTCGCCGAGGTCGCCGGTGTGGTACCAGCCCTCGGCGTCGATCGCCGCAGAGGTCGCCTCCGGATCCTGCCAGTAGCCGGCGAAGCGGTTCGGGCCGCGCGTGATCACCTCGCCATCGGCCGCGATCCGCAGCTCGACGCCGGGAATCGACTCCCCCACGGTGCCCACCCGGTTGCGCTCGGGACGCGTGAAGGTCATGACCGGCGCCATCTCGGTCGCCCCGTAGCCCTGGAGGACCTCCAGGCCCATCTCGGTCCAGCGGGCCGCCAGGTCGACGTCCATGGCGGCGCCGCCGATGGCGATCGTGCGCAGGCGGCCCCCGAACTGGCCGATGACCGGGCGGAACAGGAGGCGGCGCAGCGGACGCGGCAGCCGCCGCGCCCAGCTGTGGAGCTTCTCGAACGTCGCGCGCTTGCCGGTGGCGTCGACGCGGCGCTCGATGGCGTTGTCCAGCAGCTTGAGTCCCTGCGGCACGATGAGCAGCATCGTCGCGCGGAAATCGCGGAACGTGCGCACCAGGACTGATGGCTGGCGGCTCACCGGGTACACGACGCTTGCCCCCGCCAGCAGCGGCGTGAGGAAGCCGACCGTCTGCTCGAACAGGTGGCTGAGCGGCAGGACACTGAGGAGTCGTTCGTTGGGCTGCAGGCTGAAGACCTCGAGCAGGCTCCGCGCGTTGCTCACTAGGTTGCGGTGGGTGAGCATGGCGCCCTTGGGATCTCCGGTCGTGCCCGACGTGAACACGATCTCGAGCAGGTCGTCGGGAGCGATCGTCGGCGTGGCGAGCGGGTCGGCGATCCGGGCCCGGTCCGGCAGCTGCTCGATGAGCAGCATCGGCAGGCCGAGGGCGGCGGCCTGGGTGGCCGTCTGCGAGGAGGCCAGGACGAGCTTGGCGTCGGTCAGCCCCGCCACCTTGTTGGCCAGGTCGGCAGTGCTCCGGAAGTCGAGCGGCACGAGGACGGCGCCGGCGTGGACCGCGCCGAGGAAGGCGATGCCCCACTCCGGCCGGTTGACCGCCCAGATCACGACCCGGTCGCCCGGCGCGATGCCGGCGTCGGCGATGACACGCGCCACCCGCGGCGCGAGATGGGCGAGGTCGCGATATCGCCAGCGACGCGTGCGGAAGGCGGGCTTGATGAGGAGCGCCGGGCGTCGGTCGTACTGGCGGGCGGCCTCGGCGAGCAGGTCGACGACGGTGTCGGTCATCTGATCAGCCGGCCGCGCGGGACGCGAGGCGGTCGAGCGCGGCGTTGCAGTCGTCTCGCCACGGAGGGTAGTGCGAGAGCGCGATGGTGCCCACATCGAGCGCGGCCAGCCGCTCGACCGACGCCCTCGCCCCGGCGTGGTCGTGGCTGAAGAACGCGCTGGCGTACGTCAGCCTTCCGCGCAGTACCTGGAGGACGTCTCCGGTGAACAGCAGCCGGTCACGCTCGGCATACAGGCAGATGCTGCCCGGCGTGTGCCCGGGCGTGTGGACCACGCGCAGGCCGCCGAGGAGCGGCAGCACCTCGCCATCGGCGATCGGCGTCGGATCGGCCGGTGCGCGGGTCAGGTATTGGATCAGCCTGCCGCGGCGAATGGCGCGATCATCGGTGGGGGCCAGGGCCTCGCGCAGGGGAAGGCGCAGGCCGGCCAGGTCGTCGGGATGGATCAGGACGGCGACGTCGTCGCGGTCGCGCACCAACTCGCTGACGCCTCCGATGTGGTCGGGGTGGCCGTGGGTGCAGATGATGCGCTCCAGCTCGGCGAGCGAGCGGCCGATGCGGCGCAGGTAGCGCTCCAGCAGCATGCGCGAGCCGACCATGCCGGCGTCGATGAGCGTCAGCCGCTCCTCGGCGACGAGGAAAGCGTCGGCGCCGAGCATCCGGACCTGGTGCACACCGGGCGCGAACTCCATGCTGTGCGCGATTGTACGGCCACGCCGTCGCTACCCCGCGAGGTCACCGGTGAGCATGCGCCGGTAGGAGTCGTGGCGCTCCTCGGTGACCACACCGGCCGCCACCGCCGCTCGCAGTCCGCAGCGCGGCTCGTGGAGATGCGAGCAGTCGTTGAAGGCGCAGGCGCCCAGGTGGGCGCGAAACTCCGGGAAGCACGCTGCCAGCTCGGTCGCCGGGATCTGCCACAGTCCGAGCTCACGGATGCCCGGCGTGTCGGCGACGTAGCCGCCGGCCGGCCCTTCGAGGGGGTGCAGCTCGGCATGCGTGGTGGTGTGCTTGCCCTTGCCGCTCTCGACCTCCGAGACCTCGCCGGTGTTGAGCTGCAGCCCCGGCTGCAGCGCGTTCAGCAGCGTCGACTTGCCGACCCCGGACGGGCCGGTGACGATCGACAGCCTGCCCGCCAGCCGGGCACGCAGCTCCTCGACGCCGATGCCGGCCTTCGCGCCGGCGTACACGACGTCGTAGCCGATGCGCTCGTACGGCCCGAAGGCCGCGCGCGCCGCGTCGGCTGCGACGAGGTCGACCTTGTTGGCGACCAGCAGTGCGGGCACCTCGTTGTACTCGGCCACCACCAGGAATCGGTCGATGAGCCGCGGGTTGGGCGGGGGGCGATCGCAGGAGAAGACCACCGCCACGAGGTCCGGGTTGGCGACGATCACATCCTCGCGCCACGAGCCGCGGGGCCCCGGCTGGCGGCGGCTGAAGCGGTGCTCGCGCGGCTCGATCTCCGCGATCGCCCCTGTGCCATCCGCCAGGCGCTCGACGGTGACCCGATCGCCGATGACGGCCAGGTCGGATGCCTGCCGCTCGCGCTTCACGCGTCCACGCAGCCGCGCCTCCACGAGATCGCCCTCGTCGGTGGCGATGGTGTAGAAGCCCGATCTCGCGCGCAGCACGAGCCCCGTCGTGAGGCTCACCCGAGGGCGCCCACCGCGCCGGCGTAAAGCGTCTCCTCGCGCCGCTCCACCTCGGGGCCGCGGGCCATCCGGCTGTCCCATGGCTCGAGCTCCGCGCCGAGGTCCCTGAGCCGGGCGGCGCCCGCCCGGTTGCCGGGTGGCATGGTGAGGCGCAGCGTGACTGCGGCCGGCATGCGGCGCAGCGATTCGGCCAGGAGCGCGACCGCCACTCCGGGCGTGTCGGCCACCAGCGGACCGACGCGATCCGCCTCGGGCCGGACCCAGCCCCAACCGACCATCGTGCGTTCGTCGCGTGCGACGACCAGCGGCCGCGCCGGGTCCGACAGCATGGCGGCCAGCAGGGGTGCCCGGTCGCCGCCGAAGCGGGCGGCGTCGTAGTCGACCAGCTCCGGAAGGGCCTGCGGCCCGGCATCAGCGAGCGCGACGGCGGCCGCGTCCGCCTGCGCGACTGAGCGTCCGATCACCGCGGACATGCCCGGCTCGGTGAGCGCGAAGCCCTGGCCGGCGTACAGCGGACGTCCGAGGTCGGTGGCCGAGAGCTCCAGCCGCGTGCAGCCTCGCTCGTCGAGGAACGCGAGCACGGCCGACAGGATCGCGGCGCCGATGCCGCGCCGCCGGTGCTCCGGCGCCACGATCATGTTGCCGATCACCCCGAACGATCGGTAGCTGATCCCGCTGCCGACGCCCACGACCCGGCCCGCCCGATCCGTCGCGACGAGGCAGCGGGCATGGGGCGGCGCGAGGACGGCGCGCAGCGCCCAATCGTGCGACGGCCACCCGACGGCCTCCCGCAGCTCCGCCACGCGAGGCAGGTCGTCGTGCTGCGCGACGCGAAGGTGCAGGCCGACCGGCAGCGACATCGGAGCGAGTCTAGTCGGCGGCTAGCATGGTGACGTGCAGCTCCTCGACCGCCGCGATCCCGAGCCGGGCTCGCGATGCCGCGCAGGAGATCGCGGTGTCCCGCGCTGATCGGGCCGTCGACGTCCTCCTCGTCGGCGGCGGCGTCGCGTCGACGCGCTGCGCGCGGACCCTGCGTCGCCAGGGGTTCGACGGGTCGATCCTGCTGGTCGGCGACGAGGCACGGCTGCCGTACAACCGGCCACCGCTGAGCAAGGAGCTCCTGCGCGACGACCTGCCCGACGACCTGCTCGCCGCCGAGCCGGCGTCGTGGTACGAGCGACGCCAGATCGAGGTGCTCACCAGCGCGCGGGTCGTGCGGTTGGCACCCGACGAGCACCGCGCAACGCTGGCGGATGGCACCGCCCTCGGATTCGAGCGCTTGCTCATCGCCACCGGCGCCGAGGTGCGCGCGCTCCCGATCCCCGGCGCCGAGATGTCCCTGACCCTGCGCACGGCGGGAGACGCACGCCGGCTGCGTGCCGCCGCGACGAGCGCCGGGCCTCGCGCGCCGGTGGTGATCGTCGGCGGCGGATTCATCGGCCTGGAAGTGGCCTCGTCGCTGGCGTCCCTCGGGCTGCGGCCGACCGTCGTTGAGCTGGCGCCGACCCTGTGGGGCGGCACCCTGGGGACCGAGCTCGCGGCCTGGGCAACGGCGCACCTTGCCGGGGCCGGCGTCGCACTGCGCCTGGGCGCCGCCACCACGCGAATCGGCCACGGGGCGGCCTGGATCGGGGAGGAGCGGCTGCCGGCCGCCTTCGTCGTCGCCGGCGTCGGGGTCCTGCCGCGGGTCGAGCTGGCCGCCGCGGCGGGACTCGGCACGGACGACGGCATCGTCGTCGACGCCGGCCAGCGAACCAGCCACGCGGCGGTCTGGGCCGCGGGCGACGTCGCGCGCATGGACGGTCGGCCGCGGATCGAGCACTGGCACGCGGCGAGGGAGGCCGGCGAGCGGGCCGCCCTTGCCATGCTCGGCCGGCCGGTTCCTCCGCCGCCGGCGGCGTGGGTCTTCTCGGAGATCGGCGGCCGGACGCTCGACCTCATCGGCGCCGTCGACGGCTGGGAGGAGGAGCGCTGGCTCGACGCCGATCGGTCCGCGCTCGCCTACCTGCGGTCGGGGCGCGTCGTCGGGCTGGCGACCGTCGACGGCGCGCTGGCGCCGGACGCGGCGCGACGGCTCGTGGAGGAGCACGCGGCGCCCGAGCGGGTCATCGCTGCACTCGCCGGAGAGGATGCGGCCGGCGGCGGTGTGAGCGAGCGAGCGTAAGATGATCGCCCCCGCTGACTGGTCAGCCGCACGGAGGACTGCGTCCATGAAGGTAGAAGAGATCGAGGGGATCGGTCCCGTCCACGCCGCCACGCTCCAGAAGGCCGGCGTTGCTTCCAGCGATGCGCTCCTCGAGCGCGCCGGACCGAAGTCCGGGCGGGACGCCCTCGCCGCCGAGACCGGCATCAGCGGCAAGCTGCTGCTCGACTGGGTCAACGCGGCCGACCTGATGCGCATCAAGGGCATCGGTGCCCAGTTCTCGGACCTGCTCGAGGCCGCCGGCGTCGATTCGGCCGCCGAGCTGGCTCGACGCAATCCCGCCACCCTGGCCACCACGTTCGGTGAGCTGAATGCGGCTCGCGCGACGACACGACGCGCGCCGACCGAGGCCATGGTCGCCGACTGGATCGAGCAGGCCAAGAAGCTGCCCAAGGTGGTCGGGCACTAGCGTGCGGCGCGCGACGCGGGGTCGGTTGACCAGCACGCCGCCGTGCGGGACAATGGCGTAACACCGACCAAATCAGTCGGGATTCGCGGCCGTCGCGGTTTTCCGGCGTGACCGAGGAGCGCATGGCCCTTCCGAATCCTGCCCGTGTCAATCCTGTTCCGGCCAATCCTGCCCTGGGCCAGATTCCCGATTCGTACAAGTACGGCTGGAGCGATCCTGAAGCGACGTCGCTCAACATCGCCCAGCGCGGGCTGAGCGCGGAGGTCGTGGAGGGCATCAGCCGCTTCAAGGGCGAGCCCGAGTGGATGACGAAGCTGCGCCTGAAGGCCTATCGCCACTTCGAGGCGCGCCCGATGCCCCAGTGGGGCGCCGACCTGAGCGGCATCGATTTCCAGGACATCTTCTACTACATCGCGCCGACCAACAAGGCCGTCCAGTCGTGGGACGATGTGCCGGACTACATCCGCCGCACCTACGACAGGCTCGGGATCCCGGAGGCCGAGAAGAAGTACCTCGCCGGCGTCGGAGGCCAGTACGACTCCGAGGTCGTCTACCACAACATCCGCGAGGACCTCGAGAAGCAGGGCGTCATCTTCCTCGGCACCGATGAGGCCCTCAAGACGCATCCGGAGATGTTCCGCGAGTACTTCGGAACCGTCATCCCGGCCAATGACAACAAGCTCGCCGCGCTCAACACCGCGGTCTGGTCGGGCGGCTCGTTCATCTACGTCCCGAAGGGCGTCCACGTCGAGCTGCCGCTGCAGGCCTACTTCCGGATCAACACCGAGAACATGGGCCAGTTCGAGCGCACCATGATCATCGCCGACGAGGGCTCGTCGGTTCACTACGTCGAGGGCTGCACGGCGCCGACCTACTCGACCGCCAGCCTGCACAGCGCCGTGGTCGAGATCATCGTCAAGAAGGGCGCGCGGGTGCGCTACACGACGATCCAGAACTGGAGCCACAACGTCTACAACCTCGTCACCAAGCGCGCCGTGGCGTACGAGGACGCGGTGATGGAGTGGGTCGACGGCAACCTCGGCTCGAAGGTGACGATGAAGTACCCGTCGATCTACCTGCTCGGCGAGCGGGCGCACGGCGAGGTCCTGAGCATCGCGTTCGCCGGGTCCGATCAGCACCAGGACGCCGGCGGCAAGATCATCCACGCCGCCCCGAACACGACCTCACTCATCACCTCGAAGTCGATCTCGAAGGGCACCGGGCGCACGTCGTACCGTGGTCTCGTCAAGGTTTACCCCGGCTGCGAGCGCAGCAAGAGCACGGTCCGCTGCGACGCGCTGATCCTCGACGAAGAGGCGCGCTCGGACACGTACCCGTACATGGAGATCGACGAGGAGAACGTCACCATCGGTCACGAGGCGACCGTCTCCAAGGTCGGCTCCGAGCAGCTCTTCTACCTGATGAGCCGCGGCCTCACCGAGGCGGAGGCGAGCGCCATGATCGTCAACGGCTTCATCGAGCCAATCGTCAAGGAGCTGCCGATGGAGTACGCGGTCGAGATGAACCGCCTCATCCAACTCCAGATGGAAGGCGCGGTCGGCTGACCTCGATGGCGATCACGGCCACCGCGCTGACGCTCGATGCGGACGCCGTCGGGCGCATCAGCGACCACCTCGACGAGCCCGAGTGGCTGCGCGCACTCCGCGCGCGGTGGTGGGACCGCTCCCAGGCGACCCCGCCGCCGACCGGCCAGGAGGAGGAGTGGCGCCGCACCGATCTCGCCGGCCTGCCGCGTGACGCGGCGCTCCTCGCGGATCCGGCGGGCATCGATGCACCGCTGCCCGCACACGCGGCCGAGGCCGGCGTCATCCTGACCGACCTTCGCACGGCCGTGCGCGAGCACCCCGATCTCGTGCGCCGCTTCCTTGGCCAGGCCGACGGTCCCGCCTCTCACGCTCACTTCTGGGCCCTTGCCCACGCGGCCTGGACCGGCGGCCTGTTCTGCTACGTCCCGCGCGGCGTGATCGTGGACGGCACCCTGATGGCGCGCACCTCGTTGCCGGCCGCCGCCGCCACGTACCTTCCCATCACGCTGGTCGTGGCCGAGGAGGACAGTGCGGTGAGCCTCCTCGAAGGCGTCGAGTCGCCCGATGGGAACGCCGGCTGGTTCGGCGGCATGGTCGAGATTCAGACGGGCCGCGGCGCGCGGGTGCGCTACGCCAACCTCCAGCAGCTCGGCGCGGACGCCTGGAACGTCGGCGCTCAGCGAGTCGTGGTCGGCCAGGACGCGACTGTCACGACGCTGAACGCCGAGGTGGGCTCGAAGGTCACCAAGGTCGCCCTCGACGTGAAGATGAGCGGCCCGGGTGGCACCTCGACCGTGCTCGGCCTCCTCGCCGCCGGCGACGACCAGAAGATCGACATCAACACCGTGCAGGACCTCGCCGCCGATCACACCACCAGCGACCTGCTCTACCTGTCGGCCCTCTACGACCGCGCGCACGCCTCGTTCTACGGCGTGACCAACGTGCGGCCGGGGACGCGGCAGACGAGCAGCTACCAGGAGTGTCGCAACCTGCTCCTCAGCCCGGCTGCCGGCGCGGAGCCGATCCCGGTCCTCGAGATCGAGGCGAACGACATCCTGCGCTGCGGTCACGGCGCGACCGCCGGCGCCATCGACCCCACGCAGCTGTTCTACGCGCAGACGCGCGGCCTGGACGCGGACGCGGCGCAACGGATGATCGTGCGCGGCTTCTTCGAGCAGGTCGTGGCGAGGATCGGGGACGAGACCATCCGCGCGAGCATCCTCGGCGCCCTGGCGTCGCGCATCGGGACGACGGAGGACCACTCGTGACCGCGCTCGAACAGACGGTGGGCGGCTTCGTGACCGTCGCGCGGGCCGGCGACGTCGAACCGGGCACCGTGCGCGTGGTCGAGATCCACGGCCGCTCGCTGTGCATCGGCCTGACCGAGGACGGCGAGTGGGGTGCGATCGACAACGTCTGCACCCATGACGGCGGCACGCTCGGCGAGGGTGAGCTCGACGACGCGGCGGTCGAGTGCCCGCGCCATGGTGGCCGCTTCGACCTGTTCACCGGTCGCGTGCTGGCCCTGCCCCCGGTGCGGCCGGTGA
>CAYVCE010000027.1:0-9339 GCA_964449915.1 uncultured Steroidobacteraceae bacterium | reverse complement strand
CGCCCTGTCGGAGGTGCGCCGCGACACGGCCGCGCGACTCGGCACGGCGGTGAACGCGGAGCTGCCGCCGCTGGGGCTGCCGATCGGCGCGTTCGGGATCGAGATCGAGGCGGTCGACATCGGGCCGTCCGGCGGCGATCGTGTCACGTTCACCTTCGCGCCCAACCCCGGCGAGCCGCCGCGGCCGCTCGGTCGGATCGCGTCGGGGGGCGAGGCGAGCCGCCTGTCCCTGGCGCTGAAGGTCGTGCTGGCTGCGGCGGACGAGACGCCGCTCCTCGTCTTCGACGAGATCGACGCCGGCGTCGGTGGGCGGAACGCGGCCGCCCTCGGCGAGCGGCTGCGCGCGCTGAGCCGCTTCCACCAGGTGCTGTGCGTCACGCATCTACCGCAGGTGGCCGCGCACGCCGACGCGCACGTCGTGGTCGGCAAGCGCGTCGTCGACGGGCGCACCATCACCGAGGCGCGGCTGCTGTCCGAGCCGGAGCGTGCGGCCGAGCTGGCCGCCATGCTGGGCGGCGAGGGTGCCGGTGAGGAGGCGCTCTCGGCCGCGCGTGCCCTCCTGCTGGCGGTTTCCCGATGAGCGTGGCGCCCGTGTTCGATCTATCGGCGGAACGTGGCATGGAGCCGCTGCTGCGCGCGGTTTGGCCGATAGATCGGCCCACCCCACGCACGAGGAGCGCCGCGGCGCGCCGATTGTGCTCATGGCTGACCGATAGATCGGCGAAACGCAGCGGCCAACGGCCGTCGTGCCACAACTGGCCGATACATCGGCGACCACCCGCCGCCCATGGCTGAAGACCCTGCCCTGGCGCAGGCGATCGACTCGTTCCTGGTCGAGCTGCGGGTCGAGCGGGGCCTCTCCCCGCTGACCATCAAGGCCTACCGCCACGACCTGGCGCAGTTCGCGGAGATCGCCGGAACGCGCTGGCGCGACGATCCGAAGCCGCTGCTGCGCTTCGTGACCGGCCTCCAGCGCGCCGGCGCGCGGGGGACGACCCAGGCCCGCAAGAGCGCCGCAGTGCGCAGCTTCTACGGCTTCGCCCTGCGAGAAGGGCTGGCCACGCGCGACATCCCGGCGCTCGTCGACGCGCCGAGGGCGGGCTCCTACCTGCCTGACGTGCTCGCTCCCGAGGACGTCGAGCGCATCCTTGACGCGCCGCCGGCCGAAACGCAGATCGGCATCCGCGATCGCGCCATCCTCGAGCTGCTCTACGCCTGCGGCCTGCGGGTCAGCGAGCTGGTCGGCCTCGACACCGACCGCGTGGACCTCGTCAACCAGCAGGTGCGGGTCATCGGCAAGGGCAACCGCGAGCGACGCGTGCCGATGGGGGACGAGGCGCGCGAGCGGCTGCATCGGTACCGCATCGGTCCGTACGCCGAATGGACGGCCAGACGTCCGACTCCGGCCGTCTTCGTCGGGCTGCGCGGGAACCGGATGAGCCGCGAGGCGGTCTGGCGGCTGGTGCGCCGATGGGCCGATGCCGCGGGAGTGGCCGAGCGCGTCACGCCGCACACGTTCCGGCACAGCTTCGCGACCCATCTGCTCGAGGGCGGAGCCGACCTGCGCGTGGTCCAGGCGCTCCTCGGCCATGCTAGCATCAGCACGACCCAGCTCTACACCCACCTGACCGGCGAGCGCGTCCGCGAGGTCTACGCGCGGGCGCATCCGAGAGCCTGAAGCGGAGCGCACAAGCCGATGAGTTACGCGCGAAACCTCCTGAGCCGCGGCGAGGAGGTCGTCCACGAGAGCCGCCAGCACTGGTTCGCCGTGATCGCGCGCACCTGGCTATGGATCGTGGTCGCCCTCGTCGGGCTCACCCTGTCCGTATGGCTCGGCACGAATAGGGACGCGGCACTCGGGAGCCCGGAAGTCGATGGCATTCTCACCATCATCGGGATCGCCGCGCTGATCATCAGCCTCGGATTCATCGGCTTCGTGCTGTGGGACTGGCGCAACCAGGAGTGGCTCATCACCACGCGGCGCGTCATGCGCGCGGAGGGCGTGCTCAACAAGAGCGTGTCGGACTCGAGCCTCGAGAAGATCAACGACGCGCGCCTGGACCAGAGCATGTTCGGCCGCATCTTCGGGTTCGGCACGCTCGACATCTTGACCGCGGCCGAGGAGATGGGCGGCAACAACGTGGCCGACTTCCCGATGATCGCCGACCCGGTGGAGTTCAAGAAGGCCATGTTCGACCAGAAGCAGATGCTCGAGCAGCCCGACCTGGCCCCGCCGCGCTACCAGCGCGCCTCTGCGCCGCCGGAGATGCAGCGGGCCGAGCCGATGCCGCCGCGCGCCGGCTCGGACCGGGTCGCCATTCCCGGCGATGAGGCCGCCCCGTCACCGCCGGTCGCCGCCCCGCCGCCGAGCCCCGAGGCTGCCGCCCCGCGCAGCCCGGCCGATGACCTGGGCACCACCCTCGAACGACTCGCCGGGCTGCGCGACAAGGGGCTCATCACCGCGGAGGAGTACGAGGCCAAGAAGCGCGACCTCCTGGAGCGGATGTAGGTGCCCGAACGGGCCCTTGGCGCGCTCCCTGACGGAATCCACGGCGCGGAGCTGGACCGGCGCATCGTCGAAGCGACCGACGCAATAGCCTCGTGCCTGGCCGGCCGGCCCGAGCTGGCGACCCCGCGCCTGGCGCTCGTGCTGGGCTCCGGCCTGGGTGGCGTGGTCGAGCTGCTGGACCCTGAGCCCAGGGCCCGCTTGGCGTACCGCGACATCCCGCACGTCCCCGGCGCCGCGGTCGAGGGACACGCTGGCGAGCTGGTGGCGGGCACCGTGCGCGGAGTCCCCGCCGTCGTCCTCTCCGGGCGCGCGCATCCGTACGAGGGACACTCGCAGCGCGAGGCCACGCTCCTGCTGCGAGCGGTGCTGGCGCTCGGCGTCGGGACTCTCGTGCTCACCAACGCCGCCGGCGGCCTGAACCCAGAGTACGAGCCCGGCGACATGATGCTCATCACCGACCACATCAACCTGTCGGGCGACAACCCGCTGCTGGGCCCCAACCTCGATCGCTTCGGGCCGCGCTTCCCGCCGCTGACCGATGCGTACGACCCCGGTCTGCGCGGGGAGGCGCTCGAGGCCGCCGAGCGGACGGGGATCGCATTGCGCCAGGGCGTCTACATCATGCTCTCCGGCCCGTCCTACGAGACCCGCGCCGAGATGCGGATGCTGCGCAGCCTGGGTGGCGACGCGGTCGGCATGAGCACCGCGCACGAGGTGATCGTGGCGCGCCACGCGGAGCGCCGCGTCCTGGCCTTCAGCCTGATCACCAACAAGGCGACCGACGACGTCGAGATCGGCGCGACGCACGCCGAGGTCATCGAGATGGGCAAGGTCGGCGCCGAGCGCCTCGTCACGCTGCTGGGTGACCTCCTGCCCCGGCTGGCCTGATGCTCTTCGGCGACATCTCGATCGAGCGCCTGCTGGCCGGCATCATCGCGCTGCTCGTGGGCCTCACCTTCCACGAGTTCAGCCACGCCCTCGTCGCCGACCAGCTCGGGGACCACCGCCCGCGGGCCATGGGCCGCCTGACGCTCAACCCGATCCCGCACATCGATCCCATCGGCGCCCTCATGCTGGTTGTGGCGGGCTTCGGCTGGGCCAAGCCGGTGATGGTCAACCCGGCCGCGCTGCGCGACGGCAGGCGCGGGATGGCGCTCGTTGCCTTCGCCGGGCCGATCGCCAACGTGGTGGTCGCCATCGCCTTTGCCGTCGTCTACCGCGTGCTCGATCTTGCCGGCGTCGAGCAGGGGTTCGTCATCCGGCTGGTGGGGCTCATCGTGCAGCTCAACGTCCTGCTGGCCATCTTCAACCTCATCCCGATCCCGCCCCTCGACGGATACAACGTGCTGCTCGCCTTCCTGCCGCCGCGACAGGCCATGGTCGTGCGCCAGTACGCGCCGTACGGCGTCATCGTCCTGCTCCTGCTCGTCCTGGTGCCCGGCAGCCCGCTGCGGGTGCTCCTGAGCCTGACGACGCCAATCACGCGGGTGCTGATCGGTGCATAGGGTCGGGCAGGTCGTGGCCCACGTGCGCGCCCGCGTCGAGCCGGCCGAGGTTGCGCTCGTGAACCGCATCCTGCCGCCGGGCGGGTCGTCGCTCTTCGCGTCGATGCCGGTCGCCGACCGCCGTCACGGGCTGGACGTCGCCGAGGAGCTGCTGCGCGCCGGCCACGACGACCCGGACCTGCTCGGCGCGGCGCTGCTCCACGACGCGGCCAAGGGGCACCGGATGCGGCTCTGGCACCGCGTTGCCGGCGTGCTGCTCGAGGCACTGGCGCCATCGGTCCTGCGGCGGCTGGCGAGCTCAGCTCCGGCCTCGTGGAGGCATCCGTTCCACCTCTACCTCCACCATGCCCCGATGTCCGCCGAGCTGGCCCTGGACGCCGGCTGCACCCCTCGCCTGGCCGCCTTCGTCCGCGGCGAGGCAGCCGCCGGCGAGGATGCGCGCCTGCTCCACGCGCTGACGGTCGCCGATGACGCACGCTGATCCGATGCAGCCGATCGCGATCGAGGCCGATCCGAGCGCGTCAATCCCGGTGGGGGAGGCGGCGTTCACGGTCGCCCTGCCCCAGTTCGAGGGCCCCCTCCAGCTCCTGCTGCACCTCATCGAGTCGCGCCAGCTCGACATCCTGACCGTGCCCCTGGCATCGGTCGCCGACGGGTACGTCGAGCACCTCGCCCGCCACCCGGTCGACGTCGCCAACCTCTCCGAGTTCGTGGCCATCGCCGCGCAGCTGATCTACCTGAAGTCGAAGCGCATGCTCCCTGCCGAGCCGCTGCCACCCCTGCCGGACGGGACCGACGAGCCCGACGAGGACGAGCTGCGTGCCAGGTTGATCGAATACCGCGCGCTGCGCGACGCGGCCGTTGCGCTCGGGGAGCGGGACGGGGCCGCTCCGGTCATGCGGCGCGAGCCGCGCGAGTCGGACCTGCCCGAGGCACCGACCGAACCGCTGCCGGTCGACGTGCTGATCGCCGCGCTGGAGACGCTGGCCGCGATCCCCGAGCCGGTCGCCGCCCCGCCGGAGATCGTGGCGCGCGAGATCACCATCGGCCAGCAGATCGACCTCCTGCGCCGGGCGCTCGCCCGTGGCGGGCGGGTCGTGCTCCAGACGATCCTGGCCCGCTCGTTATCGCGGACCGAGGCCGCCGTCACGTTCCTGGCAGCGCTGGAGCTGATCCGCCGCCGCGAGGTGACCGCGCGGCAGGACGAGCTGTTCGGCCCGATCCTGGTCGAGTCGGCCGGGGGCCCGCGATGAACGATCTCGACGCCTTCCTCGAGGCGCTGCTGTTCATCGCCGAGCGGCCGCTGACGAGCGCCGAGATGGGCGAGCTGGCGCAGGTGCCGCGCCTCCAGGCCGAGGCCGCGCTCGCCGGGCTGGCCGAGCGGCTCGTGGACGACGGGCGCGGGATTCGGCTCCAGCGCCACGACGATGCGTGGCAGCTGGTCACCGCGCCCGAGGTCGGAGCGCGGCTGGCCGCCTACGCGGCGCGCGAGGAGGCGCGCCTCTCGCTGGCCGCGCTCGAGGCGCTCGCGGTCGTCGCCTATCGGCAGCCGTGCACGCGCGGCGACGTCGAGCGGGTCAGGGGCGTCGACTCCGACTACGTCATCCGGTCGCTCATGCATCGGCGGCTGGTGGCCGAGATCGGGCGCCGCGACACGCCGGGCCGGCCCGTGCTGTTCGGGACGACGTTCACGTTCCTCGAGCGCTTCGGCCTCACCTCGCTCGACGACCTCCCGGCGCTCTCGTCGGACGCCGCGCAGCTGACGGCGCTGACCCAGCCGGCGGTCGCGGCCGATGGCGAGTGAGCGCCTCCAGAAGCTCATCGCCCGTGCCGGGCTGGCGTCACGCCGTGCCGCGGAGCAGCTCATCCTCGACGGGCGAGTGCGGGTCAACGGCAGGGTCGCCGAGCTCGGGGCGTCCGCGGATCCGGCAACCGACCGCATCGAGGTCGACGGTCGGCCGCTCGGTGCCGCCTCCCGGGCGGTCCACCTCGCGGTGTACAAGCCGCCCGGCTTCCTCAGCTCCGCCCACGACGAGCGCGGCCGCCGATCGGTGGTGGCGCTGGTCGATGCCGGCGGCGAGCGCCTCTGGCCGGCCGGCCGTCTGGACGTCGAGTCGGAGGGCCTCATGATCCTCACCAACGACGGCGACTGGGCCAACCGCGTCGTCCACCCGCGCTACGGCAACGAGCGCGAGTACGCGGCCCTCGTGGCGCCGGCGCCGACGCGCGCCGTGCTCCAGCGATTGCGCGAGGGCGTCATCCTCGACGACGGCCCGGCGCGCCTCCTGGCGGCTCGCTTCGCGCTCCCGCCAGCCGAGGTCGAGCGCGATCGCGACGAGGAAGGCGCCTGGCTGGCGGTACGCATCGGCGAGGGCCGCAAGCGGGAGGTCCGGCGGCTGTTCGCGGCGGTCGACGCGCGCGTCGTGCGGCTTGTGCGGACCCGGATCGGCCCGCTGCGCCTGGCCGGCCTGCGCTCCGGCCAATGGCGCGCGCTGCGCCCGGCCGAGGTTGCCGCGCTGGCCGGCGAGCGGCGCCGATGACGACCACGGTGGCCATCGACGGGCCGTCGGGAGCGGGCAAGAGCACGGTCGGATATGCGCTGGCCGAGGCGATCGACGCGACCTTCATCGATACCGGGCTCATGTACCGCGCCCTGACCCTGGCGGCGGTCGAGCGCGGCGTGGCGCTCGACGACGGCCCGGCGCTGGCGGCCCTGGCGGAGACGAGCCGGATCGCGGTCGAGCGCGCTCGACCCGACCAGGCCGACCGGCTGGAGACCGTGCTGCTCGACGGGCGTGACGTGACCCTCGACGTTCGGCGGCCCCGCGTCGACCGCGCGGTGAGCGCCGTCAGCCGCCACCCGGAGGTGCGCGACGCGATGCTCGGCGTGCAGCGCATGGCGGCAGTCCGCGGCGACGTCGTCATGGTCGGGCGCGACATCGGCACCGTGGTCCTCCCCGAGGCGACGCTGAAGGTCTACCTCACCGCCGAGGCCGAGGTGCGCGCCGCGCGCCGCGCGGCCGAGATGGGGCGCCCCGAGCGCGTGGCCGAGTACCTCGACGAGATCCGCCGTCGCGACGCCGCCGACTCCGGCCGCGCCGTCGCGCCGCTCCGCATCCCTGTCGGCGCCCTCGTCCTCGATAGCGGGGAGCTGGACGTGGGGGCCTGCGTCGACGCTATCGTCGAGGCGCTGGAGCGCATCGGTGCGTAGCTGGTTCTATCAGCCCGGGTGCGCGATCGCCGGCTTCCTGGCGCGCGTCCTGTTCGGGGCCCGGATCGTCGGCGTCGAGCACGTCCCGCGCAGCGGCCCCTTCATCCTGGTCTCGAACCACTGCTCGAACCTGGACCCGCCCATCCTGGGTTGGGCGTCGGGCCACCAGGTCAGTCGCGTCGTGCACTTCATGGCCAAAGTCGAGATGAGCCGATGGCCGATCGTCGGCTGGCTCGCCTCGCAGTCGGGCGTCTACTTCGTGCGCCGCGGCGAGGGCGACCGGGCGGCGCAGCGCTTCTCGATGGACTCGCTCGCCGCCGGCAGGCCGCTCGCCCTGTTCGTCGAGGGCACCCGCTCGCGGGACGGCCACCTCAAGGTCGGCAAGCCCGGCGCCGCGCTGCTGGCCATGCGGTCCGGCGCGCCGCTGGTGCCGGTCGGCATCGCCGGCACGCACCGCATCTTCCCGGGACGCTCTCGGTGGCCGCATCCGACGCGTGTGACCGTGCACTTCGGGACGCCCTTCATGCTGCCTCACGAGCCAGAGGGTCGGTTGGACCGCGTCGCGCTGAATGAGGGGACCGATCGGATCATGGACGAGATCGAGGCGCTCCTGCCCTCCGACCAGCGCCGGGCCGGGCCTCCGGGCGCGAGGTGACCGCTCGCGGAGGCGGTCCGGCGCTGAGGTGATCCGATCGCGTGTCGGGCCGACTGCAGGCGCACTTCGTAGAATGAACCTGATGACAACGGCAATTCGACCGGATGTACGGATCGCGGAGCGCGCCGGCTTCTGCTACGGCGTGCGCCTGGCGATCGACAAGGCCAAGCACGCGCGGTCCGAGGGCAAAGAGGTCACCACCCTCGGCCAGCTGGTCCACAACCCGGGCATCAAGGCCGACCTCTCCGACCGCGGCATCCGCACCGCCGACCTGGCCGACCAGGTGGAGGGCGGGACGCTCGTCATCCGCGCCCACGGCGTCCCGAAGTCGGAGATCGAGCAGGTCAAGGGCAAGGACGACCTCGAGGTCATCGACGCCACCTGCACCTGGGTGCTCCAGTCGCAGAAGGCGGCGCGTGAGCTGGCGGAGGCCGGCTACACCGTCTGCATCATCGGCCACGAGGACCATCCCGAGGTCAAGGGCGTGCGCAGCTACGCCGGCGAGAAGCACGTCGTCGTGGACGACATGGACCGATCCACCTGGGAGCGCGTCCCGCGCACGAAGAAGATCGGCGTCCTGAGCCAGAGCACGATCCTGCCGCAGAAGCTCGAGGAGTTCGCCGCGTTCTGCCTGCGCCGGGCCCACGACCTGCGCGTCGTCAACACGGTCTGCCCGGTCACGCTGACCCGCCAGGACGACAGCGTGAAGCTGGCGGAGGAGGTCGACGCGATGATCGTGGTCGGCGGCAAGAACAGCAGCAACACCAAGGAGCTGGCCGTGAAGTGCGCCCAGATCCAGCCCGAGACCGTCCACGTCGCCGATGCCGATGAGCTGGCCGCCGAGCATGCCGACTGGCTGCGCGGCAAGCCCCGCATCGGGATCACCGGCGGTACGTCCACGCCCGAGGTCGACCTCGAGGAGGTCCGGGAGCGCGTCTACGCGCTCACGTCGTGAGCTTGCGGATCCATCGGGCCAGCCGGCGCTGGAGGACCTCGTACGACAGGTGCTGCTCGCCGAAAGCGAAGTTGTGCCGCGCGATCCGGGCCTGCCGTCGCGGGTCGGCGAGCGCGGCGCGCACCTCGCGGACGGTGTCGGGCGTGATGGCGCCCTGGATCTCGATGAAGCGGAAGCCCAGCGGCCGGATGTCGGCGTCGTAGACGCTGTAGCGGTTCACTACCACCGGCTTGCCGTAGAAGATCGCCTCGACAAGGGCGTTGCCGTATCCCTCGTACAGCGAGGGGTAGGTGATGAGGTCGGCGGCGAGGTACGCGTCGTGGAGCGAGTGCGCCGGCCGCACCGCCTTGCCCTCGAGGTCCGGGGCGAAGCGATCCGCGGCGTAGCGCAGGCGCACCCCGGCATCCTGGGCCAGGCGTTCCAGCTCGACGAGGTAGTCCAACCCCTCGTCCCCGGCGGGGCTGGTGATGAGGAGCACGGCATGCCTGTCGCGCAGCCGCCCGA
>CAYVCE010000026.1:0-13637 GCA_964449915.1 uncultured Steroidobacteraceae bacterium | reverse complement strand
CTGAGCACGCGGTCGAGCCGCGCCTTCTCGACGTTCAGCATCTTGCCGAACATCGGCAGGATGGCCTGGAAGCGCCGATCGCGCCCCTGCTTTGCCGAGCCTCCGGCGGAGTCGCCCTCGACGATGTACAGCTCGCTGCGCGCCGGATCGCGCTCCTGGCAGTCGGCCAGCTTGCCCGGCAGGGCCATGCCCTCAAGCGCGCCCTTGCGGATGACGAGGTCGCGCGCCTTGCGCGCCGCCTCGCGCGCGCGCGCGGCGGTCAAGCATTTCTCGATGATCCGCCGGCCGTCGGCCGGATTCTCCTCGAGATGCTGCACGATCCCCTCGGTCACCACGTTCTGGACGATGCCCTTGATGTCCGCATTCCCGAGCTTGGCCTTCGTCTGGCCCTCGAATTGCGGGTCGGTCAGCTTCACGCTGATCACGGCGGTCAGGCCCTCGCGGACGTCGTCACCCGAGAGGTTGGCCTCCTTCTCGTTGAGCGTGCCCGACTTGCGCGCCCACGAGTTCAGCGAGGTCGTCAGCGCGGCACGGAAGCCGGCGACGTGGGTACCGCCGTCGACGGTGTGGATGTTGTTTGCGAACGGAAGCACGGTCTCGGCGAAGCCGTCGTTGTACTGGAGCGCAACCTCGACGATGGTCGATTCGACCATCCGCTCGACGTAGATCGGCCGGCTGTTGAGCACGTCCCGACGGCGGTTCAGGTGACGCACGAAGCTCGTCACGCCGCCCTGGAAGAAGAAGTTCTTCTCGGTATCGGTGCGCTCGTCACGCAGGCGGATCCAGAGCCGCTTGTTCAGGTAGGCCGACTCACGCAGCCGCGTGCTGATCGTGTCCCAGCCGAAGTCGAGCGTCTCGAAGATCTCGGGATCGGGGTGGAAGAAGGTGCGCGTCCCGTGCGTGCGCTTCCAGGCCGGGTCGAGCCCGCGATTGGCCTCGGCGACGCCGCCGCTCTGCTTGACCGCACCCTTCGGGGTCCCGCGCGTGAACTCCTGGACGTGCCGCTTGCCGTCCCGCAGGACCTCGACCCGCATGTCGGAGCTCAGGGCGTTCACCACGCTGATGCCGACGCCGTGGAGCCCGCCGGAGACCTTGTAGCCGCCGCCGCCGACCTTCCCCCCGGCGTGGAGCACGGTCATGATGACCTCGAGGGCGCTCTTGCCGGTGCTGTGCCGGTCGACCGGGATCCCACGCCCGTCGTCGACCACCTCGAGCCGGCCGTCGGCGTGGATGGTCACATCGATGCGGGTCGCCTGGTTGGCCATCGCCTCGTCGATGCTGTTGTCCACGACCTCCCAGACCAGCTGGTGCAGGCCGCGCGCGTCCGTCGAGCCGATGTACATGCCGGGGCGCTTGCGCACGGCGGTGAGGCCTTCGAGGACCTGGATACTGGCGGCGGTGTAGCTCGACGACGCCTTGCTGCTGCGCGTCTTCGGCGCTCGTTCGACGGTCATGCTGGCGGCGCGTCCTCGTGATGGGCCGGTGGTGGCGCGACCGCGGGCTGGCTGCTGGTCGCCGTGCCCCCGGCGCCCCGGGTGATGATCGCGTAGAGCCGGTCGAGCTCTTCGTCGGAGTAGAAGTCGATGACGAGCCGTCCGCCGCGCCGGGTCCGCACGATCCCGACCCTGGTGGCCAGCACGCCGCGCAGCTGAGCCTCGAGGTCGGCGAGGTCGTTGCTGAGCCCCGTCCGGTGCGTCGTCGGCGCGTCGTCCCGCTTGCGACGAACGAGCTCCTCGGTCTGGCGGACCGAGAGCTGGCGCTCGAGCACGACCGCGAGAGCGGCGCGTTGCAGCTCGGGGATGGTGATGGCGGCCAGCGCGCGGCCGTGGCCCTCCGTGATGCGGCCCTCGACGATGGCGGCCCGCGTCTCCGGCGCCAGGTCGAGGAGACGCAGCGCGTTGCTGACCGCGACCCGGCTCTTGCCCACCTGGCGCGCGACCGCTTCGTGCGTCAGCCCGAAACGGTCGATGAGCTCGCGGTAGGCGTGTGCCGTCTCGATGGCGTTGAGGTCCTCGCGCTGCAGGTTCTCGATCAGCGCCAGCTCGAGCGAGCTCCCGTCCCGGTCGGCGGCGCGCACGACGGCCGGGATCGTCTCCAGGCCGGCGAGCTTCGCGGCCCGCACCCGGCGCTCGCCGGCGACGAGCTGGTAGCCCCCGTCGGCCAGCTCGCGGACGATGACCGGCTGGATCACGCCGTGCACGGCGATCGATGCCGCCAGCTCGCCCAGCTGCGTCTCGTCGAACGCCGCGCGAGGCTGGTCGGGATTGCGACCGATCCGATGCAGAGCGATCTCGAGCACGCCTCGGTCGCCCTCGTGACCGGGAATGAGCGCGTCGAGGCCGCGACCGAGGCCGAACGTCCGGGGGCCGCGCGACGGGAGGCTAGCCACGGGCGACCACCTCGCCGGCAAGGTCACGGTAGGCATCGGCCCCGCGGGAGGTGGGGTCGTAGAGGGCAATCGGCAGGCCGTGGCTGGGCGCTTCGGAGAGTCGGACGCTGCGCGGCACGACCGTGTGGTACACGCTGCCGTTCATGTGCCGGCGCACCTCGGATGCCACCTGTGCCGACAGGTTCGTGCGCGCGTCGTACATGGTGAGCAGGACGCCCTCGATCTCGAGGCGCGGATTGAGCCCCTCACGGACGCGTCGAATGGTGTTCACCAGCTGGCTCAGGCCCTCCAGGGCGTAGTACTCGGTCTGAATCGGGATCAGCACGCCGTCCGCCGCGGTCAAAGCGTTGACGGTCAGCAGCCCGAGTGACGGCGGACAGTCGATCAGCACACGGTCGTAGCGGCCGTTCAGCTCGGCCAGGCTCGCGGTGAGGCGATGCTCGCGCGCCGCCACGCCGACCAGCTCCACCTCGGCGCCCGACAGGGCCGGGGCGGAGGGGACGAGGTCCAGGCCCTCGACCGGCGTCTCGACCACGAGCTCCGAGACCGGGACGCGGTCCACGAGAGCGTCGTAGGAAGAGCGATCGACTGCCCGCCGATCGATCCCGAGGCCGCTGGTCGCATTGCCCTGCGGGTCGAGATCGATCACGAGCGTTCGTGTGCCGGAGAGTGCGAGAAAGGCCGCCAGGTTGATGACCGTTGTCGTCTTGCCGACGCCGCCCTTCTGGTTCGTACAGGCCGTAACCCGGACCACGCGTACTCCGCTGCGAGTTGGTGTGCTGAGGCTCAATTCTACCAGTTTCGGCAGTTACCGGCCGCTTACCGGGCGCTTACCGGCGGCCTCGGTCAGGAGTTATCCACACTGCGGAGCGAGTGTTTCACGTGATACCGTGGCGGCGTCTCTGCAGCCCGGCACCCGAAGCCATGTCATACCTGAGCCCGCTCCTCGCCGTCGTCGTCGGTATCGTGCACGCCGGGCTCGCGCCGGTCATCGTCATCGGCGGCGTCAAGCCGAACCTCGTGCTCGTTGCGGTGGTCCTCGTGAGCTGCATCGGCGGCTTCCTGCCAGGCATCACGTGGGCCTTCGCCGCCGGCCTGACGGCCAACCTGCTGGTCGGCGAGCCTCTCGGATCCGTTCCATTGGTGATGCTCGTCGTGGCCGTCCTCGTCAGCGGCGGCAGCCGCGTGCTCGGTGGGCTGACCTGGATCTACCCGGTGGCGGCCGCCTTCGTGGGCTCGATCGTGGCCGACATCGGGACGCTGCTCATCTCGCAACTGGTCGCCGAAGCCACGCCGAGCGCGCCGCCGTTCGGCATCATCATGGCCGCCGCGCTGCTCAACGCCGCGATCGTCGGACTGCTGCTCGTCCCGGCTCGCGCGCTCGCGGTGCGGTATGCGCCGGAGGACGCGCCGGCGTGGTGAGCCGATGGCGGACCTGAACGACGGACGCGTCGATCTGCATCGGTCACGGCCGCGGTTCATCGCCTTCGCGGTCGTGGCCGCGGTGCTGCTGGCGGTGCTTGGCGGACGGTTGTTCCAGCTCCAGGTGGTCAGCGGCGACGTGTACGCCAGTCGCGCTGCCGCCGATCGGACCGTCGTCGTGCCGATTCGCGCGCCACGCGGGCTCGTGTTCGACCGCACCGGGCGACCGGTCGCAGTCAGCGTTCCGTCGTGGGCGGTGAAGGTCCGGCCGGCCGACCTTCCGACGTCGGCGCGCGGGCGGGTCCTGGCCCGCGTGGCGGAGCTCATCGGCGTCAGTCGCGCCACCCTGCGCGATCGGCTCGACGCGTTCAGCGGATCGCCGTTCGACCTCGTTCCGATCGCTCGCGGCGTCGGACGCGAGGCGGCGCTGCTCATCGGCGAGGAAGCGGACCGGCTGCCGGGCGTGGTGATCGAGATCGATCCGATCCGCCAGTACCTCGACGAGACCGGGGCACCCGGCGGCCAGCTCCTGTCGCACGTCCTCGGCTACCTGGGGCCGGTCAGCCGGGAGGAGCTCGGGGCGCTCGAGTCGGATGGTTACCTGCGCGACGACGTGATCGGCAAGACGGGCGTCGAGGCATCGTTCGAGACGGAGCTTCGCGGGACCTACGGATCGCAGCTGATGGAGCGCGACGCATCCGGCCGCCTGATCAAGGTCATCGAGACGATTCGCGAGCCCGCGCCGGGTACCAACCTGATGCTGACCATCGACGCCGACATGCAGCGCCTCGCGACCCAGGCCCTGACGTGGGGCATGGAGGTCGCCGGCGTCAGCCAGGGCGTCACGGTGGTGATGAATCCGCAGACGGGCGAGATCCTGGCCATGGTGTCGTTGCCGGCCTATGACAACAACGAATTTGCAGGCGGCATCAGCACCGACGACTTCAACGTGTACCTGGCCGATCCGAACAAGCCGCTTCGCAACCACGCGATCAGCGACATCTACCCCCCCGGCTCGACCTTCAAGCTCGTGACCGCCATCGCGGCCATGGAGGAGGGCGTGACCACGGCTGACCGCCAATGGCCGACCTTCGGCTGCTACCAGATCCCCGGCGCACCGGCCGGCGAATGCCTGTATGACTGGAACCGCCAGGGGTTCGGGCCGCTCGCCATGGTCGACGCCTTCGCCAAGAGCTCCGACACGTTCTTCTACCAGATGGCCGTGCACACCGGCATCGACCCGCTCGCCGGCTGGGCGCACGAGCTCGGCTTCGGCGAGGTGTCCGGCATCCGGCTGCCGAGCGAGGAGCCGGGCATCATCGCCAGCACCGAGTGGGCGCGCCAGCAGGGGCGATCAGGCGTCTTCACCGGTGAGCTGGCTCAGGCCGGGATCGGTCAGAACGTGATCGCCGTCACACCGCTCCAGATCCTCAACGCCTACTCCGCCGTGGCCAACGGCGGTAACCTCATGCGACCGATGATCGTGCGCGGCGAGACGGACGCGTCCGGCGACCTGGTCCGCGAGTACCAGCCCGAGGTGCTGCACCCCATCGCAGCCGACCCCGGCACGCTCCACACGATGCGCATCGGCGCCCGTGAGGTGATCACCTCCGGCCATGCCTACAACATCCGCGATCTCGCCCTGCCGGGTGCCCTGTCGGGCAAGACCGGCACCGCCGAGTTCGGCGAGCCGACCGCAGAGGGCACGCTGCCGTTCCACTCGTGGTTCGTCGCCTACCTGCCGAGCGCCGCCGGTGCGACCGACGCGGAGCTCGCGATCGTGACCTTCAACTACTCCGCGGTGGTCCCGGGCAACGTGTCGGCCGAGGTCGTCAAGTACTTCCTCCAGCTCCACTACGGCCTCGACCAGGACCTGCGCCTCGATCCCAACGACTTCAGCCTCGTGACGGCGAACTGACCGATGGGTGTCGCGACTGCAACGTTTGTTGAGACCTTCAGGGCCCGCGACTGGCGTCACTTCGACATCCAGCTGCTCGTGTACGTGCTCCTGCTCATCGGCCTCGGGGTGGTGATGGGCTACTCGGCCGGCTACAACGACGCGGCGGCCGGTGCGGGGATCAGCCAGACGGTCAAGACGCTGATCTGGGCCGCCATCGGCCTCATCCTGTTCTTCGTCGTGGCCAGCATCGACTACCACTGGCTGCGCACCCTGGCCCTGCCGATCTACATCGTTGTGCTCGGGCTGCTGGCCATCACGATGCTCATCGGCACCAACCTGTTCGGAGCGCAGATGTCGGTCACCGTAGCGGGCCTCGACTTCCAGTTCAGCGAGGTCAGCAAGGTGCTGATGATCGTGGTGCTGGCCGCCTACCTGTCGGGCCGTCGCGAGCGGATCGGCAGGCTGGCGACGATCCTGGCGGCGGCGGCACTGATGGCCATCCCCGCCTTCCTCGTATTCCGGCAGCCGGACCTGGGGACCGCCCTGGTCTTCATCAGCATCCTGGTCGGCATGCTCTTCATGAGCGGCGCCGGCCTCGGCTGGATGGGCCTCTTCACAGCGGGCGTCATCGGCGTCGCGCCCCTCGTGGTCGGCATGCTGCGCGAGTACCAGCGCCAGCGGCTGTTCTGCTTCCTCGACCCATCGGCCGATCCGCAGGGTGCCTGCTTCCAGCTCATCCAGGCACTCAATGCGGTCGGCTCCGGAGGCTGGCTGGGCCGCGGCCTCACCGTCGGCGGCGAGGGCCAGCGCGGGTACATCCCGGTCCAGTCCACCGACTTCATCTTCACCGTGGTCGCCGAGGACCTCGGGTTCGTTGGTGGCGCCGTTGTGCTGGCCCTGTTCGGGTTGCTCCTGTGGCGCATCCTGGTGGTGGGCTGGCAGGCACGCGACGCCTTCGGGATGCTGATCGCGGTCGGCCTGGCGAGCATGGTGCTCTTCCAGGTGCTGGTGAACATCGGGATGGTCATCGGGATCATGCCCGTCACCGGAATCCCGCTACCGCTCGTGACGTACGGCGGGTCGAGCCTGATCAGCCTCCTGTTCGGGATGGGCATCCTGCAGTCGATCCGGATGCGGGCACACAAGCCGGCGCTCTGAGGCTGCGCGCTGGCCGTCGAGCGGGATCGACGGTACGATCGTCAGCCCATGACCACACGAACCCCCGATGCTCCGCCGCGCCAGCGCTGGCAGCTGCTCATCAGCCGCGCCGAGCCCGCGCTCCGGCTTCGACAGGCAGAGCTCGTCGCCGAGCTCGAGCGAGCCTTCCGCGAGGCCGAACTTCCACTCTCCTACACCCGGGCGCTGAAGCCACGCCCGCGCATCAAGCTCGCCGCCAACCTGCCGGTCGGGATCGAGCTCCGCGGCGAGGTGATCGAGGCCTACTTCGACGAGCTCGTTCCGATCGACCGAATCGAAGCCGCTGGCGAGCTGTTCCCCGACGGGGTCGGCCTGCGCGACGCGAAGGAGGTCTGGCACGGCTTCCCGTCCGCCGCATCGCAGCTGCGCGGTGCCGAGTACGAGGTCGAGGTCAGCGGCGACGAGTCGCTCACCTCGGACGCCCTTCGCGGCGCGGTCGTGCGCTTGCTGTCCGCGAAGGCGCTGACCGGGAAGCGGCGCCGCGGGGAGAGCGAGCGCCGCAGCGACGCGGGCGATCGCGATCTCCGACCGCTTATCGAGGATGTCGAGATCATCGAGGTCGATGAGGCCCGCCACACTGCACGGCTGCGGGCCGTGCTTCAGCTCGACGCCAGCGGCGCCGGCCGGCCGGAGGACGTCGTGCACGCCATGGACCTGCCACTCCGCGTGCGTCGCGCGGTTCGCACGAGGCTCCTCTTCGTTGACACTCCACCCATCGCCCGGTAGACTTCGTGCTCCCGCGGGCTGAGCACTCGGCCCGCTTTGGTGTGCGCCGATCGGACGGCGCCACCCGCGACCCAGCGCGATGGGATTCAGACCCAGGAGAGCACACATGTACGCCGTCGTGACGACCGGCGGGAAGCAGTATCGCGTCGAGGCCGGCAGCGAGCTCATCGTCGAGCGGCTGGCCGCGGAGCCCGGTGCTTCGATCACCTTCGACCGCGTCCTGCTCGTCGGCGACGGCGAGGCGGTGACGGTCGGTGCGCCGACCGTCGATGGCGCCAGCGTCAGCGGCACCGTTCTCGGCGAGGAGCTCGGCCCGAAGCTCATCATCTTCAAGTTCAAGCAGAAGGTGAAGTACCGCCGCACGGCCGGGCACCGGCAGCACCTGACCCGCGTGCGGATCGACGAGATCAGCGCGGGGGGCAAGCGCAGCACGGCCGAGCCCGCAGCGAAAGCCGAGCCCGAGGCGACCGAGAGCAAGCCCGAGGCGACCGAGAGCAAGCCCGCGGCCGAGGCTCCCGCGAAGCCGGCGCGGAAGCGAAAGCCGGCGGCACCGAAGGCCACGGCAACTGCCGGAGACGCCGATGCGCCGAAGGCGAAGCCGGCAGCTCGACGGCGCAGCACCGCCAAGACTGCCGAGGCCGAGGAGTAACCGATGGCACACAAGAAGGCTGGCTCGTCCAGCAAGAACGGCCGCGACAGCGCCGGCCAGCGACTCGGCGTCAAGCGTGGCGACGGGCACTACGTGCTGGCCGGCACGATCATCGTCCGCCAGCGCGGGAGCACGTTCCACCCCGGCGAGAACGTCGGGATGGGCCGCGACTACACGCTCTTCGCGACGGCCGACGGCAAGGTCCGATTCACCCACAAGACCCGCACCAGGAAGCGCGTCAGCATCGAGGCCGGCCCCTACCAATCGAGCATTGGCCAGTCCGCACAGCCAGCCTGACGCATCGGAGCACAGCAGCCAGTCCCATGAAAGCCGAGATTCACCCCACGTTCCATCAGGCGCAGGTCCGCTGCGTCGGGTGCGGCAACACCTTCACCGTCGGGTCGACCTCCGCGTCGATCCAGGTCGAGGTGTGCAACAAGTGCCACCCCTTCTTCACCGGCACGCAGAACATCGTCGACACCGCGGGCCAGGTCGAGCGCTTCCAGAAGCGGCTCGAGCGGTCGTTGCGCTGATCGACCCGCGGATGCGTCGGCGCCCGACCTGGTGGCCGGCGCATCTTGCGCCCCACCTCCTGTTCCTCATCCCGGAGCTGCTCATCGCGGCCGGTCCGCTCGTGATCGGCGCCGTGACGGACGCGGCAGGCAGGCGTCGCTTCCGCATGCCCGACTTCTTCTACGGAGGGCAGGCGCTCATCGAGGGCGTCATGATGCGTGGCCGCACGACGGTCGCCATGAGCGTGCGGCCGCCGTCAGGCGAGATCCAGACCCTCTCGGAGCCGCTCCCGGCGGCCCTCTCGGCCGATCGCCGGCTGATCAAGATCCCCTTCCTGCGCGGCATGTTCGTGCTGTACGAGACGCTCGTCATCGGCACTCGCATGCTCATGCGCTCGGCGGCGATCGCCGCCGAGGGCGAGGATGTGGAGCTCGGCAAGGGCATGATCGCGGTGACAATGATCTTCAGCATCGGCTTCGCCATCGGCCTCTTCTTCCTGCTGCCGCTGTTCCTGTCCACCTTCGCCGAGGACGCGACCAACAACGACTTCGCCGCCAACGCGATCGAGGGGCTCATCCGGCTCGTGATCTTCATCGCCTACATCGCCGCGATCGGGATGATGAGCGACATCAAGAGGGTTTTCGCCTACCACGGCGCGGAGCACAAGGCGATCAGCGCGTACGAGGCCGATCGGCCCCTGACGCCCGACGAGGTCGATGCCTTCGGCACGGCCCACACGCGGTGTGGCACGACCTTCCTGCTCATCGTGGTCGTGGTCAGCATCTTCTTCTTCAGCCTCATCCCGCGTGCCGACGTGCCGCTGTGGGCGCTGTTCCTGAGTCGCATCGTGCTCGTGCCGTTCATCGCGGCCTTCGCCTACGAGCTCGTTCGGTTCGGGGCGCGGCACTACGGCAACCGGCTCGTGCGAGCCCTCTACCAGCCCGGCCTGTGGCTCCAGTCGCTCACGACCCGGCCACCGGATCGGTCGATGCTCGAGGTCAGCATCGCTTCGCTCGAATCCTGCCTCGCATCCGATCGTGAGGCCTCCGCCGCGGCTCGGGCATGATCGACCGGCTCACGGAGCTGGAGGCGCGCTACGGGGAGATCAGCCGCCAGCTTTCAACGCCGGAGGCGGCGTCCGACACCGCCCGACTGGCCGATCTCGGCCGCGAGCTCTCCCGCCTGGAGCCGGTCGTCGCCGGCCTGCGCGAGTGGCGGTCGGTGCGCGCCGAGCTCGACGGCGCTCGGGCCATGGCCGATGACCCCGACGAGCAGATGCGCGCCATGGCGCGTGACGAGGTCGAGCGGCTCGCCGACCGTTCGGCGCAGCTCGAGGCTGCGCTGCGCCTGCAGCTCGTGCCCCACGATCCGAACGACGACCGCGACGTCATCGTCGAGGTGCGCGCGGGGACCGGCGGCGAGGAGGCGTCGCTTTTCGCCGCTGACCTGTATCGCATGTACGCGCGGTACGCGGAGCGCCAACGATGGAAGGTCGAGATCATGGCCACCTCCGAGAGCGAGGCCGGCGGCTTCAAGGAGGTCATCGCCGAGGTGCGCGGCGAGGGGGCCTACTCCCGCCTGAAGTTCGAATCCGGCGTGCATCGCGTGCAGCGCGTGCCGACCACCGAGGCGCAGGGACGCATCCACACCTCGACCGCGACCGTATCGGTCCTGCCCGAGGCGGACGAGGTCGAGGTCCAGATCGATGACAGGGATCTGCGCGTCGACGTGTATCGGTCAAGCGGGCCCGGTGGCCAGAGCGTCAACACGACCGACTCGGCGGTGCGAATCACGCACCTGCCGTCCGGGATGGTGGTCGCCATCCAGGACGAGAAGAGCCAGCACAAGAATCGCGCCAAGGCGATGAGCGTGCTCCGGGCGCGGCTGCTGGAGGCCGAGCAGCAGCGCCAGGCCGCCGAGCGTGGCGACGAGCGCCGGTCCCAGGTCGGCTCCGGCGAGCGGAGCGAGAAGATCCGGACCTACAACTTCCCCGACGACCGGGTGACCGATCACCGCATCGGTCTCACCGTGCACAACCTGCCGGGGCTGCTCGAGGGTGACCTCGACCGGGTCATCCAGCCGCTGATCGAGGCCGACCAGGCGCGACGCCTCGACGAGCTCGGCGACGATGGGTCGAGCTGAGGCCGCCGGCATCCGTGCGGCCCTCCGCGACGCCACCGACCGCCTCCGTTCGTCCGGCTCACCGAGCCCGCGGCTGGACGCGGAGGTGCTCCTGGCACACGTTGTCGGGCGGGACCGATCCTGGCTGCTCGCTCATCCCGAGGACCCGGTGAACGACCGGCCCTCCTTCGAGGTCGCGGTCGAGCGAAGGGCCGCCGGCGAGCCGGTCGCGTACATCCGCGGCTTCAAGGAGTGGCACTCGTTGCGGATCGGGACCGATGCTCGCGCCCTCATCCCTCGTCCCGAGACCGAGCTGCTTGCGGACGCCGCCGTCGCCGAGATCGAGCTCCGCCTCGCGCGCGGCCCGCTGGTTGCCCGGGATGTGGCGACCGGGACCGGAGCGGTGGCACTCGTCCTCGCGCTCCGGTTCGGGGACGCGGTGCGCTCGGGCCAGCTCACGCTGATCGCCAGCGACATCTCGATTGAAGCCCTCGCCCTGGCAGCCGAGAACCTCCGTGCGCACGAGGTCCAGCTCCTGGTCCGGCTCGTGGAGGCCGACCTGCTGGACGATCCGGTTCCGCGCCCGGACGTGGTGATCGCCAACCTTCCGTACGTGTCGAGCGCCGAGGTCGACGAGCGGCACGGCTCGCTCGGTTTCGAGCCGCGCGTCGCGCTCGACGGCGGCCCCGACGGGCTCGACCTCCTGCGTCGGCTCCTCGCCGAGGCGCCGACCCGGGCCGCCCCGGGCGCGACCATCCTGCTCGAGATCGGAGTTGGCCAGCTCGAGGCGATACGGGCGCTGGCGCCGCCGGGCGCATCGGTCCAGGTCGTGCCGGATCTGGCAGGGCTCGACCGGGTCGTGCGGATCGAGATGCCTGGACTGGATCAGTGACGGATCGGCTTGGCGCGACACCGGACGGGATCGCCCGTGCCGCCGAGCTGCTCCGCGCCGGAGAGATCGTTGCGTTCCCGACCGACACCGTCTACGGCGTCGCCGTGGCCCGCCTCGATCGCCTGCGCTCGCTCTTCGAGCTCAAAGGACGTCCTGCCGATCGGCGCATCCCCATCCTCGTCGCCGACATCGCGCAGGCGACCGATGCCGGTTGGTACGCCGATGACCGCGCCCACGCGCTGGCGCGGCGCTTCTGGCCCGGCCCGCTGACGCTGGTCCTGCCTGGTTCCGGGGAGACGCAGGCCTTCCGGGCGCCGGACCACCCGGTCGCTCTCGCGCTGATCCGGGCGGCCGGCCCGCTATTCGCGACCAGCGCCAATCGGTCCGACGAGCCGGACACCATGGGCGCCGATGACGTGCTCATCGCCTTCGCCATGCAGCAGGACGAGCTGGCAGCGGTCGTCGACGGCGGCCCGGCCCCCGGTGGGGTCGCCTCGACCGTGCTCGACCTTTCGGTCACGCCGGCGAGCATCCTGCGCGACGGCCCGATCGGGCGCGACCAGCTGGCGGCCCTCGTGGAGCTTGCGCCCTAGGACGCCTCGTTCCGCCCCCCGGGCCGTGCGGCACACGCACGCCGTGCGGCAGCGGCCGGGCTGCACCGTCTCGATTATCCTCGCCGCATGCGCGTCGCCATCGGCTCCGACCACGCGGGCTTTCACCTCAAGGGTGAGCTCTGCACGCTGCTCGACGAGCTGCGGATCGAGTACCGGGACTTCGGCACCTTCGACACGGCGGCCGTCGACTACCCCGACCTGGTCGCGCCGGTGGCCAGGGCGGTGGCACGCGGCGACTTCGAGCGCGGCATCGTGCTGGGCGGGAGCGGGACCGGCGAGGCCATCGTGGCCAACAAGGTGCGCGGCATCCGCTGCGTCGAGGCGGCCGATCCGGTGACCGCGCGACTCGGCCGCGAGCACAATGATGCCAACGTGCTGTCCATGGGCGCGCGCATCGTCGGCACGGAAGTCGCCAGGGCCTGCGTGCGGGCCTTCCTCGAGGGCGAGTTCGCGGGCGGCCGGCACCAGCCGAGGGTCGAGAAGATCGCGCGCATCGAGGCGGAGGAGGCGCGGGGCTGAGCCCGGTGTTGAGCGCCCACGACCGCGCGCTCCTCGACGGCGAGCTCGGTGACGGCGCCGCCCTTGCCATGCGGCTCGTGGTGCGCGCCGCGGAGGCGACCGGGGCGACGGAGCTGATCGACGTCACGCGCGCCCACGTCGACTCGTGCCTCTACCACGGCGAGGCGACCATCGACTTCGTCCTGCGGCTGACCGACGGCGGAGCGCGCGTGCGGATCCCCACCACCCTCAACATCGGCGCCCTCGACCTGCTCCATCCGGAGCTGTATCGCGGAGATCCCCGCACCGCGGAGCGCGGCCGGCTGCTGATGGACCGATACCGAGCACTGGGCGCGCGGCCGACCTTCACCTGCGCTCCCTACCAGCTCGACGATGCCCGACCGCGTCTCGGCGAGCAGGTTGCGTGGGGGGAGTCGAACGCGATCGCGTTCGGCAACAGCGTCCTCGGCGCGCGCACGAACCGCTACGGCGACTTCCTCGACATCGCGGCCGCCATCACCGGTCGCGTCCCGTACGCCGGGCTGCACCGCACCGATGCCCGCCGCGCGACCCTCGTCCTGCGCCTGGCCGCCGACGTCCCCCACGCGCTGCGCGATGCCGACGTCCTGTTCCCGGTGCTCGGGATCGTGCTCGGTCGACGCGCCGGGTCGGCTGTCGCCGCCATCGACGGCCTGCCGCCCGGCCAATCGGAAGAC